>CAZBXF010000016.1:0-21881 GCA_964495635.1 uncultured Phycisphaeraceae bacterium
GATGCCGCAGACGATGATGCAGTTGTCCTTCTTGTCGCGCACGACCTCGAGCTCGAACTCCTTCCAGCCGATCACGGACTGATCGATCTGGACCTGCCCGATCATCGAGGCCGAGAGGCCGCGCTGCATGATGTCGCGGAATTCCTCCTTGTTGTACGCGATTCCGCCGCCGGTGCCGCCGAGGGTGAAGGCGGGACGGATGATGGCGGGCAGCCCGATCTCCGCGAGGAACTCGAGCCCCTGGTCCATCGTCGTCACGGTCTTGCTTCGGGGCATCTTGAGGCCGAGACCCTCCACGATCTCCTTGAAGATCTGGCGGTCCTCGGCGCGGTGGATCACGCGCCTGTTCGCGCCGATCATCTCGATGCCGTGGGCGTCCAGCGTGCCGTCATCGAAGAGTGCGCAGGCGCAGTTGAGGGCCGTCTGCCCGCCGAGCGTCGGGAGGATCGCGTCGATCCTGGGTCCGGCGGCGTTCTCCTTCTCGATGATCTTCCGGACGGCCTCCGGGATGATGGGCTCGATGTAGGTCCGATCCGAGAACTGCGGATCGGTCATGATGGTGGCGGGATTGCTGTTGACCAGCACGATCCGGTACCCCTCGCTCTTGAGGGCCTTGCAGGCCTGGGTTCCGGAATAGTCGAACTCGCACCCCTGCCCGATGACGATGGGGCCGGACCCGAGAACGAGGATGGTCTTGATGTCGGTACGCTTGGGCATGTCGGCTCCGCCGTTGCAGCGGTGCCGGGGCCTGCGTGCCCGGACACGGCGCAAACTGGGTCAGGATACACGCACGCCGCGCAGAATCCAGTGCCCGGCCAATGTCGGCTCTCCGAGCCGACAGGCGCTGTGCCCCTGCACAACGCCCCGCGGCACCCCTTCCCCTCGCCCTCCCTCTGACCTACCATTCCCCCTGATTATCTCAGGGCTCAGGGGCTCCCTTCCCCTGCCCGTTATTCAAGGAGCTCGCTCGGATGGCGCATGATCCACTCGACACCGTGATCGGCGTGGCTGACTCGGTTCGTCGCGACCCCGCGGCCGCCTCTCGTCACACCGACGCCGCACGCAAGGCCGAAGCCGCGGGCAACCGCGACCTCGCGATCGCCGAGTTCCGCAAGGCAGCCGGGGCAGATCCGGAGAATGCCGACGTTCTGTTCCGCCTCGCGTATGCCCTCGATCTTGTTGGCGAGGAGGATGAGGCCCTCTCCGTCTATGAGCGGTGCATTACCAAGCAGCCCGCCCGCGTCAACGCCCTCATCAACCTCGCGGTGCTCTACGAGGACCGCGGCGAGTACGCGGCGGCGGAGCGGTGCCTGCGCCAGGTGCTGGACACCAATCCCAACCACCTCCGCGCCCGACTGTTCATGAAGGACGTCATCGCCAGCAAGGAGATGGTCGTCCTCGAGGAGCAGGACCGCGACGTCTTCAAGCGGAAGGCGATGCTCGATACGCCGGTCACGGACTTTGAGCTCTCCGTCCGGGCCCGAACCTGCCTCAAGAAGATGAACATCCGGACGCTCGGCGACCTGCTGCGCATCACCGAGGCCGAGCTTCTGAGCTACAAGAACTTCGGCGAGTCCTCGCTCACCGAGATCAAGAAGATGCTCTCGGCCAAGGGCCTGCGCCTCGGTCAGGGCCTCGAGGACGCTCATCGCCAGGCCCGCAAGCAGCTCATGGAGCAGTACAAGGGCACCGGCCGCGAGACAACGCTCGCCAAGCTCGTTTCCGAGCTTGCCCTCTCCGTTCGCGCTCGCAAGGCGCTCCAGCTCCTCAACATCCAGACCCTGGGTGACCTCGCCAGCCACACCGAGGCCGAGCTCATGGGCATCAAGAACTTCGGCGCCACTTCGCTCAAGGAAGTCCGTGAACGCCTGGACGAGCACGGCCTCTCGCTCCGCAAGCTGGATGCGTGAGGAAAAGCGACAAGCGGGAAATCGACAATGCGATTCAGGCGGGCCTTTCTGGGGCCCGCTTTTTTCTTTTGAGTAGGTAGGTCGTCCTTCGCGACTTTCCGCGCTTCCGCCAGCGTCCCCCACCATCCAGCCTCACGCACGGGCCAGCCGCACCGCCATCTCCATCGCGCTGCGCATGCTGCCCGCGTCCGCGACGCCGCGGCCTGCGATGTCGAAGGCTGTTCCATGGTCAGGGCTGGTCCGCACGATCGGGAGGCCCACCGTCATGTTCACGGCAGAGTCGAACGCCACGAGCTTGAGCGGGCCGAGTCCCTGATCGTGATACATCGCAACCACGAGATCGAACTTCGCCGGCGTCTGACCGGGACGCCGGACGGCCTTGTGGAAGATCGTGTCGCCGGGGAAAGGGCCGCTCGCGTCGATGCCCTCGCGCCGGGCCGACTCGATCGCCGGCGCGATGATCGCGTCATCTTCCGAACCGAGGAGGCCATGCTCACCAGCGTGCGGATTGAGGCCACAGACCGCGATCCGGGGCGGCATGCCGGGGGGATGCAGGCCCAGACGCTGGCACGTGGCGTGCCCCATCCGGATCGTCGAGAGGACGCCCGCGGTGGTCACGAGCCCTGGCACGCTCGCGAGGGGGACATGGATCGTCGCGAGGATCACGCACACCACGGGGCTCACAAACATCATCGCATGGGCCGGGTTCCCGTATGCGTCCGCGAAGAGCTCGGTGTGGCCTGCGAACCTACGCTCGCCCGCCATCGCCCATGCGTGCTTGCTGATCGGACCCGTCACTACCCCGCCGAAGCGGCCTTCCTTGCAGCCGCGGATCGCCTCCCGAACCCACTCCAGCGAGGCGCGCCCTTGGACGGCGGTGTCCGCGTGGAGCACCCGGCCGGTGCCATCAAGGTGACCGTTGTCGATGACGCTGATGCGTTCGGCGTCGCTTGGCCCCTTGCGCCACACGAGCGAGCCATCGTCCTCATAGAACGCCACGCCGGGCGACCAGCGTGTGCACGCGTCGTGGAAGACCGCGCGCGAGCCCACGACGGTCCAGTGGGCGGAGCGCCGCAGCGCGTCGTCCGCGAGCGCCTTGGCGATGACCTCCGGCCCGATGCCGCCGGGGTCTCCGAGCGAGACAGCAAGAGAGGGGAGGGCGCGTTCCATCATTTGCTCCGATGTACGCCACATGATCCAGCAACCGCATCGACCGGGCCGAGGCCCGACCGTCATCGCGGGACGGGCGCGGCGGGGTCAGGCCGTGGGCTGCTTCCGGCCGAGCCGCGTCCAGACAAGGTACGCCGGCACACCCAGCACCATCAGCCCAAGGTACTGCGCGCTCGCGACGGGCTGGTCGCGGATGGCCAGCACCGTCATGAAGATCGCCGATCCGACGAAGACCAGCGGAACGAATGGATATCCCCAGCAGCGGAATGGGCGGGTCATCTCCGGCCGCTTCACACGGAGCACGAAGAGGGCGAGGCCCGCCAGGCCGTAGAAGATCCACATCGAGAAGACGTACCCGGCCGAGAGGGCCGTGAAGTTCCCGACGAAGATCACGGCGAGGATCGAGAGTGCCAGCTGCGTCCACAGCGCGGTCGAGGGTGTTCCAAAGCGCGGGTGTACACGCCCGAGGAAGGAGAAGAGCAGGCCGTCGCGAGACTGCTGGAAGCTCACCCGCGCGCCGGTCATGATCGACGCGTGCGTCGAGCCGAAGGTTGAGCCCACCACGATCGCCGCCGCGGCGAGCCCGGCGCCACTCCCGAAGACGCTCGCGAGGACCGCCGGCGCGACCGTCTCCATCTTCGCCATCTCGCCCAGCGGGATCAGGAACAGGTACGACGCATTCACCGCCAGGTACAGCGCGGTCACGATGAGCGTGCCGAGCACGTAGATCCGCAGCAGGTTCCGGCCCGGGTCCTTCACCTCACCCGCGATTGCCCCGACATCGCTCCATCCGTCGTACGTCCACATCACCGAGGCCATGATCGGCGCGAGCACCGCGAAGAACGACACGCTGCCCGCCGCCGGCGCGTTGCCTGCACCACTCCAGTTCCCGGCACCTCCGCCGAGCACGAAGAGCGGCAGCATCGCAATCAGTCCGAGCGCGAGCAGCTTGAGCCCCGTGAGGACTGCCGCCACGCGCGTCGAGAGCTCGACACCGCGCACATTCACGAGCGTGAGGAGCGCCAGCATCGCGATCGTGATGATCTTGGAGTCATGCGGAAAGAGCTCCTGCTCCGGTGTCTGCACGCCCAGGATCTTGCGCACGTGGACCGTGAAGACGACCGCGATGCCCGCCGCCGCCAGGGGCTTCACCACGAGCATGTACGACCATCCGAAGACGAACGCGAGGCCGCGGCCATAGGCCTCGCGCAGGAAGACATAGATCCCGCCCGACTGCGGGAGCATCGACGCCAGTTCGGCGAACGTCAGCGCCCCCAGCAGCGCGACCACGCCCCCGACAAGCCACGCGCCGAGGATGAGCCAGGGGTTCTGCGTCGCTGCGGCGATTCCGGGGGGCGAGGCGAAGATCCCGCTCCCAACCATCACGCCCATCATGATCGCCAGCGCGCCCGGAACGCCGACCGTGCGGGCCAGATCACGCCTCGCAGGATCACCCGGTGCGGCTTCCCGATCCGCACTACTCGCATGCGCTGTCGACGCCGTCATCTCACGCTGGTCTGCCATGTGAGCAGGGTACCCGCGTGGCGGGCCCCTCACGCCAGCCGCGCTTTGAGACCCGCTTCCACTCGGGGCCACTCGCTCCTGATCACGCTGAACATCACCGTGTCGCGCACGAAGCCGCCGGCCATCACCATGTGCTTGCGAAGAGTGCCCTCGTACGTTGCACCCAGCTTCGCGATGGCGCGCTGGCTGTGGACGTTGCGTGCATCGCACTTGAGCTGCACGCGCTCACACTCCAGCACCTCGAAGGCATGGCGGAGCATCAGCAGCTTGGCCTCAGGATTCACACGCGTGCCACGATGCTCCGGGGCAATCCAGGTCGAGCCGATCTCGAGCCCCAGGTGGTCCGGGCGGATGTCGAGGTACGAGGTGCTCCCGACGACACGCCCCGAAGCCAGATCGACCGTCGCGAAGGCGACCCGGTTCCTGCTGGCGAGCGCATCACGCACATACACCAGGAATCCAGCCTCGTCCCACGTCGGCGGCCCGAACGGGAAGAACTCGAACGTCCCACGCGCGGTGCACGTCAGGAGCGCGGCGGCGTGCGACTCCTCCAGCGGCACCAGCGACACATGCCGCCCGGTCAGCGTCGTCGGAGTCACGTTGAGGGAGCGTGGTGTCATGGGGAGAAGAAGTGGCAAAGTGGCGGAGTGGCAGAGTGGCGGAGTGAAAAACCCACGGCAAGGCAGCATGACGGCGATTCTGTTCACTTCACTTCGCCACTCCGCCACTTCGCCACTACGCCACTTCCCTCCTCAATGCAGAACCCGGTACACCTCGGCCTCGTCCGTCAGGCCGAGCTTCACCTTCAGCAGTGCGTCCTCGCGCATCGGGCTGAAGTTGGCGCGTTTCGCCGCGTCATAGAGCGCCACCGCGTCTGCGCGGCTCGCCGTCAGCTGGCGCAGCTCGTCGTTCATCACCATGATCTCGTACACCGCCAGACGGCCCTTGTACCCCGTGCCGTAGCAGACTTCGCACCGGCCCGAGGCCGTGCTTCCGGCACCGGAGCACGCCGAGCAGCTCCGTCGCAGCAGCCGCTGCGCCAGCACTGCGAGCAGGGAGCTCGTGATGAGGTAGGGCTCGATGCCCACATCCACCAGGCGCGGGATCGCGCTGGGTGCGTCATTGGTGTGCAGCGTGGCGAGCACAAGGTGGCCGGTGAGCGAGGCCTGGATCGCCAGCGAGGCCGTTTCGGCGTCGCGGATCTCGCCCACCAGGATCACGTCCGGATCCTGACGCAGGAGGGCCCTGAGCCCCGTCGCGAACGTCACGCCGCGCTTCACGTTCACCTGCATCTGGCTGATGCCGTCGAGGTGATACTCGACGGGATCCTCGATCGTCATGACGTTGCGGCTTGCACGATCAATCCGCGACAACGCGGCGTACAGCGACGTCGTCTTGCCCGAGCCCGTGGGCCCCGTCACCAGGATGATCCCGTTGGGCCGCTCCACAAGGTCCAGCAGCTGGGTCTGCATCACCCGCGTCATGCCGACCTCATCGAGCGAGAGCTGCGTCGCCGTCTGGTCCAGCAGACGCAGGACCAGCCGCTCGCCGTAGACGCTCGGGATGCACGAGAAGCGGATATCGACCTTCCGCGACCCGACGCGCACGCTCGTGTGACCGTCCTGAGGGCTGTGGCGGTTCGCGATGTCCAGCTCGGTCATGACCTTGAGTCGCGAGCTGATCGCGGGCGCCAGCGACAGAGGCGGCGTGAACGCGTCCACCAGCATCCCGTCGATGCGGAAGCGGATGACGAGCTTGTTCTCCATCGGGTGCACGTGCACGTCGCTGGCGCGACGGCGCAGCGCTTCGAACAGGATCATGTTCACCAGCCGGATCACGGGCGTCTGGCGCGCCAGCTGCAGCAGGTCGGTGCTCTGCCCGGCCTGCGCCGCGGCGGAGGCGATGGCCCGCTCATCCAGCGGCATCTCCTCGATGATCTCGGTCACCAGGTCCTGCCGCTGCTCATACCCACGGTTGATCAGGTTCGCCACCGCCGCGCGGGGCGAGAGCACGACCCGGATCGGCATGCCGAGCATGTCCTCGAGCATCGTGAAGGCCGCGGGCTGCATCGGCTGCGCCGTCGCGACGCTCATCACGTGCCCATCGCTCTCCAGGCCTGCGCACAGGCGCGACCGCGCGACGTCCGCAGGAACCACCTCGTAGAACCGCTGCGCTGACTCATGGAGCTTCGGCTCCGCGGCGTACCGCAGACCCGTTCGCTTCGCCAGCATCTCAAGCCCATGATGCTCGTCCATCGCGAGCATCGAGAGCATGACATCCCAGGGTTCTTCGTCCGAGCCCTCAACGCTCGGGAACTGGCGGACGTTCTCGGCGGTGATTGGCAAGGGGCCCAGGAGCGATGCGAGCCGGGCGAGCTCGGCGGCACTCGGCCCAGCCGGAGTCGCGAGCGCTCCGGGGGTGCCGTTCCCGCCGCGCTTGACCAGCGCGTTCAGTCCTCCCTTGCGTTCGGCCTTGCCGTTGCTTGCCATCGACCTTCTGCCCTTTCGTGCGGGGTGCGTGCTGCTTGCGGGGTTCCGGTGTGTCCGGACGCGGCCTAGTCCGGGCGACGTGATCCCAGCGTCCCCGTCGCGCCCGGTGCTGCGGTGCCGGTGGGGAGCGCGTTCTCCCGCGTCGGTGCCGTCGGTTCCTGGCTGGGGTTGGCGGGCTTCGCCGGCTCGACAACTCCGATGATCGAGGGCTTCATCTCCGGCATCTCTTCGCCCAGGCGCGAGGCCAGCCGCGGCCCGCGCGTCAGCAGCTTCAGATCCGCGAACGTCGGCTCACGCAGGATCTTCGGCGTCAGGAAGATGTAGAGCGTCGTGCTGCGGTCGCCCGTCGCGCGATCCTGGAAGAGAAGTCCGACGAGCGGGATGTCGCCAAGCAGCGGCACCTTCGCGATGGTCTTGGTCTTGGAATCCACGACCAGGCCACCGATCACCACCGTCGAGTCGGACGGAACCGTCACACTCTCGCTCTTGATCGTGTTCTGCTGCCGTGGCGGCGGAAGAGTCGTATCGCCAACCGTCTGCCCTTCGCCCGTGAAGCTCGAGAGCTCAACCTCGTACTTGAGCCGCAGGTACCCACCCTCAGAGATGCGGGGCGTGACGCGCAGCGTCGTACCGGCCTCGGCATAGTCGCCTGCCGTCACCAAGTCGTTGTCGCCAGAGCTGCTTCGGTTGATCGTGCTCGTCGGCTGCTGATCAAGGCTCACAACCTCTGCCTCTTCGTTGTCATCCACGAGCAATTGCGGCGACGAGACGATACGGCTGTCCGTCTCGTTCGCGATCGCGCGGATCAGGATCGGAACCTGATCGCTGCGGATGATCGCGGCCGTCAGGCCCGCGAGGCTATTGCTTACTTCCTTCGGAGCGGTGATGGGATTATCGCCAAACCCGCCGAGCCCCCAGTTGGTGTTGAGGACGCCGCCGCTGCCGTTGGCGTTGATGAGCTGCGTCTCGATCGACAAGCGCAGACGATCATCCGCGCTCACCGCGATGATCTGGGCCTCCACGTAGACCTGCGGCCGGCGCAGATCGAGCCGCTCGATCAGCTTCGAGAACTCCGGCTGCTGCACGGCCGGGGCCTTGATCAGGATCTGGTTGTTCTTCGGGTCCGCGATCACGAACGCGTTTTCGGCGTCGAGCGTCAGGCCCTCCTGACCCGCCGGCACCGGAAGCGTCGAGGCCTGATCGGGCTGCTGCACGGGCCGGATGGGCGTTCGGGACCTCGAGCCACGGAAGTTCGAGAACCCACCACTTTCGGGGAGGAACTCGCTCGTCCCGGCCGGCGTCGTGTTGGAGATGAGCCCGTTGATGATCTCCGCGACCGACTCCGCGTCGGAGTGCCGCAGGCGGTAGACCCGCGTCACGACGCGTTCGGCCTGGATGTCCAGCTCCTTGATCAGCGCCTCGAGCTGGATCTGCTGCGCCTCGGTGCCGTAGTAGACGATCGACCCGCGCCGCTCATCAACGACCATGACCGGCCCGCCAGCCCCGCCCGCGCCCGCCGCACGCTGCTGCTGAAGCTGGAAGGCGTTGAAGTCGAACCCCACGTTGGGGTCCATCTGTGAGCGATCGGAGATCGTGGTGACCTCGCCCAGCCCGCGCTGGCGTGCGATGTCCGCGATCTGCATCGCCGCGGCTCCACCCTCAAACTTCCGGGGCAGGAGCGTGTTGGGCACGTCGATGACCGCGAGCACTTCCTTCACCAGGTCAATCTCGATCTGCAAGCCTCGGAAGATGAGTGCGTTGCCCTGGGAGTCCACGGTCATGCGGTCGCCCATGTTGTCGAGCTGGCCCGTGGCCTGCCGGCCGGGCACGCCCCCCGGCTGACCCGCGTTGAAGTCCGGCTGACCGGGGATGCTCAGCCCGCGCGACTGCACGGCCTGCCCAACCAGCTCCAGTGCGCGGCCGCGTGCGACCGGCGCTGAGATGTGCTTCAGTTCGAGCCGGATGAACTTCGCCCGTGCGTACTCCTCGAGGAGCGCGGTGATCAGGCTCTCGATCGCCGCGAGCCGGCGCGGCGTATCCGTCGCCACGATCACGCCCATCTCATCGATGTACGCGATCTGACGGGGCGCGGTCGCGCCGCCCACCCCGCCGCCACCCTGCGCCTGGGGCGCGATGCCCAGCTGGCCCTCAATGGCGGCCTTGAGCGCACTCGGCCTCAGGTTCGGCGTCGAGAAGACGCGCGTCGTCGGCATCTCGCCCTGCAGATTGACCACCACCGCCGTCGCGGGGCGGATGGAATAGAGCCCGAAGCGATCCTGCACGATCGTGAAGCCCTGCTGCTCAAGGAGCGAGTCGAGCAGATGGATCAGATCCGCCTTCTTGACCGGCACCGGGGCGTTGAAGATGACCTGCCCCTCGACCACGCCCATGTTCGAGATGTTGATGTTGAGCGTCGCGGCGACCAGCTCAACGAAGGTCGAGAGCTCGACTGGCTCGGCGAACGCCGAGAGCTCCACCAGATCGCTGCTGCCCGGAGCCGCGGGGAGGACGTCCGGCGGTGCCGCCGCCATCGCAGCACCGAGGGGGCCGCCATCCGGAACGGGCTGCGCTCCGGGCTGCACTCCTGCGGGGACCACCGGCTGCTCGCCGGCGGGGGTGACGGGGGTGGCCTTTGCCGTCTGCGACCAGGCCTGCCCGCTGGAGATCACCATCGCCGCGCACACGCCGACCGCACAGGCCGATCCGAGCCGACGCCCGGTGCCTCGTGCAACCCGCGATACCCCATGCTCGGATCCTGCCATCGTTCGGACCTCCATGCGGCGGCACTCCAGCCACCGACTCCAGCTCGCGACGCGAGCCTCTTCGCGTACAGACTACCCTTTCGGCCTTCCGTGTCACGCCGGGCCAAAGTCTGGGCCCGACCTAGGCTGTTCCAGCGGAGACAAGCGTACGCGATCCGGCCGCCAGCACCCGCCCCCTGCCCGCCCAGCAACGCGCCATGCCCGCCAACCTACCCGCCGACAACCCGCTCCCCCACTCCGGCTCGATCCGGGTCGTCAGCCTGCTCCCTTCGGCCACGGAGGCCCTCTGTGCCGTCGGGGGGGAGGGGCTCCTCGTCGGGCGGTCGCACGAGTGCGACTTTCCGCGATCCATCGCGCACCTCCCGGTCCTGACAGCCCCGCGGATTCCCGCGGAGGCCTCCCCATCACAGATCGACGCCATGGTCTCCGCGTCCATCTCGCAGTCACAGAGCCTCTACACCGTGAACGAAGATCTGCTGCGCACGCTCCGTCCGGACGTCATCCTGACGCAGGACCTCTGTGAGGTCTGCTCGATCGACCTCGCGGCCGTGCGGCGCATTGCCACGACACTTCCGGGCGAGCCACGGATCGTCTCGCTCAATCCGACGACGGTCGAGGGAACCCTCGACGATCTTCTTACCGTGGCCCAGGCGACGGGGTTGCAGCATCTCGCGATGCCGCGGATCGTTCATCTGCGTGAGCGGCTCTATCGGACCAGCGACTTCGTCAATCCCTTCGACGATGGACCGGTCGTGGCTTTCCTTGAGTGGACGGATCCGCTCTTCTGCGGCGGGCACTGGACGCCGCAGCTCATCGAACGGGCCGGAGCCCGCCACCCGCTCAACCCGACGATCCCCAGGCCCACGGCCGGTGCCGCGGCGGGTCCGCAGATGGCGGAGCGCATCGCGGGCAAGTCGATCCGGATCCCGCATGAGGCGCTTGTGGGAATCCAGCCCGAGCACCTCATCATCTGCCCGTGCGGGCTCGACCTTGCCCGAACGCGAGCGTGTGCCCGTGCGCTGGCGCAGGAGCCATGGTGGAACGAGCTTCCAGCCGTCCGCAACGGGCGAGTCGCGCTCGTCGATGGCAACCAGATGTTCAATCGGCCGGGACCGCGTCTGGTCGACGCGTACGAGTGGCTGGTGGGGTGGCTCCAGGGCCGGCCGGAGCTCATTCCTGAGGGCTTCCCTTGGGAGCCGATGGCGCAGACAGACTGAGATCTGGCCGCCCGCAGCCGGGGAGTTTGATAGTCTCGCGTGATGAACTCGACACTGAGAAGACTTGCCGGCGCAAGCGCCCTCCTGCTCTTGACGACCTGCGGCGCCGCCTCGGGCCAGCAGTCCGGGCCGCTCCCTGAGGTTTCGACGCTGCTCGCGACTCCGCCCGTGCGTCAGCAGGGTCGGGTGCCCTTCCGCATTGATGGCGTGCAACTCGCGCTCGCACGGGGCACGTTCGAGGCGCCGCGGGCGGCGGGCGGCGAATGGGCCGAGCTGAAGCCCGACGCGGAGGGCTGGTTCAGCGGCCCGGCGCTGGCGGGCGGGTACGCCGTTGCTCGTGTGGAGTCTGCAACGGAGCGTGTGGCGATCCTCGCCGCGGCGGGGCACTCGATGGTCTACGTGAACGGAGAGCCGCGCATGGGCGATCCGTACGCCAACGACACGGCCCGTCTGCCGGTGCTGCTCCGCGCGGGCGAGAACGAGCTCCTGTTCGGCGGCGGGCGCGGGCGCATCAGGGCCAGGTTTGAGGAGCCACCCGCGCCGATCTTCATCCAGACGCTGGATCCCACACTGCCCGATGCGATCATCGGCGAGCGGCTTGGAACCACGGAGCGGGCCGCATACGCCGGGATCATCGTGACCAACGCGAGCACGACCGCGACATCGCCGGAGATGATGGTCCAGACCGCCCTCAATGACGGACCGTTCGGAAACGCGATGGGTGTCGGCGTGATCCAGCCGCTCTCGACGCGCAAGGTGCCGGCGATGATCGAGTCGGGCGGAGCAATCGGCGAGGGCGCCGTGACGCTGCGCGTGCGTCTCACGCTGGGTGACGAGGTACTCCACGAAGCGACGCTGCCCCTGGAAGTGCGCAGGCCCGAGGAGGCCCGGCGAGTCACGTTCCTCAGCGCCATCGACGGGTCGGTGCAGTACTACGGCTATGTGCCGCCCGCAACCGGCGGCGACGCGACTCAGGGGATGATCCTGACGCTGCACGGCGCCAGCGTCGAGGGGATCTCGCAGGCACGCGCGTACACACCGAAGACGTGGACGCACATCGTCGCGCCAACGAATCGCAGGCCCTTCGGCTTTGACTGGGAGGACTGGGGCCGGAAGGACGCGATCGAAGTGCTCGACCTTGCGATGGATCGCTACTCGCCCGATCCGCGGCGCGTGTGGCTCACCGGTCACTCCATGGGCGGGCACGGGACATGGCACCTTGGCGTGACCTATCCGGACCGCTTCGCGGCGATTGCGCCCAGCGCGGGCTGGATCTCCTTCTGGACCTACGCCGGAGGGCAGCGTCCCGGCGCGGACGCGACGGGCGTCCTCGCGACGCTCCGTGAGGCGACCAACCCGAGCGACACGCTCGAGCTGGCCCGCAACCTCGCCGGCCTTGGCGTCTACATCCTCCACGGCGACGCGGACGACAATGTGCCCGTCGGGCAGGCGAGACAGATGCGCACGGTGCTGGGGGACTTCCACACCGACTTTGCGTACTACGAGCGGGCGGGCGCGGGGCACTGGTGGGGCAACGAGTGCGTTGACTGGCCGGCCCTGACGGAGTTCTTCCGGGCACGGTCGCGGCCGGAGCGCGTTGACCGCGTGGACTTCCGAATGTTCCACCCCGGCGTGTCGGCGAGGGCGGAGTGGGCGACGGTGGTGCAGCAGGAGTTCCCGGGTCGGATGAGCCGGGTTGAGCTGACGCTGGACCGCCAGGCCGGAACGGTCAAGGGGACGACGCTCAACGTGCGGCGTCTGAGGCTGGATCTCGGGTCGGCCGGCGCGGCGGAAGCATCGAACATCTCCCTGGACTCCGGAGAGACGCTGCGTGTCGAGCCGGGGACGTCTGTCGTGCACCTGCTGCGGGAGGCCGGCGCGTGGACGCTCGTCGGCGAGGTGCCTTCGTCGGAGAAGAACCCAACGCGGAGCGGCCCGTTCAAGGCCGCGTTCGACCGTCGCTTCACGCTCGTCTTTGGAACCGGCGGCAGCGAGGCCGAGCAGGCGTGGATGCGGAGCAAGGCGAGGTTTGACGCGGAGCAGTGGTGGTACCGCGGGAACGGCGACGCCCGGGTCCTCAGTGACCGGGAGTTCCTGGCCACGAGTGGCGGTGGTGATCTGAACGTGATCGTCTACGGCAACGCGTCCATCAACGCCGCGTGGCGCTCGCTGCTCGATGGCTCGCCGGTGACGGCCGACTCTTCGCGCGTGGTGTATCCGGGTCCTGACGGCGCGGTGCTGACCAAGGATGGGCCTGGGGCGGCCGTGCTGGTGGTTCGGCCGCGCCAGGGCTCGGATGTTGCGATGGTTGCAGGAGTTGGCGGCGTCGGGCTGGAGGCGATGCGGACCGTCGAGCGGCTGCCCTACTTCTCGTCGGGTGTTGGCTATCCGGACTGGGCGGTGTTCAGCAGCCGCGTACTTGAGGCCGGTTCGGAGGGTGTGGAGGCCGCGGGCTGGTTCGGGCCGGACTGGAAGTGAGGCGGGCTGGGAGGGCGGTCGCTGGAGTCACGCCGCGTCAACGGTCGACACGGCGCCCTGCTCGCGCGCGTGCGCGATCGTGAGGGCCTCGGCCACGGCCGTCTCAAGCTCGCGGAGGCCGAAAGGTTTCTGGAGGAAAGCATCGGGCACAAGCGCACCCAGGCTCCCCTCGGGCGCGTGGCCACTCATGAAGACTACCGCGGCGTGGGGCTGTCGCTCGCGGCTCTCAGCCAGGACCGCGGTGCCGCCGCCGTCGGGCATGAGCACGTCGGCGATGATGAGTTTGAGGCCGCCACGTGCCACCTCCGCTCGGGCCGCTTCAACGGTCGAGGCGGTTGTGACCTCCCAGCCGAGGTCGGAGAGGAGTGCTCCGGTCACGCTCATGACGGCGATCGAGTCGTCGACCACCAGTGCGCGGCCCCGTGAGCCGGCCGGAATCGGCAGGTCGCCACCCGCCGGACCCGGCTCGGCGGGATGCAGCTCGAGCTTCATGTCTACGCGCGGCCGCCCCTGATCCGCGGGGAAGGCGAGCGTGAAGCAGGAGCCCACACCCGCCGCAGAGCGGACGAGGACTGCCCCACCCATGCGACGAACCGTGCCGAGCACGACCGAGAGGCCGAGCCCGCGCCCGTGCGGCTTGGTCGTGAAGAAGGGATCGAAGATCCTGGCGAGAACGTCTTCGGACATCCCTTCGCCGGTGTCCTCGACCTCGATGACGAGGTACTCGCCAGGCGGCAGCGTGGAGCCCGCCGCCGCACCGGCAAGCTGGCTCTGGTCGAGGTGCCTCTGGCCGGTCCGGATCGTGATACTGCCGGATGTCGTGGTCGCGTCGGCGGCGTTGGTGAGGACGTTCATGAGGACCCGGCGGAGGCGCGGGCCGTCGAGATCGAGCGTTGGCAGGGCTGGGTCGAGCTCGAGTGTGGCCCGGGTCGTGGTGCCCAGACGAGGACCGAGGGCCGCGACGATCTCGGTTGCGACGACCGAGAGGTCGGTCGGCTCGGTCTTGACTGATGTGCTTCCGGCGGTGTCGAGCATCTGCTGCGTCAGCTCGGTCGCCATCCGGGCGGCGCGAACGATGTCGGTCGTTGGCTTCTCAAGTCTGGGATCACCCTTGCTCCGGAGGCGTACAAGCTCGGCGTTGCCGCTGATGGACATGAGAAGGTTGTTGAAGTCGTGGGCGACGCCGCCGGCGAGGAGTGCGAGTCCCTCCAGCCGCTGCGTCCGGGCGAGGCGAGCTTCCATCGCGCGCTCGCGAGCAGCGGCCGCGAGACGCTCGGTCGCGTCACGAAGATAGATGGCGAAGGCCGGCTGGCCGAAGGCCTCGACGAGCACCACACTCGCTTCGATCTGGATGATGCCGCGGTGCTTGGTGAGGTGCTGGCAGGCGTAGCCGCGAGCGAAGCCCTTCGACACGACCTCGCGGAGGCACTCCTCCGCGTGCTCGCGGTTGGTCGTGATCTGCATGATGTCCATCGCACGCAGCTCGTCGAGGCTCCATCCGTAGATGCGGGTTGCGGCGGGGTTGGCGTCCAGAACACGGCCGTCGGACGGCGAGATGACAAGGATGGCATCCTCGCTCGCCTCGAAGAGCTGGCGGTACCGAGACTGGCTCTGGGCGAGCGCCCGCCGCTGGCGACAGACCAGTGACCGAAGCGAGACGACGAGCGTCGTGGCAGCCGCAATGATCACAACCGCAGCCAGGAGGCCCCAGAGAACAACGCTCCGGCGGACGCCCGGTTCCACAGGGCTGGGCTCAATCTCACCCGCGTACTTGCTGTAGAGCCCGGGGTACTCGGGCGTGGCCATGACCTGAGCGATGCCCCGGAGGAGCTTGCCGTGGAGTTCCTGCCGCTCGGAAGCGAAAGCGGAAGCGAAGGCGCGAGAGAAGGTTGGGCCCTCAATCGTGTGCTCGGCGAGGTTGAGCTCCAGCCCGGCACGCTTGACGGCGGTGCGATATGCCAGGCGGGTCGTCGCGTAGTAGTCGGCCTCACCGGCTTGGAGCAGCTGGATGGCCAGAAGCACATCTCGCGTACAGAGGACCTTCGAGACGCCGTGCGAGCTCAGCCACGGCTTCGCGAGATTCCCATCGACCATGACCCGGTGGTCGCTGAGCTCGTTCGGATCGTTGATTCTGGGCGTCTCCGGACGCGAGTAGATCTGGCCGTGGGTGACGACGTAGGGCGGTCCGTAGATGGTGTCGTCAAAGCGGACCTCTGCCACCGACTGGAAAGCCAGTACATCCACAGTTCCATCGGCCAGCTGGTCCCAGGCCACCTCGATCGGAACGTAGACGAACCTCAGCTGCAGACCCGATCGAGCGGCGGCCTGCTTGAGCACCTCGACCGCGAGGCCGCTGGCCACGCCATCCTCGCTGATGTGGGCAAACTCATCGTAGAAGTTGGAGATGCCCACGGTCACGAGCTCCGGATGAGCGCGTGCTGTTGACGGCGTCGTGGGCTCCTCCACAGCGACGGGCCCGCCGGGCCTCGAAGGATGCTGGTGTTCAAGCTCCTGCGGCGCGTGAATCTGAGCAATGACGGCGGCGGTGACCTCGGCGGGCATGGCGGATGCCGCTCGGTGCACCCCCGCCACCAGGGCGAGAGCCACCGACGCGACCAGGGCGAGATGGAACCGGGTTCTTGCCATGAAGGAGGCTCGGTCGGGATGGACGACGCAGGGTTGGAGCCGGACGAGACTCCGGGTGCTCACGTCGATGATGGGGTCATTTCGGCGTTTCGGGCCCGGGGACATCGGGCATTGATGAAGGACCACCCGGTACCTTCTCCGACTTTTTGTCAGGGGTCAGCGGACCCACCGGAACAGGGGGGTCTCTGGGAGCGACCTCCTCGGCAGGTGTGAGCTCGTGAACACCGGGGGAGAAGGGCCGACCGAGGGGATCAAGCTCGGCGTGCGCGCCCAGGCCTCGCTCCAGACCGACGCGAGAAACGCTGCCGCGAGCTTCCGGGGCACGCTCAAGGAGCGGGGCGGCGTCCTCCGGTGGCTTGGTCTTCTCTCCCCAGGCGATGCACTGGATGCCGTTGCCCTTGGGGTCCATCAGGAGGACGCAGTCGCCGGTGTTGGCGAAGGCCGCGTACTGGGAAGTCACGCCCATCGTCAGGATGATCGGGGCTGGACTGCCCTGCTTGACGCTTGCCGGTGGCTTTGGGGCGGCCGTTCGATCGGTGACGGGCTGGGCGCCCTTTCCCTTGAACCCGTTGAAGACGACCACGACTTGGCCGGGCTGGAGCGTCAGGTCGGGGAGTTCGAAGCGGATCCGGCTCTTCCGGTCGGTGGGTTCCTTCGGTTCGGCCGCGCCGGGAGCGGAAGGAGCGGTCCGGGAGCCGCCGGCGGGCTCGCGTCGGGAACTCCGCGGAGTGCTCGAGATCAGGTTTCGTCCGTCGGTGATGACGTATCCCTTCAGACGGATGGGCCGCGTGTGCGGGTTGATGAGTTCGACGAACTCATCGCCGGTGGCCGAACGGGTGCCATCGCCGTCGGCGTCACCCTCATCGCCCGTTGGAACTGCGTAGAGCACCTCGGTGATGAGCGGGTGGGGGAACGGGACCGGTGAGGGCGGGACCACCTTCGCGGCGGGCTTGGCGAGAGGGGCGGAGGGGGATGAGGGGGAGGAAGGCGGCTGGGAAGGAACGTCAGTCGCCGGGGGTTGGACGGTCGGGGAGAGGGCGGCGAGCGTCGCGACGAGCGATGAGATCAGCATTTGGACGCTCCCGCGGGGCGTTGCCCGCATGGAGAGGTTCTCGCTCAGCCCGCTGGCGACCGCGCCGCTCGGACCGTGAGGGGACCCCCCGAACTGGACGGGGAGAGCATACCGCGGGCGGGCGTTCGCCGCGAGCGTCATTTCGCCGGGTTCATAACTTTGCGCGCGGAGACGGCGCATCGCGTGCGGGAGTCCGTGCCGGAGTGCGTGCCATGGGGCTGGCGAGAGGGAGGAGGCGGGCGGAGTCGCGTCAGGGTGTGAGGGGCGTGACCTGCAAGCCCGGGCCGGCGATCTCCATCGCACCTTCCGTGGATCTGGCATCGATCACGCCACCGATCCCATCGACGCGCCACGTGGCGGGATCCGCGACATCGGCGGGACCGATCCATACGGAAAGGGTCATGCCTCGAACGAATGGCGCGCTGCACAGCTCACCCGGCTGCAGGGTGCATCTGGTTGGTGGCTGGCCCGGGGGCGTGAGAACAACCACCAGCGTTGCGGTATCGGTATTGCGCACCTGAGCGGTGGTGTGTGAAGGGGCGAACTTGGCGAAGAGCACGGCACCCAAGGCCGCGAGGATCCCCAGGAGCAGCGCGAGGGTCGCGGCATTGCGAGTGGTCATGTGTGAGGGTAGGTAGCGGGGTCGGTTCGTTCGTCGGGGCGAGCTTGACCTTTGGCATTCGGAAAGCCAGCGTCAGATCCGGACGACGCTCCGGTGGGCGCTCCTCACCACTCGCGCCGAACCCCGATCGCCCGGTCGCAAAGGCCCGGCTCGAACGCCGGACCACGAGTGCCGAATGCCTCGTCCTTACTCCTTGGTGCCCAGCGCTCTCCCAAGGAACTCCGCATTCGAGAAGTCCTTCACACCCGGCGTCGGTGCGGCGTTCTCCGCGAAGCGCACGATCACGAGGTTGTGCTGCGGGATCACGAAGAGGCGCTGCTTGCCCAGGCCCGCGGCCATGAGGACCTTCAGCGGCTTGCCATCGGGGCCGACCATGTCCTTGCTGAAGCCGACCTCACGTGCGAAGGCACGGTCGCGAAGACGCTCGCGGATGCTGCCGCCGCCATCGGCGACTTCGCTGCTCTCCGCCGCGGCGGCACGCGCGGCATCCAGCAGCCACCACGTCAGGCCATACGCGGGATTCGCCTCGCTGGGCACGAAGCACTGCTCGAGGAGTTCAGGCTTGAGAAGCTGGACAGACTCGCCCTTCTCGTTGGTCCATGAGCCCTGCTGCAGCACGAACTGGCCGAACTTGGCCCACTCGCGCGCGGTGAGCATGGCGCCGCCGGCGAAGTTGGGCGCGCCGCCGCGATCAACGCCCAGTCGTGCGACCTCCATGCCGATGGGCTGTGCCACGCGGCCTTCGAAGTAGTCCTGCGTGGTCTTCCACTCAAGGTCCGAGGCCTTGAGCTTGCGGTCGATGACGAGGGAGAAGGCGTAGAAGTGGCTGGAGCCGTACTCGAACTGGCCACCCGGCGTTGCGGCCTTGCCGCCGGGGCCGCGCTTGCTGGACATCTCCGTTTCGAGGATTGCTTCGTAGCGATCGTTCACCGCGCGGCTGCCGCGCTCGCGATCCGCAGCGGTGTTCCGCCCCGGGCCAAGAACACGAGAGCCGCCACGCGTGCCGAGTGTCGCGTCGGCAGGATCGAGCCCGCTCGAGAGTGTGAGGAGGTGGCGAAGCGTGATCTGGCTGCGGGCTGGGTCGGACTGCCACTCGGTGATCGTGTCGCTGGCCTTCTCATCGAGCGTGATGAGGCCGTCCTGAACGGCGAACATGGCGATCACGCCGACAAAGCTCTTGGTGCCGCTGGCGAGCGGGTGCGGGCGATCAGCGGCCCAGCCGTTGTCGTAGCGCTCGAAGATGACCTTGCCATCATGCAAGACAAGCATGGCGCGGCCGTGGCGCTCGGCGGAGTAGTCCGCCGCGGCGGCGAGGGCTTCTTGCGATGGGGCGGGGGCGACGACGCGGGCGGCGCTCGCGGCAGGCGCACTCGCGGCTGGCGGCGTCGGTGTCACTGGTGCCGAGCTCTGACCAAGCGCGAGCGGCGCAAGGAGCAGCGAAGCAAGACCAACGCCAAAGAGTGACGGCTGCATCATGCACGCACAACGACGCACCACGCCCCGGATTGCACCACTCCGACCCTGGTGACCAGTGCCTAGCGCCTAGTGCCCAGTGCCTTCCGTCTTCCCCGCATAGACGTCATCGATGGCCTTCAGCACCTTCTCGGGCGTGAGCCACTCGTGGAGCTTCTCGTTGAAGAGGGCCACCGGGGCCGAATCGCAGGAGCCCAGGCACTCAAGCTCGACAAGGGTGAACATGCCGTCGTCGGTCGTCTCGCCGACCTCGATGCCGAGCTTGTCCTTCACGGCCTGCGTGATCTTCTCGTGCCCGCAGAACTCGCAGGCAATCGAGCGGCAGACCTGGATGAGGTGCTTGCCCTTGGGCTTCAGCCAGTACTCCTCGTAGAAGCTGGCGGTGTCGATGACGTCCGAGGGCTTGATCTTGAGAAACTCGGCGATCTCCAGCATCGCCTGCGGCGGGATCCAGCCGTACTCGTGCTGGATGGTGTGGAGGCAGGGCAGCAGCGCCCCCATGCTGGTCTCATAGCGAGGCAGCATGGTCTTGGTGAGCTCGTCGCGCATGGAAGCGGTGAGGTAGGGCTCGGCCCGACGCTCGATCTTGGTGCCGCCGGAGTTCTTGGTGATCCAGGCCATGTCCAGGGGTCCTTTCGATGGGAAGGCCGTCATGGTAGCGGTCGCGCGGGTTCTCGGGCGGACGAGCGGGGGGCGAACGGGCGCCGGAGGCGGTGTGGTGTCCGGCGGCTGCCCCATCGGCGAGTGCGTTGTGCTAAACTCGTGTGTCTTCGCGATCCGGGGCGTTCCGGCCAGCGAAGGAATGGATGGATCGCGCGACGCAAGGCGAGCCGACTTGACGACGTAGAGGATCCGCGCGCCGTGCCGACGCTCCTCCAGCAGATCGCGGCAGGTGACAAGAGTGCGGTCGCGCGCTGCCTTGATGAGTACGGCGGCCTCGTGTGGGGGCTGGCCAGCAAGTACCTCAGCGGGCAGGACCGGTCGGAGATCGAGGACGCCGTGCAGGAAGTCTTCGTCAGCATCTGGCTCTCGGCCAGCCGGTACGACCCCGCCAAGGGCTCTGAGCCGGCGTTCATCGCGACGATCGCGCACCGGCGCCTGAACGATCATCGGCGTCGCGCGATCTCGCGGCGGAAGGACCGGACGACGTTTCTCGAGTCCAAGGGGCGGGCTGAGGCAACTGGCCCTGGGCCGTCGCGCACCGAGGCCGAGGGCCTCGGTGAGGAGTTCGCGAAACTGCCTGAGGATGAGCGGACGGCGCTCTGGATGGCGGTGGCGAGGGGCCTGAGCCATCGCGAGATCGCAAGCGGAACGGAAGCGCCGATCGGGACCGTGAAGAGCCGCCTCCGCCGGGCCGTGCTCAAGCTCCAGCGAGCGATGGGCGGCGAGGCACCGGACTCCACGGGCATCGGAGGTGTCGCGTGAGCCAGCCTCTCCCCACGAACCCCGCCGGCGATGCGAACCGCCCCGGCTCGCTCAGCGAGGCTCAGGCATCCCGCCTGCGCGAGCTTCTGGCCGATGAGCAGCTCGACCAGCTCTCGCTCGAGGACAGGGCCGAGCTGGATGATCTGCTCGCGATTGCGCCCGAGGCCGAACGCTACGACGGACCCGTGACCGAGCTTCTCCTGCGGGCGGCGGCTGGGGCGCCCCCACTGCCAGCCGACGTGCGGGCTCGCCTGCTTGCGACGGGCGAGCGGGTGGTGGGTCGTGACGGGCCCCTGCCGATGACCGCTGGTGCCGGTGGAGCGGCGAGGGAGTCGCGCTGGGTGCCGCTGCTGATGGCGGCCAGCGTGCTCCTGGCCTGCTCCACAGCACTGGTGGCGTGGCGGTGGGCCGCGTCGCAGCGTGCGCTGCTCACGGAGACGCAGCGCTTCGCGGTTGAGATTGAAGAGGTGCGACAGAGCAACCGGGCACTACTGGCCGAGGCTACGGCCCGCGCGGAGGACCTCGCACGGCGCGTGGCGACGCTGGACGCGGCCGGGATCGAGCAGGGACGCAAGCTCGCCGAGTCCGCGGCACGGGAAGTCCGCCTGGCGCAGGAGCTCAGCGAAGCGACCACGGCCCTCAACACCGCGACCCTGAAGATTGCAAAGCTGGAGGAGCCGATCGATCCCGCAACCGTTGGCCAGAACCGGCGGAAGCTGCTCGAACTCCCCGGCACCGTGCGCGTCGCGTGGCAGCCCTTTGACCTCCCCGATGCACCGGCCGAGCAGGGCCGCGTGACGGGCGATGTCGTGTGGAACGATGAGCTCGAGCAGGGCTTCGTCCGCTTCGTGGGCCTCAAGCCCAACGACCCGACGAAGGAGCAGTACCAGATCTGGGTCATCGACGAGCGCGGCATGGAGCAGAAGGTCAGCGGCGGCGTCTTCAACGCCAGCGCCGATGGCGAGATCATCGTTCCAATCACGCCCTCAATCGACGTCCGTCGCGTCGCGCTCTTCGCAGTCACGATCGAAGAGCCCGGCGGCACGGTGGTGCCGAACCTCAGCCGGCGCGTCGTGGTCGCGCCGCGGAGTTA
>CAZBXF010000016.1:21981-28652 GCA_964495635.1 uncultured Phycisphaeraceae bacterium
GGCTGGCGGGAGGGGTCAGAAGTTCCACTGCAGCCCGAGCGTGCCGATCACTTCGGTTTCGTCGTCGCTGTTGAAGGCCTTGGTGTTGTCGCCCAGGAAGAGGAGCGACACACCGCCGTTGAGGGTCCATGCGCCGAAGCGGCCGGGCTCGCCGAGCGGCAGCGAGGCCCTCGCGCCGACCTGGGCGAAGCCGAAGGTGTCATCGTTGCCCGCCGCATCCTGGTAGTAATCCGAGAGGCTGAGGCCGATCTGCACGGGGAAGGTGAGCGTGACGGGGGTGGAGCCGACATCAGCGACGAGGCCGGGCCCGATGCCGAGCTCAAGGTACACGCCGGTGTCGGAGTCGGCACCATCGGAGGCGTTGGAGCCGGTCTCGATCGCGACTGTGGCGTAGGGCTTGAGCGCCCACGCTTCGAGCCACGCGGAGTCGTCGAGCGCGGCCGTGAAGCCCAGTTCCTGCACCGTGTCGAAGGCATCGCTCGGGCTTGTCAAGAACGTGTAGGAGGCCGTTAAGGAGACCTTGCCGGAGGTCGCTGTGAGACCGCCGTAGACATCGGCCTCGTACCAGTACTCGACGAAGTCGTTGTCGGTGCTCGCGGCGGTCTTCTGGCCGTGGAAGGAGTTCCAGAGACCGGCGAAGGCGTCCAGCTTCAGTTCTTCGGAGTCGTGGAGGTTTGCGGTGAGCCTTGCTGCTGGCTGGAGGATGAGGCCAGAGTCTTCCTGGATGATGCCGCGGTAGAAGTACGCGGTCGTGTAGTCGAGGTTGATCTGCACGCTGATCGCTGAGCCGACCGCGGGTGGCTCGGGTTCCGATGTGGATGCGTCGTTGGCGACCGCTGCGGGCGCATCCTGCGGTTCACCCGCCGGCCCCTGGGCCGCGGCGGAGCCTGCGAGTGAGAGCAACGCCACCACCGACCACGCTTTCGCTTCCATCATGTCTTCGTCTCCGGGGATGTACGCGCGTGGCAAGGAGGAAGAGCACCATCCCGGCGGACACGAGCGACGAAAAATCAGCTCAGCGGTCATCGGTCATGGCCCGCGGCCTCATGAGCGCGTGCCCCAAGGTCATCAGCCGGAGGATGACGCTGGCCAGGACTCGGCAGAAACTGCCGAGTTCAGCCCGGTGTTTCTGCGTATCGCCTCCCTGATCAATCGCTCCGCGGCGGGGGGAACCCCGCGGCGTCGATCGCCATCGCGACGGCGGCGGACTCCAGCGACTGGCTGGAGACAACTTCTCGATCACGGCGATCGAGTTTGCACGCGAGTTGTGCCGCGTGATCCGCGCGATCACGGGCCAGCCCAACCAACGCCGCTGGCAGTTCCTGCCGAGTTGCGGCCAGCGAGGCAGCCCGGGCCGCATCCGGCATCGGAAGGGCCACCCAGGAACCGCACGGCATCACCCGCCGCGCGGCTGGGTGGTCCCGGAATTGCCTTCTCGCTAGCCTTCCGGCATGAATCGCATCCAACGACTCCGCGCTCTTGGCCTTCCCCTCCTGTGCATGCTGGCGCTCCTTGTGGGGAGCGAGGCCAGGGCACAGGAACTCACGCGCGAGGCGCGGCTCGCGGACTTCGACGCCCTGGTCACGAAGCTCGAAGCCAACTACGCCGGTTGGGAGACCAAGGTGACGCCAGAGACGCGGGCCGCGTTTGATGCGATCGTGGCCAGGCAGCGTCCGCTGGCGGGCGAGGCGAGCAACGACGAGGCGTTTCTCGAAGCAGCCCGGGGCGTGCTGGCGTTCTTCGCCGACGGCCACCTCAGCATCCGCCCCGCCGCGCTCGCGACACCCGCGGCGGGCGCGACGCCCCCCGCAACGCCCACGCTCCCGTGGACCGAGGAGAGCGTGAAGGCGAGACTCGACGCGGCCGGTGCAACGCGTGAGCCGCTCGAAGGCATCTGGGAGACCGTCGGCGGCCGCTACCGCCTGGGCATCCTCAAGACCGACTCCGGCGCTTTCGCCGCGACCGTGCTCGCGACGCAGGCCGACAACTGGTCGCTGGGGATGATCAAGGGCGAGTTCACGCCCGGCGCGGGGAAGACTGTCACGGGCATGTGGCGGATGGGGGATCACTCCGAGAGGAAGGTCTCCGGCGAGTTCCTGGCTGACGGCACGCTGGCGATCGACGTCTCCGGCGGCTCGATCCTCAGTCGTGTCTCTCCGCCCGCCGCGCCCCTTGATGTCGCCGTCGCCGCGCGCACCTTCCCATGGCCGGACGTCTTCTACGTCAAGCTCTCGGAGCGCACCGCCTGGATCCGGATGCCCAGCTTTGCCCCTTCGCTGCTCCCGAAACTCGAGCAGATCATGCAGGAGCACAAGGCCGAACTCGATTCGATCGAGAACCTGATCATCGACATCCGCGACAACGGGGGTGGGTCGGACTTTGTCTACCGCCCGCTCTCGCCGCTGATCTATTCCCGCCCCATCTACACCGTGGGCGTCGCGATGAAGTGCAGCCCCGACAACATCGCGACGTGGGAAACGGTGCTGACCGACCCGGAGATTCCCGCCGGCGAGCTCGAGGAGCTCCGCGAGCGCATCGACAACATGCGCAAGCACCTGGGCGGGTACTACGTGCCCGAACCCAGCTTCTTCGTCGAAGTCATGCCCGAGGTCAAGCCCTTTCCCAAGCGGGTCGCCGTGCTCATCGAAGACGCCATCAGCTCGGGCGAGCAGTTCATCCTCGAAGCGATGCAGAGCCGCAAGGTCACCCTGTTCGGCAAGGGCCCCTCCGGCGGCGTCCTCGACTTCGCCAACGTCGGCTCATTCCCGCTTCCCTCGGGCCGGTTCGAAGTGGGCAACCCCACCAGCCGCTCACTCCGACTGCCCGAGTTCCGGATCGATCCCCACGGCATCGCGCCCGACATCACGATCCCCGCCGACGAAAGGGACGAGATCGAGTTTGTTCAGAAGTGGCTGGAGCGATAGACGCTCCAAGAGGCCCGGTTCCGGCTGGATGGGCCACGAAGGGCCCGCCGTGGTCATGAGGCTGCGGAGCCGCTTCGGCGGCGATCACCGCACTCCCGTGACCTCGGGGCCGAAGTCAACGCCCTTGAGTCCGCCGCGGGTCCAGCGGTAGTGGCCTGGGAAGCTCTCGCTCGCGGCGCCGTTGGAGGTCGGGGGCTCGTACTGGAAGGGGACGTAAACGATGGTGGTAGGACCGGCGTTTGGAGCGTTGGGCTGCCACCCACGGCCCGAGTCGCGCGTCTTCCGCTCGAGGACCGAGCTGTCGAAGTGGAGCACGGGCTGCGAGGCGTTGGGGTGGGCGAAGAAGAGCTGCCTGCGGGCGTGACGCTGGTGGGTGTCGTGTAGCTGCACCTTCAGCGATGGGAACGCGACCTCGTCCAGGCGCGTGGCGCCGAAGCGTGTGTTGCTGTTGACGCCGTAGGCATAGTGGGAAATGGTCGACTGTTCGAGGCGCCCGCCGATCGGACTGCGGTCGTAGGTGGCGGGAGGCGTCTCGTAGCTGCTGCTGAAGGGCTTGGCCCGCATGACATCGCCGCCGAAGCCCGTGAACGACGGCTGGAGACGGCCAAAGGCACCGGCGTTGAAGGCGGCGAGGTCGCTCTGCCAGAGCCGGAGCGGGCGATCTTCGGGGCACGCGGCGATGGGGACCGGCAGCTCCACGGACATGTAGTCGAGCAGCACCAGATGGCTGTAGTCGATGGAGGGATTCCAGAGGAAGACAAAGCCAAAGTTGGGCGATCCCGGGGCGCGCCTCCGGATGATGTCCGTCGCCTGGGCTGAGTGGGCCGCGAAGCTCAGCGAGCCCACCGGCTGGACGAGATCGGAATAGGTCGTCGGAGTGTTGCCCGGCGTCCAGGAGAAGCCGGCGGTGAGGCCCTTGAAGTCGTTGGCGTATGCGGCGGATGATGTCGCAAGCTGCCTCAGGTTGGACATGCACACGGTCTGTCGCGAGACCCTGCGTGCCGCCGCGAGCGAAGGAAGCAGGATGCCGACAAGGAGCGCGATGATGGCGACGACCACCAGCAGCTCGATGAGCGTGAAGCCCAGCGACGTGAGGCTCGCACGGCGGCGATTCATCTGGCGTTGAACAAAGCTCGCGGGATGCGCTGAGCACATGGCCAGTGGTACTCCACGGGTTGGCATCATCCGATCGACTGCCCGTCGTGCTTGTGCCTGTCGCACACGCTCCGCACCCTGACCCTCGGGCTCGGCAAGCGTCCAACCTTGTCGGAGCGAATGCTCCGATCGACGTTCATCTTACAGCATCCGCCCCCCGGGTGACCCTGGATTGCTGCGCAGCCAGCGAAATTGCTGGGTGAGCACGTGCGGGGCGGCAACCTCGGCTCAACGTCTGGCAGGAGTGAACTCGGGCTCCAGCGTGGCAGTTCTCAGCAGCCGCGGCCTCAGCACGTCCGTCTTTCGTGGGGCCCGGGAACCGCGAGGCTCGGAGGATCCGGAGATCACCTCCGCGAAGGCCGGAACGCGGGCGCGAGCGCTCGCTTGGGTAGTGCACAACCAATCCCAAGCCGCCCCCTTGAGGGAGGTGGCACGAGCCCGTGGAATGGGGCGGCCTCGTCCTGGTGTGTGGTGGACGTGGCTGTGGAGTGAACGCGAGGGCGTTCTGGACCGGACCCGGCACGGACCGACGCAGTGAACTCGATGCAAGCGAAGAAGCCCCGGCCGAGGCCGGGGCTTGTTGGCCGTGGGTGCTTCGCGGGTGCGAGTGCGGCGGCTTAGCGGATGCGGGCGGGCCCGTTGGTGCCGTCCGCGCGGATGGTCATGGGACGGTTGTAGATGCGGGCACCATGGATGTACTCGTTGCCGGCTCCGTAGCCCTTGAGCTCGACGATCCCGGAGTTCGGCGCCGCGTTGTACGCGTCAATGAAGGTGGTGAAGGGGTGGTTGGCGTTGCCGTTGGGGAAGAAGTACGGATTGAGCCGGTCGGCGTACCAGGTGTCACCGACGTGCGCGTGGCAGGTTGATGGTCCCCAGAAGGCGCTGATCTGACTGACGGACGACGGCAAGAACTCGGTGTCGGACGTGCCGCAAGTGATCTCGTCGAAGCTGGCGCACATCACGGAGCAGTATGCGTCGGTTCCGAAGGAGCCACAGACGTGGCCCGCATCCCACGTATGACCGAGCTCGTGCTTGGCAATGGTGTACCTCGCCTGATTGAAGGCAGAAAAGTCGGCCTCGATGAGGCAGTGGCCGCCGTCGGCCCCGGTGCATGCGCTGGGCTCGTACGCGAGACCGACGACCGCTCCATCCAGATTGCGCCCCGTGAACAGCATCGCGATGTTGCGCGGCACCGGGTTGGAGGCGTTCCAGACGACGTCGCGCATCCTGATGAGGATCTCGTTTGCCGAGTCGGGATTCGGCGTCGCGTACGGGTCGCCCGCGCACGAAGTCCGCACCAGAATGTGCGTCACGAGATGGTTGAAGCCGATCTGCGAGCTGAAACGGGCGTTGGCGGCACCGATGACCTGGTAGACAAAGTCGATGGTGTCCTGGACGTTGTTGTAGTTGTTGTACAGATAGCAGTCCACATCAACCGCGAGCTGTGCATCCCAGGGGTTGGCGCGAGGTCCGTAGCCGCCGCCGTCGGTCTCTGCACCACCGCCGCCAGAGCCGGGCTCCCGCTCCTCATCGGACTCGGCGGGCTTCACGATGTTGATGCCATCGACCTCCGGCGCGACGTGGTGTGTGTGATCGTGGCCTGGGCCGCCGGGTTGCTCCCCGGGCTGCTCAGCGGGGCCATCGGGGTTGCCGCAGCGGCCCGCGGGCGAGGGGCCGACGTTCTGCGCGTTCCACACCATGTGCAGCGACGGGTCGCCACCAGTGGTCAGATCGCTCAGCGGCTGGATGCGCCAGAGGATCGTGGGTGTGAGTCGCACGTCCGCGTGGAGCTTGCCGTTGCGAAACGCGGCGGTCACCGATGAGCCCATGAAGTTGTCAACGTCGCCCACATACAAGTTGCTGGGCAGCGGCAGATAGCGCTCGAGCGTGCCATCCTCGCGCTGGACCATGATGACGGGGTCGTGCTCCTGCAGCGGCCGAGGGATCAGGCGGAGCGTGACCATGGCGCCCTGGATTTCGACGTCGATCAGCGTTTCGACGGGGATGTGGCCATCAGGGACGGCGAGCGGCTGGACGGTGTCGGGACGCCACAGGCCCTCGCGGCGTGGGGCTTGCATGAGAAGCGGATTGCCGCCCTTGATGTCATCGCGGATCTGGCCCCACTCGGGGGGAAGCGTGTCCTGCACGAGCCCGAGCTCCGCGATGGCTCTGCCGAGTTCGGGGGCCTGAGCCGGAACTGTGATCTGGGCGTGGGCAAGGCCGGCGGTGAGAACGAGGAGGGCAAAGAACGATTGTGTGGCTGTCTTGGAGTGCATGGACGTTGTCTCCGTGAGGCTGGTGGGCCGCGCAAGCCCGCGGCGGCCGCGTTGGCAGTCGCCGCGGGTTAGGAAGAAGGTTCGTGGCACTTCTCGACCGGTCGGGATGTGCCACGACACTTGCGTGCACACCCGAGCCGGTCGGAACGACTGACCGGAGAGGCTTACTGCAGGCCCACGAGGACCAGCACCATGCCCTTGCCAGAGTCGAGCCGCGACATCGCCTTCCCCAGGATCGCGCCGTTGGCCTTGGCGGGGTCGGCCTTCATCGCGTGGCCCGGCGTGCTGCTGGTGGTGAGGAGGTCGCCGGGCTTGA
>CAZBXF010000017.1:0-28589 GCA_964495635.1 uncultured Phycisphaeraceae bacterium
GGGTGGGGCACCGGGGCAGCGCAAGGCAAGACCCGGAGCTGCACGCGAGCGGGGTTGCGCCGGTCGCGAACATTCGATCTTCAATCCACACGATCAGTGGCCACGTCTGGCCCTTTGGACAATTGACCGTTTGGTCATTCAGCGTCCCGCGGCCCCTGCGTGGTGAATGCTCTCTTCACGCGAGCTCGCGCGATTCCATCACTTCGTCCGTCTGCTTCTGCCGCATGGCGCGGAGCGCTTCGCGGACCTCTGGCTTTACGATTCCCACGAGGGCCGCGGCGAGGAGCGCTGCGTTCTTTGCACCGGCCTGTCCGATCGCGAGCGTCGCGACCGGCACGCCGCCGG
Source organism: uncultured Phycisphaeraceae bacterium (assembly GCA_964495635.1). Lineage (GTDB taxonomy): Bacteria > Planctomycetota > Phycisphaerae > Phycisphaerales > UBA1924 > JBBASU01. The sequence goes on from CAZBXF010000017.1 coordinate 346, forward strand.
GCATCTGCACGATGGAGAGGAGCGAGTCCATGCCGCTGAGGGCCTTGGACTGCACGGGGACGCCGAAGATGGGCACGATGGTCTTGGAGGCGAGCATGCCGGGCAGGTGTGCCGCGCCGCCCGCGCCGGCGATGATGGCCATGAGGCCGCGATCTTCCGCGGTTTCGGCGTATTCGAAGAGCCAGTCGGGCGTGCGATGGGCCGAGACCACGAGCGCCTCGTGAGCGACGCCCAGTTCACGCAGCATGTCGCACGCGGGCTTCATGGTTTCCCAGTCGGAGCGCGAGCCCATGACGACGCCGACGAGGGGGCGGCGAGAGGTCGCGGTTGAAGCGGCTTTGCGGCGAGTGGCTTTGGGCATGGCAGAGCGTATGTTGCGAGAAGTGCTGGGTGCTTTCGTCGGCTCCGTTGCGGATCAGGACGAGTACGCCCCGGTGCTGAGGGCCGAAACACCTTCGTCCTTGCGTGCGTCAAAGCCGACCCATCGCGAGCCCTCGGGGATTGTGGCGTAGAGCGGCGGCTGGCCGCCGATGATGACTCGCGCGCGGATGACGTAGCTGAGGCAGCTCTGCTTCAGTGCAAAGTCCTTCCAGGAGATTGGTGGCTTGTTCGCGGTCATCCCGATCCATGCGGGTCGCATCGGGAACCGGATCGCTCGGACGGCCTCGGTCTGAACGGCAAATTCGACAGTCTCGAGCAGGAGCGTCGATGATGCTGTATCAAGCTTCTCTGTCAGTACACCTGGTGACGTGTGCCGGAAGGAAGTTCTTGTCTTGTACTCGAGGGCGTCGCCTGCGAACCAGCCGCTTTCGCCGTATCGCTGGGTGATCTCGATGTCGAGCTGGGAACCCACGGGAAAGTGACCGAGATCGACCCGAATCCAGGAGTTGGGCCGATCAATCTCGTTGTCCCAACGGGAGCTCCGATTGCCTGTGCCGACCGCGAGCCAAGTGAGGCCATCGTCATTGATCGCGGTTCCGGAGGCTGGCCAAGGATCGCCTGCTCCCAGCCGGCGCACGCTGAAGGCCGCGAGCATCATCACGAGCAGCTTCGATTGCTCGACGGCCGACTTCAGCGGCAGTCCCGACGGAGCCCAGTCGTACGAGCTGCCGCCAGCCTCATCGTCCCAGCTGTCACCGAGGAAGCAGTTCTCAGCGAACTGCTCGTAGGGGTCGCGCTTGAGCAGGCTCGCGATCGCGAAGCCGACGAAGATGAAGACCGCGCCGACCGCACCGACGGCGAGGCCGATGGGTCCGCCGGCGGAACTCACGAAGAGCGTCTCACCTGAGAGCGCGAAGGCCAGTGCCATGCCGCCGCCGACCGCCGCGACCGCGCCACCGCCCGCGGCGACGGCGTAGCCGACGGACTGGCCGTACTCCTTGCGGCCGAGCGCTGCTTCCTGGAATGAGCGCTGGTGCGTGAGCATCTCGCTGACGCCCGAGACGAAACCGAGGGCGCCCGCGGCGCCGACACGCTTGAGTCCACCCTTGCCGAAGGCCTCCATCACATCGGTGACCCAGCCGCCGGCGTCGGTCACGGCACCGATGAGCCCGACGGTCTCGGACTTGAGCTCCATCGCTCCCACCAACATCGTGTTGTCCGAACCACTGGCGCCCTTCCACGCCTCGAACGCCATCGTGACGTTCGCGATCTCGATGAGTCCGAGCGGCGGGATCATGATGGAGTTGAACTTGGCCAGCCGCGGAGAGAGGGAGAGTCTTCCGGCCTTGAAGTCCGCGGCGAGATCCTCGGCTTTCTGGATCGCCTCGGCTTCGAGCTTCGCAGCGCCGCTCACGACACTCAATCGCTGGTAGTGGGCCTCGACTTGCTTCAGGAACCTCGGATTGCTGGTTCCACCCGGGCCCTGCCAGCCGGTCGCCTGCCAACCGTCCTTCATTCGGACCATCACGCGTTTGTCGTAGCCCTTCAACTCCGCGCCGCCCTCCATCAGGGAGTTGAGGTGCTTCATCACCATCTCGGCAGTCTGCTTGGCGGCGGCGGTGCGCACCGCCTCGGTCGCGCCGGCGAGCCCCTTCCCGAATCGTCGCTCGATCACTGCGGGAAGCAGCGCTCCGAAGAGCTGCTTCGCGCCGAGATAGCCGTAGCGGGCGTTGGTGAACCGAACCATGTTGTCGGGCGGCTGGTCGGCGAAGAGGTACTTCATCGGCGTGCGCGAGTCGTCCGCCACCAGCGCGTTGATGTAGTCGCGGCCGGGTCCGGTGAGGGGCATGCACGTGGTTGCGACGCCGAAGTTCATCAATGACTCTTCGAGCGCGGTGCCGCCGAGCGCAAACGAGGCGAGCTCAACGGCGCGATGCTCGGGGGAATCCAGGCACGCGGCCAGGTACGCCGCGGCCTGCTCGGAGGCCTCGCGCAGTTCGTCATCTTTCTTCTTGTTCTTGGCGAGGAACTTTCCCGGTTCACCCTTCCAGAGGTTGTTCTTGATCTGGTCGATGGGGCCATCGATCCAGGCCTTGAGGATGTTGGCGATGAAGACCTTGGCAGCACGCTCGGGATCCTGGATCCAGAGCTGCCACACGTTGACGGTTGGGATGTGGAAGTCCAGTGCCGCGGCGATCACCCATGCGTAGGGATCGACGATTGCGACGTACGCCTGCGCGGGCGACACCCACCACGGCAGCGTGAGCGGGAACTGGCCGGCGTCGACCTCATCCTTCGCGCGATCGATGAGGAGCTTGAGTCCCTTCTCGTCGAGCCGGAACGGCGAGAGGAAGAACGCGATCGCCCCGGGCTCCTTCACGATGTCGAAGTTGATCTGAACGCCGACCGTGCTCCACCCGTCAAGGATCGGCTCGCTCGCCAGGGAAGATGGCTCGATGCGGGCCGCGTGCCGATATCGCCAGATGTCGCCGTGCTGTGCGTTGGCCTCGCGTCGGGCCTCGATGATGCAGTTCCCGTTGGTGCGATCAAAGGCGTACACCCACTTGCCGGGAGCGATCTTGGCCTCAAAGTCCAGTGCGTTTCCCGGATAGACGAGCTCGTAGAGGTGGATCACCGGCGCTTTGTCGACGGTCGAAAAGGTCGTCGAGTTCTTCACCTGGCGTGAGACGACGATCTTCGGCGAGTATGGGATCTTGAAGTGTTCAAGCCGATCCACGTTCGCCACGCCGAAGCGGATGTTCGGCGGCACGCGGAAGCGCGGCCGGAGGGCTTTGCCGAGCTCGTTTGGAGGGACTATGGGGTCCGACATGGTCGCCTCCTCAGCAGCCGTGAACCCGCTCGAGCGACTCGATCAGCCTCGTATTGATGCGTCCGCTGGGCTCCAGGCCCTGCTGACCCTGGAAGCTTGCCACCGCCAGCGAGGTCTTTGCGTCGACCTCGCCGGTCACGTCGACGTCGAATCCCAGGTTCAGGAGCCGCTGCTGCACGCCAACCACGCAGTCGACCGGCTCTACCGCGCCCAGTTCAAGCGAGAGGCGCTCGTCGCCTGAATTTGCGTGCAGAACCAACGTTCCTTCGCGCGCCATCGGCGGCAGCGGCACTTCGATGCGGCCCTGAGCGTCCGTCACTCCCTTGGTCTCGACTTCGTCGATCTTGAGCGTGAACTTCAGGTCCTTCCGCGGCTGATTGCCGAAGAGGAGCCGCAGTCGCAGCATCGCGGGGATGCCCTTCCTGCGGAAGCGGTGCTTCGACTCAGCGGCGCAGGATTCAGCCTTCTCGCGCAGTTCGGGGATGAAGACCTTGTCTCCGGTCAACAGGACATTCGGATCTTCGCGCGCGGCCTTGAGGTCGGCGTTCTCCGGCGCATCCCAGAGTGTCTGCCAGAAATGACCGTGGGAGGTCGCGATGCTTGTCATGCAATCGCCCGGCCGGACGATGTACTCAGCGGTCCCGACGGGCTTGGCAGCCGTGATGTCGATACCGTGCGCCACGGTCAGGCCTTTTCCCATGCGTCCTTGTCGAGCTTGGGGAAGGTGACTTTGCAGGTGCCGGGCTCGATGCCCTCGATGCGGGCGAAGCCCTTGTTGTCGAGTGTTCCTTCGGCGACCTTGTTGTCGGAGGTCGTGATCTTGTAGGGCTCGCCGGGGACGGGCTTGTTGGCCTCGTCCACGAGTTCGATCTCGATCCAGGAGAGCTTCTTTTCCTCGTCGGTGGCGGCGGGGTCGGTGGCGCCCGAGACGGGCGGAAGCGTGACCTTGCCGTACTTGCCGCTCTTGGTCTGGATCTGCTCGGCCTTGATCTTCGAGACCTCACCCGGGTCTGCGGTATCGGCCTCGGGGACCTCGACGGTCTCGGCGGGGGCGACGGCGGAACCCATCTTGACGGACTTTGGACTGGCCATGGCTTGGTCTCCGGCGAGGGCTTGGGGGCTGCGAGCAGGAGTGGCGGTGCCATCTGGCTACGAACCTGTCTCGCGTCTGGCCTCGAAACTGATCTGGAGTCTGGGGCACTCTCTGGAACTCTGGTCGCGCTAATGCTTCGTGCCTGTGCTTATCCGACGGCGGTGGTAGCGCCCTTGACGGTCAGCGCGCCGCCGGCCTCGACCGCGCCGACGCCATCGGCCTTGACCGAGACCATTCCGCCCTCGACCTTGGCTTGTGCGGTGCCCTTGGCCTCGAAGTTGGCGGTGGCGGTGATCTTGGTGTTGGCGTCGGTCTCGATGGTGAGGTTGGTGGTCTTGATGTTGATCGAGCTGGCGTCGATGGCGATGTACGACTGGCCGACCTGCAGCGTGATGTTGGTCGCGGCTTCGAGCGCGATGATGTCGGCCTTGATCGAGAGCTGCTTGGCGACGGAGGTGCTCTGCTCGCCCTTGTAGACCTCGACGACGTCGCCGCCGATGGTCTCGGACTTGGTGCCGGTGACCTCGATGGCCTGCTTGCCCTCGACCAGCAGGTTGAAGTCCTTGACGATGTGCTCCTTGTGGTGGCCCTCGACCTTTTCGCTGCGATCGTTCTTCACGAGCTCCATCTGGTCGTGCTCGACGATCAGGCCGCGGTCGTTCTTGATCGTTTCGAAGCAGTCGGCGAGGACGCGGATGTCCATGTTCTTCTGCGCGTGGATGAAGAGCTGCTCCTCGCCGGCCTTGTCCTCGAAGCGGATCTCGTTGAAGCCGGCCCCTCCCTTGGAGGAGTTGGTCTTCGTCGTGGACATCGTCTTGTTGGCCGGGAGGGCGTAGGGGGGCATGTTCTCGTTGTTGTAGACGCGCCCTGTGATGATGGGTCGGTCGGGGTCGCCTTCGAGGAAGTCCACGATCACTTCCTGCCCGACGCGTGGCGTGAAGATGGCGCCCCACTTCTTTCCGGCCCAGGCCTGGGAGACCCGGATCCAGCACGAGCTCTTCTCATCGCCCGCGCTGTAGCGGTCCCAGTGGAACTTGACCTTCACGCGTCCCCACTCGTCGGTGAAGATCTCCTCGCCGCTGGTGCCGCAGACGATGGCCGTCTGGGGGCCACCCACGGTCGGGCGCGGGGTGGTGCGGGCGGGGCGGATCTGCGTCGCGGCGGGAACGGCGGCGAAGTTCCCTTCGAGGAACTCCTCGGCGTCGCCGGCCTTGCCGGACGTGAAGTCGTCGACGCGGGCCGTCAGCTCCTGGCGGATGACGACGTACTCGCGGTTCTGGTCCTCTCGCGGCATGCCGCCGAGCGTGAACTTGCACCCGGCGAAGAGGCCTCGCACGTCTCCCTCGGCGCGGCAGATCTCGTGCTGGCTCGCGAGTTCCTCGGCGCGGACGGCGGCGTAGGACTTGCCGTGATCGACCTCGACGTAGGTGCCCGGATAGTCGAAGATCTCGAACTCCGCCGCGGCGTGCTTGTTCACGCGGGCGGCCTGCTGCAGGAGGGCCTTGCTGGGCGCCTTGAAGTCAAAGTCGGTCAGCACGAAGTTGCCGGGCTGGATCCGGCGCTCGACGGACCACTCCCAGACACGCTCGAAGCCGAGCTTGGACTTCTCGTTCCCGTGGTAGCGGATGTTCTCGTACGCCTCGGCGGCCTCGTGGGCCGCCGGCGAGTCCGCGAGGACCATGGTGTGCTTGCCGTTCTCGTGCTCGAAGAAGTAGTAGATTCCCGCGTGCTCCAGGAGGCGCGAGACGAAGTTGAACGCCGTCTCGCGGTACTGCACGACGTACTCGCGCGGCTCGTAGGTGCCCGTGAGACCGAGCTCGAAGTCGGTGAAGCCGAAGTCCTTGAAGACCTTCTGCACGATGTCGGGGATCGTCATCTCCTGGAAGATGCGGCAGTCCTGGGTGCGCGTCAGGAACCAGAGCCAGGGGACGATCGTGGCGGAGTACTCGTTGCTGCCGTCCTTCTGCGGCATGCCGCTCTGCGCGAAGCGTGCGACGTAGCCGTTGAAGTAGCGCGGCTTGCCGTCGGCGCGGGTCAGCCGGATCGTGACGTTCTCACCCACGATCTTGTCGAAGTTCACCTTCTCGTTCTCGCTGCGGATGTCCGCCTGGATGCTGAACGGGCGTCCGAGTTCTTCCTTCAGCGTGAAGGCGCGGAGGAGGAGGACATCCTCGCCCAGGGGCGAGTTGATGGCGATGGCTCGGTTCTTCTGCGTGCGGACTGCCATGTCGATCCCCTTGCTGATCGGCACCGGGAGGCCCGCCGTGTGTGCGGGGGTCCGTCCCTGTGCCGCTGTCTACTTCTTCGTGCCCTTGCCGGACGCGTTGCCAAGGGCCAGCGGCGTGCCGCCCTTCTTCTTTGCCAGTTCCGCCTTGAGACGCTGCGCGTCCCGGTGCTTGATGGCTTCTGCGATCTCTTCCTCGTGCCTGGCCTGTTCGCGGGCCTCGGCCTCGCGCTTCGCACGGACCTTGCGGCCCTGCTTCGACTTCATCTCGATCGCCTTCCTCAGGAAGGCGATGCGCCTGCCGAACTTGCTCTCCGAGGTCGGGGGCATGTCGGGCGGCGGGTTGTCCACCCAGAAGCTCCGGTCTTCCATCACTTCCAGCATGCCCTCGGGATCGTTGCTCTGGACGAATCGGGCGATCCGGGCCTTGACGGGCGCGACCCACTGGCCCTCGAACTCGAGGTCGGAGAGGACCCAGCGGATGGAGCTGTCGGCCTTGTCCCATCCAGCGCCCTTGGGACCGACGGTCTTGGCGTAGGACTTTTTCGCCTTGGCCTCGCAGGCTTCCATGGCCTGCTGGAAGATGCTGTTGCTGCCCTTCTTGTCGAGCTTCGCGCCCCCATCGCCGAACATGGTCTCGATATCTCCGGAGCCGTCGGAGGCCTTGAAGCCCGCGGAGAACTGCTTGGCGGTGTCGACATCGAGGCCGGCCTCGACGAGATCGTTCTTGAGGTCGCGGGCGAGTGACTTCTGGGCATCCTGCTTGAGGTCGTGGAGCCCGCCGCGCCCGCCGCCGAGGAACTTGCGCTGGACTCCGCCGCGACGGAGGAAGAAGGCGGAGATGCCGTCGGCCTGGTCTGGATCGGTGATGAGGAACTTGGCGAGGTCGCGGGTGCGCTTCTCGTTGAGGACCTCGCGCGCGTCCGGCACCTTTGGCTTCTGGGGCTCGAGGATGCCTTCGAGCTCGGCGCCAAACTCACCGTCGCCGAAGAGTGCGTCGAGGTTGAGGGGCTCATCGTCGTCGGCGGCGCTGGCGCGCCGGGCCGCCTGCAGCCGGCCGCGGGCGATGTCCGCCGCGGCACGGGCCATCGCGAGCCGGCGCTCGGTGCGGTAGGCCTCTTCGATCTTGCCGAGGATGCCGGTCTCATCGAAGCGGACGGAGCGCCAGATCTCCCCTTCCTCGATGGGCGGCTCGATGTCATCGACCTCGATGCCCGCGAGATCGCTGAAGGCCGAGAGGAATGGGTCGTCCGCTTCGGCGGGCTCGATCGGATCGGCGTCGACCGCCGACTCGTGGCCATCGTCCCAGCCTTCCTTCTCCCTGCGGCGGCGCTCGTTCTTCTCCCAGCGGGCCTGGCGTTTGGCCTTGACGTCGGGATCATCCACCGCGATGTAGGCCGTCTGCACCATCCAGTGCGTGGCGGTGTAGCCAACGCCGCTCGTGGTCTCGGAGGAGATCGTGACGAGGGTCTGGTCCCAGGGCGCGTGCGCGATGATCGAGCAGGGTCCGATGGTGTTGAGGTTGGAGCCGATGAGGTCGAGGTGCAGGTTCACCCAGGCGACGGCCTCGACGCGCGACATGAAGCCGGCGTCGACGAGCTTCTCGACCTGGTCCAGCAGCAGGTTGGTGATGGGGCGCAGGGTGAAGATCACCTTCGCGGCGAGCCCGGTGATGGGGCTTGTCGCGAGCTGATAGACCGAGACCGTCGAGGGATCGACGCTCTTCTCGATCTCGTAGCGGGTCTCTTTCTTGCTCTTACGGGCCATCTCCCGACGCTCCTGCCATCTCCTGATGCTGTTGCCGTCCCGGCCGCGGGCGTGAACGACGTTCGCCCGCGCCGGCCGGCCTCGCCGCGTTCGGCCTACTCGAAGGAATAGTGGAACTCGCTGTCCTTGACGCCCACGTGGACCTTCTGGATGCCGCGCCCGTCCATGAGGCGCTCGAGCAGTTCGCGACCGATCGTCGGCAGCATCTGCCGGGTGATGATCGCGTCGATGGCTCGCGCGCCGCTGTCGAGTTCCGTCACGCGGCTGACGATGAGGTCCGAGACGGCGGGGTCGTAGGTGAAGGGGACCTTGTGGCCCTCGCGCACCCGGTCGCCGACGCGGGAGAGCTGGATCTTGATGATCGAGCGCATCATGTCGTCGGAGATCGGGTAGTAGGGCACGATGGCGAGTCGGCCGAGCAGCGCGGGCGGGAAGACCTTGAGCAGCGGCTCGCGCATGGCGGCGACCAGACCGGCGGGGTCGGGCTTGAGGGCCGGGTCCTTGCACATCTTCATCACCAGGTCCGTGCCCACGTTGCTCGTGAGGAGGATGATGGTGTTCTTGAAGTCGATGTCGACGCCCTCGCTGTCCTTCATGATGCCCTTGTCGAAGACCTGGAAGAAGATCTCGTGGACATCGGCGTGGGCCTTCTCGACCTCGTCCAGCAGGAGCACGCTGTACGGGCGGCGGCGGACCGCCTCCGTCATGACGCCGCCCTTGCCGTAGCCGACGTAGCCGGGGGGTGAGCCCATCAGCAGCGAGACCTTGTGGGCTTCCTGGTACTCGCTCATGTTGATCGTGATGAGGCCCTGGGAGCCGCCGTAGAGCGCTTCGGCGAGTGCGATCGCGGTTTCGGTCTTGCCCACGCCCGAGGGGCCCACGAGCATGAAGACGCCGACGGGGCGGCCGGGGTTGTCGAGCTTGGCGCGTGCGACGCGGAGACGCTCGCCGATGGCTTCAAGGGCGTGGCGCTGGCCGATGACGCGCTTCTCGAGCGTGTCGGCGAGGGTGAGCACCGTGCGCATCTCGTCGCGCACCATGCGGCCCAGGGGGATGCCGGTCCAGTCGGAGACGACCGCGGCGACCGTCTCGGCATCGACCGAGGGACGGATGAGCGGGCTTTCGCCCTGGAGGGTGGTGAGTTCGGCGTCGAGCTTCTTCTGCTCCTCGATCAGGGCGAGGCGTTCGTTCTCGCTGAGTGGGGCCGGGGGTGCGGGCTGAGGGGCGGCGGCGGGGATGGCCGCGGGGATCGCGCCTGCGGCGCCGGCGGCGGGCGGCGCGGCCTTGGCGGCGCCGGGCTCGCCGCCGCGCAGCTTGGTGCGGATCTCGAGGATCTTCTGGACCAGCGCCTTCTCCTTGGCGAAGTGGTCCTCGAGCTGCTTGAGGCGATCCTGATCGGCGGTGAGGCTGGCGACGGCCTCCTCGCGCCGCTTGGTGTGATCGATGCCCGTCACGATCTCACGGTCGATGATCTCGAGCTCGTTCTTGAGGCCGTCGATGCGTTTGCGAAGGTCGTCGACCTCGGCGGGGATGGAGTGCTGGCCGACGGCGACGCGGGCGCAGGCGGTGTCGATCAGGCTCACGGCCTTGTCGGGGAGCTGCCTTCCCTGGATGTAGCGCTTGGAGAGCTTGACGGAGGCTTCGAGGGCCTCATCGAGGACCTGCACCTTGAAGTGGCGCTCCATGACCTTCGAGAGGCCGCGGATCATGAGGAGGCACTTGCGCTCGTCGGGCTCGTCGACCTTGACGACCTGGAAGCGGCGCGTCATGGCCGGGTCCTTCTCGAAGTGGGCCTTGTACTCGCTCTGGGTCGTGGCGGCGACGGTGCGGAGCGTGCCGCGTGCGAGGGCGGGCTTCAGGAGCTGGGCCGCGTCGCCGGTTCCGGCAGCGCCGCCGGCACCCATGAGGGTGTGGGCCTCGTCGATGAAGAGGATGATGGGCTTGGGGCTGGCCTGGACCTCGTCGATGACCTGACGGAGGCGGTTCTCGAACTCGCCCTTCATGCTCGCGCCGGCCTGGAGCAGGCCGATGTCGAGCTCGAGCAGACGGACGTCCTTGAGCTGGGGAGGCACGTCGCCCGCGACGATGCGCTGGGCGAAGCCTTCGACCACGGCGGTCTTTCCGACGCCCGCCTCGCCGGTCAGGATCGGGTTGTTCTGACGCCGGCGCATGAGGATGTCGATGCACTGGCGGATCTCATCGTCGCGACCGACGATGGGGTCCTGCTTGCCGTCCTTCGCGTTGGCGGTGAGGTCCTTGCAGTACTTGGCGAGGGCCTCCTGCTTGCCGAGCTGGGCGGGGGCCATGGCGCCGCTGGCCTCGCCGGGGGCGCCGCTGATGCCGCGGTCGGCGGCGGCGGCCATGACGGCCTCGGGGCTGCCGTCGGTGATCTTGGCGAACTGCTCGCCGAGCTGGTCGGCGTTGATCTTGTCGAACTGCTTGGAGATCTTGATGAGCTCGGGCTTCAGGCTCGGCGTTGCGACGAGCGCGAAGAGGACGTGCCCGGTGCGGATGGAGTTCTCGCCGAACTTGAGGCTGGAGTAGGTCCACGCGCGCTCGACGGACTCGATGAACTTCGCCGAGAGGTCCGAGATGGCCGAGGAGCCCCGCGGCAGGCGATCGAGCGCGCCCTGCGTGTCGGCGACGAGCTGGGAGACGTCGAGATTGAAGGCCTTGATGATGCGGTGGAGGTCGGTGTCCTGGGCCTGCATGATCTGGTGCAGCCAGTGGACGAGCTCGACGTATGGATTGCCCCGCAGCTTGCAGAAGACGGTCGACCCCTCGAGGGCCTTGTAGCCCACGCTGTTGAATTTGCCGAAGAGTGCCGCGCGAGAAATGTCCGCCATCGCCTTGCTCCCTGCTGGATGTTGCGGGCGGCGGGGTGTGAGTCTCCCGGCGCCATCTTGTTCCTGTTCCAACCGACTCCGTCGCGAACGCGGCCTGCCGCCGCCCCAACCCCCTCAGATCTACCTGCCCCTCCCACTCCGACTGCCTCCGCCTCAGACTCTACCGCGGATCGGCCGCGGTGCCAGCGGAAAGACCCGTGTTGAGGGGCCTCCTCAGTGCTTGCTCCGGAGAAGGAGGTCGGCGCGGTCCGACTGGCTGCCGCCACTCATCATCCACGTGGTCCAGCCCAGACGGGCTCCGACATCCTTCCGAGGGTTTCCTCCGAGGCGGGCGGGCTTCACGTCCTCCTTGCGGAGCGTCACGAGCACCTCCCAGGCCAGCTGGTCGCCGATGTAGTTGCGGATCCAGGCCTCGAGGCGGCGCTGCCCGACGGAGCCGGGGAGGAACCGGATGTAGTGGGTGAGGTTCATGGGTCCGACCCGGACGCGGAACTTGCCCTGGACGTCGAAGACGCTGCCACCCGCGACGGCGCACCCGCCGGTGCGGGTTCCGAGCTTGAAGGGGGCGTGGTCGGCGCCGGGGCGGTGGGCACCCGGACCGCCACCGAGCCGGCAGTGGTAGGTCTCCGGGAGCCGGATCCACTGCCCCACGAACTCGTCGACCATGGTGGGCACGCCGAAGTACTTGGAGAGGATGGCGCGCAGGCCCTCCGGCCCGCGGGTCGCGGCGCCGAGCCGACCGGCGAAGTGGAGCTTTGCCACGTCCGGCACCGCGTCGCGATGCCTGACGGTGTCCATGCCGAGGCCGAAGAGCGAGCCGATGTAGACCGCGTAGCGGTCGCGGTCGTTGGCCAGGATGCGATTTCGCTCGAGTTCGGGGAGGCCGGTCCCGTCGGGCACGGGCATCCAGCGGTCGAAGCTGGCGGGCATGGAGCAGGACGCCCAGGCGCGGTAGTGCAGGCTGACCAGGCGGTGGTTGAAGACGTCCATGAACCGCGAGAACGTGCGGTCCTTGTGGTGGAGTTCACGCTGGTAGGCGTACTCGGTCAGGTGGAGCGGGAGCGGCCCATGGGGCCCGAACATTCCCATGAACTGGATGAAGAGCCGGGCCGGAACCACCGTCGTCGGGAACGAGAAGTCGCTCACGTGGTTCGGCGGGAAGGCCATGTTGGGCTTCTGGCAGAACCGGAGGGGATCCTCCGTCGCGCGGTTCGAGAAGCCAAAGCCGGGGCGCTCGGGGTGGAGCGCCTCGATGCGCCGGACGAGCGCGAAGAAGTCGAAGCCCCAGGGCTCGGTATTGAGCTGGTCGAAGAGGACCTCGCGCTCGCGCGGGTCGACGCGTCGCCCGATCACCGAGCGTCCCTCGTGCTCGAAGGCGGCGTCGGAGTCGCCCGTGGCGTTTCCGCCCGGCGCGAGGATCGCGTCGAGCGGGCCGCTCGCGGGGGGCGTCGGGATGGTCGCGCCGCCTAGAGGACGGGGCGCTGGCCGACCTTCGCTGGCCATCGCATCACCTCCCCGCGGTCCGCGGACTTGACGACGGTCTCGGTGAACGAGTTCATCGAGACGTACCTGGCGAAGAAGTGGTCGAGGACCGACCCCAGGAGGGAGATCCCCGTGCCCTCGAAGAGGGCCTCGTCGAGCGTGAGTGTGACCTCGAGCCCGCGCCCGAACGCGATGACGCCGGGCGTCGGGACACGCCGGAGGATCGGCCGCGTGGTGACGCGCACGAGCCCCTCGATCTGCTTGCGGATCACGGGATCACCGACATCGCCGTAGAGCTTCATGAGGTCGCGGAGTGCCGCGGCGCCCCGGCCCTCCTCGGCGCTGATGCGTCCGTCGCCGTCGATGTCCTCGTCGGTCAGCGAGAGGTAGTTGAGCGTGAGGTGGCTGATGAGCCGCCAGCTCGCGTTTCCCTCGGCGTAGCTGGCGCGCGGCGGTGTGGGTCCGGCGACGACGCGGGTGGACTCCAGCGGCGCGCCGATGTCGAGCGTGAAGTCCGTCTTGCCCTTGCCGACCGCCATGAACTTGGGGAGGTCGCGGTTGGTGCAGAGCGTCATGACGGACAGCTGCTTGAGGTCCGTGCTGTAGGGGGCGTTCTGGGCATCCACGAGCGAGACGTAGACCTCCGTGCCGGCGTAGCTGCTGCGCGAGCCGCGCAGCTTCTCGCGATCCGAGACGGCGCGCGGCACGCGGTAGGTGGCGAAGTAGGCGGAGGACTGCTCGCCCGACTCGGCGTCGGTCGCGGTGTAGAAGGGGCTGAACGTCCGCTCATCTCCCGAGCGGCTGCCGTAGCCGATCAGCTCCGTCGTCCGGTAGACCTCGTAGTCCAGCGGCTTGGTGCGGTCGGGGATCACCTGGAACTCGGTCGCCTTGTCGGTGACGAAGATGCGGTCGGCGCGCTTGGGGAAGAGGTTCACCGCGGGGGTGCAGTGCAGCGCGAAGTTCTCGGCGGTGATGGAGCGTTCGAGTTCCGCGTCCTCCTCGGAGAAGGGGATGATGATGTCCAGCTGGGCGCTGTCGCAGCGTGACAGGGCCTTGGCGATGCCGTTCAGCCGGACGAACGCGAAGCGCTGGGGGAAGGCGAAGTACTCGTGCAGCAGCCGGTAGCCCTGGAAGCTCCGATCGTCGTAGGGGAGCATGGACTCATCGGCGCGGAGCCCGACGCGTTCGATGGAGTCCGGCCCGATCATCTCCTGCCAGGTTCCGACGGCGCGGCCGACGGGCACGGGCCGGAAGATCACGCCGCGGGCGCGGGCAAAGAGCGCCTCGTAGAGGCGTCCGACCGTTCCCTCGCCGCGCAGGTGCAGCACGAGCTCATCGGCCTTGATCTTCGGGAAGGGGACGCCGGCGGTGGTGCGCAGGCGCAGGCGGAGGGCCGCCCGGGCCGCGCCGGGTCCTGCGCGGCGTGATCCCCCGTCTTCGGTTGCGCCCCACGTGCGGTGCAGTTCGAGCGAGCCGACGTCGCGGGTGAAGTAACGGGCCTCGGTGATCAGCAGCGGCAGGAGCGTCACGGGGTGGCTGGTGCGGTACTCGCAGCTCGTCAGCTCCTTGGAGATGGCGCTGCGCAGCACGGTGCCGCGCGGGATCTCGAACCCGTCCGCGAGTCCCGACTCGGCCTGATCGTGATTGAACTGCACGACGCACATGCTGGGCGTCGGGGCGAGGTAGTGCGGGTAGACCGTCTCGAGGAGGTTCTGCGTGAAGCGAGGGAACTCCGAGTCGAGCTTGAGCTGCACGCGTGAGGTCAGGAAGGCGAAGCCCTCGAGGAGTCGCTCGACGTACGGGTCCGCACACTTCTCGACGCTGGGATCGGAGAGCGCGAGGCGGTCGGCGATCTTCGGGAACTCACGACCGAACTCCGCCGCGACGGTCCGGAGGTACTTGAGCTCGCGGTTGTAGTAGGGAAGGAGTCTTCGGTCCATGTGGTCGAGTCTCTGGGGCGGGCGGGGCGAAAGCGAAAGGCGAGAGTGAAGAACTGAGTGTGGCGGCGGCCTGGTCTGGCTTCTATCTGGCCATGCGCTCCTTGACGTCGACCTCGCCGGTCTCCAGGTCCATGGTGGTGCGAAGGAAGACGGCCTCGGGCATCGGCAGCGGGCAGAGCTCGCCGCTGATCTCGATGGCCAGCGTCTGGCGCCCGCTGCCGTCGGCGACGTCGATGGCCCTGATCGTGAGCCCGGCGGCCATGATGCGCGGCTCGAAGGCGAGGATGGCGTCGTGGATCATCCGCTCGAGCTGGTCGGGGGTGACTCCGGAGGCGGACAGGCCCGCGAGGTCGGGCTTGCCGTAGTTGAGCACGCTCTTGGCGACGAGCGGGTACTCATAGATCTCATCGCCGTGGGGCCGGCAGGGTGCGTTGAGCAGGAACGCGAGGTCACGCAGCACCGCCGCCCGGAGCTGCCTCATCGACATGACGCGCTTGTCGCGGCTCTCGCTGCGGGCGCCGGGCTCATCGTCGGTCAGACGGTCCAGCAGGGCCGGCTGCAGCCTGTCCTGGGTTGTGAGCTCGGCCATCGGGCAGACTCCGTCTGTTCATGCCGGGTCGTGTCGGATCGGGTCGTGTCGGTGCAGGTCGTGTCAGGTCACGTCAGGTCACGTCAGGCGGGCTCGGCGTCGGCCTCCTCTGCCATCGCAGGGACATTCTCCTGGCTGCCCAGGCGCACCGCCCGGACGTCCATGATGGGGAACTCGCCCGCGTCGGTCGCGAAGAGCCGCTGACCGATCGGGAGGTCGATCGCGTCGTCGCCGCTGCCGTGCGTGATGAACTCGGTCTTGCGTGCGAGCCTGATCAGTCCGTCGGCCGAGGCCTGGCTGCCGGGGTAGCGGGTGGGGATCAGTGCGACCTGCTCGGCGCCGGCGGTCCAGACGATCTGGCAGGGCATCCAGACCGAGTCGCGCAGATCCTCCGGGGGCTCGATCCGCAGCAGGCTGACGCGCTCGAAGGGGATCCAGTAGTACTTCCCGTCGACGATGGCCTCGAACATCGGCCCGAGGCGCGGGTCCGCGTCGCCGAACCACTCGAACGCGTGCGTCGTGACCTGCTTGCCGGCCTTCTCGGCCTGGCGGTCGTTCTTGTGGGCCGGGCCGACGTCGATCTCGCCCGCGACGGTCGGGGCGAGCTCGAAGGCCTGGTCGCGGAGCTGGGCCGCGGCGGCGTGCTGGCCACGGGCGGAGAGGACCGCCGCCTGCACGACCATGCCCATCCAGGGCTGGGGCTCACCGAGGATCAGCGGCGTGCGCGAGCCCTTGAACACGTCTTCGCGGATGCGTTCGCACAGGATCGCCTGACGGTACATCTGGGCCATCAGCGAGGCCATGGAGTCAAGCTCGGCGCAGACCTCGAGCTGGTTGAGAGCGCGGTCCCACTGGCCCAGGACGCACAGCACCTGGAAGAGGACCACGCGCTGCTTGGAGTCGGCGGGGTTCTTGCGAACTGCGTCCTCGACGGCCTTGAGGCACTCGTCCACGCGCCCCTCACGAAGCAGGTCCTGTGGCGATGGAGGCGGCATGGAGAACTCCGATGGAAGCGGGAGGAAGGCTCGGCCCGGGCTGAACAACAACGAAGGCCCTCTCGGGGATGTCTCCCCGAGAGGGCTCTGATTGTGATTGGATCAAGAAGCAGCGTGGCGGAACGCTCGGTGGCGGGCCATGGGCCAGCCTCCGGCGCCCCGGCCCCGATTACTTCTTGACGTTTTCCTTCTGGTTGAACGTGACGAAGAGGTTGCGGTCCATGCCACCGGCGGCGTTCTGCTCGGCGTAGAAGATCTTCATCTCCTCGCAGGTCATGGAGACCGTCTCGGTGGGGATCTCGTCGGGGCCGCCCGAACCCTGCGAGCTGACCGAGGTGATCAGCACGTTGGTCATGTCGATCTTGAGGAAGTCGAGCTGGGCGTCGCCGCCGGCCTTGCGGGCGACGAAGTTGACGGTCTTGGAGACCTTGCCGGTCGCACAGCGGATGAAGATCTCGGGGGAGCCGATGTGGACCTTCTGGGTGAAGGTGAAGTCGTTGAGGTTGGCCTTGCCGGCGGTGAGACCACCGCTGGTGGAGGCGGCGCCGGTCTGGGTCACGCCGTAGGTGAAGGAGAGGACGTCGATCCAGCCGCCCTTCTGCTTGCCGTTGTAGGTCTTGTCCTGAGCCTCACCCTGGACACCCTCGATTTTCAGGAATGCATCAAATGCCATCGCCAAGCTCCTTCTCTGTTTGGTTCGTCGGGCCGCGGCTGGTTGCGCCTGCTGGCGGGCGAGGGGGTGCCCCGTGCCGCCTTGCGCTGTTCAGCCAAAGCTCGACGACCTTGGAGCGCGGGGCCGTGCCCTGCGCTCCAGGAGTGACGGGCCCTGCCCGCCACCCCGAACCACCCGGTCGCCCGGGTCCCGGCCATTGTTCCGGCGACGCGCCCGAACGCTGGCCTCCTTCCGCACGGGACTCGGTGCCAACAAGGCACCGGCCCCGAAGTGGACACACATGCAGGTGGGCCGGGGGAGCGCCCCGGGCCGCACCAGACCGAATCAACCACCCTTCGCGCTGGGCAGCTTGCTGACCAGACGCAGCGAAACCGTGAGGCCCTCGAGCTGGTAGTGGGGCTTCAGGAAGAACTTGCTGGTGTAGTAGCCGGGGTTGCCGGGGATCTCCTCGACGACGACCTCGGCGCCCGAGAGGGGGTGGGTCGCCTTGTAGGCTTCGGTGGAGTTGGCCGGATCGAAGTCGACGTAGTTGCTGATCCACTTGTTGAGCCACGCCGACATCTGGGTCGCGTCGGAGAAGCTGCCGATCCTGTCGCGCACCATGCACTTGAGGAAGTGGGCGAAGCGGCAGGTGGCGAAGAGGTAGGGGAGGCGTGCGCCGAGGTTGGCGTTGGAGGTCGCGTCGGGATCGTCGTACTCGGCGGGCTTGTGCAGGCTCTGGGCGCCGACGAAGACGGCGTAGTCGGTGTTCTTCCAGTGGGAGAGGGGCATCATGCCGTTCTTGGCGAGCTCGGCCTCGCGACGATCGGTGATGCCGATCTCCGTGGGGCACTTGACGGCGACGCCGCCGTCATCGCTCTTGAAGGAGAAGACGGGGAGGCCCTCGACCATACCGCCGGACTCGACGCCGCGGATGCGGGCGCACCAGCCGTAGTTCTTGAAGGAGCGGGTGATGTTGACGCCCATGGTGTAGGCGGCGTTCATCCAGGTGAACTTATCGTGCGACGCGCCCTCGGTGTCTTCCTCGTAGTTGAAGTCATCGACGGGGCTGGTCTTGGGGCCGTAGGCGTTGCGAGCGAGCACGCGCGGCATGGCGAGGCCGAGGTACTTCGCGTCGTCGCTCTCGCGCAGGCTCTTCCAGGGTGCGTACTCGGGCGACTGGAAGATCTTGGTGAGGTCGCGCGGGTTGCTGAGCTCCTGCCAGCTGTCCATGCCCATGAGCTGGGGGGCGGCGGCGGAGATGAAGGGGGCGTGGGCCGCGGCCGAGATCTGGGCCATGCCGGCCATGATCTCGACGTCGGGCGGGGTGTGATCGAAGTAGTAGTCGCCGACGATGGCGCCGAAGGGCTGGCCACCGGGCATGCCGAACTCTTCCTCGTAGAGCTTCTTGAAGAGCGGGCTCTGGTCCCAGGCCGTTCCCTTGAACTTGGCGATGGTCTTGGCGAGGTCCTTCTTCGAGATGTTGAGGACGCGGATCTTGAGGGACTCGTCGGTCTCGGTGTTGTTGACCAGGTAGGCGAGGCCGCGCCAGGAGCCTTCGAGCTTCTGGAAGTCGGCGTGGTGGAGGATCTTGGTGACCTGCTCGGTCAGCTTGCGGTCGATCGCGGCGATCATCGCCTCGATGCTCTTGACGGCATCGTCGGAGATCGTCGCGACGCCGACGAGGGCCTGCTCGGCCAGCGTCTTGACGGCGGCCTCGATGGCCTCCTTGGCGCTGCTGGTCTTGGGCTTGAACTCTTTCTGGAGGAGTGACTCGAGGTCGCTTCCCTCGAACTGGATCGTATTGAGTGCCGGTCCTGCCTGTGCTTCGGACATGTCTTCGCTCCCACACGATCGGGCGCTCGGCCCGGTCGGACGAATCCTGAGACGGGAACGCGTTCCATCTTCATGGAACGCCCTTTTTACGCTTCGCGGGTGCCGGACGTTTCGTCTCGGCCCGCCGAGGATCGCGCGGGCGGCCTGGGCCACCTCGAGATCCTCACTTCACAGACCCCTGCAGAGACCCTTCGTGGCGAGCTCCGCCGCCCTGCACCCCAAAGCGGCTGGCCAGCAGAGGCCGGCCGCGGGGCCGAGGGGCCAGCGGAGACGGGCTCACGCGGGCTTGGGGGCCGACGCCAGACTCTTGAGGAGTTCGGGGTCGCTCATGACCTTGGAGACGAGGGCCTCGGCGCCACCCTTGCCGTCCATGTAGGTGAGGAGGTTGGAGAGCTGGGTGCGGGCCTCGAGCAGCTTGCGGAGGGGCTCGACCTTGCGGGCGACCGCGGCGGGCGAGAAGTCGTCCATGCTCTCGAAGGTGATGTCGACGCTGAGGTTGCCCTCGCCGGTCAGGGTGTTGGGCACCTGGAAGGCGACACGCGGCTTCATGGACTTCATGCGCTCGTCGAAGTTGTCGACGTCGATCTCCATGAACTTGCGGTCGGCGACGGGAGCCAGCGGATCCGCGGGCTTGCCGGAGAGGTCCGCCATGACGCCCATGACGAAGGGCAGGCTGACCTTCTTCTCGGCGCCGTAGAGCTCGAGGTCATACTCGATCTGAACGCGGGGTGCGCGGTTTCGGGCGACGAACTTCTGGCTGCTGGCCTTTGCCATGGGGCACTGCTCCTTGGGAAACGGACTCCGGGATCAAACCACGAGATTCGGTTCGTTGCGAGCGACCCGCCGAGGGGCCGCGAGAGCGTTCAGGGTTGCCGGACAAGGACGTCGAAGGGGGTGACTAGCAGGGGCGTCTTTACTGACCAATGCCGGACCGGGACCAGTTTCGTGCCGGACTCTGCGGCACACTCATCTAGAAGCGAGAAATCCGGCGGACGGGATCGATCTTCGACTGAAATCTCCGCATCAGGAGCCCTCGGGCGGGGTTGCGATGTTGGAGAGCATCGTGACCACGTCGGGCGTCAGGACCTTGTGGATCTCCATGAAGTCCTTGTCCACGACCCGCTGGGCGGCCTTCATGAAGAGCGGCACGGGGCTGGACTTCTCGTACGATTCATAGTACCGGATTATCTTCTCGAGTGCGAGGTTCACGTCGCGGACCGAGCCCACGTCGCCGGACATCCCACGCCCGCGGCCCCCACCCCCACCACCGCCGCCGCCACCATCACCGCTGGCCTCACCCTCGGCGCCTGCCTCGCCCCCACCTTCAGCCGCGGCGTTATCGGTCCCTCCACCCTCGTCCTTGCGGCGGGTGATGTTGACGGCCGCGTCGCGGAGCATGGTCTTGAGGAGGCTGAGGTCGATGGAGCCGGCGTCGCCGCACTTCTCGGAGAAGACGGTCTCGATCGCGGCGGCGTGGTCGGCCGCTTCCTGGATTGCGGCCAGGGTGGCCTCTACCTCGGCCGGCTCGGCCTCCATGAACGCGCCGTTGACGTCGGCCAGGGTTGGCTTGGGCTTGGCCTGTTCACCCTCGGGCGCGGCGGGCACCTCGAGCGTTCCCGCGGCGATCTTGATGTCGCGGAGCGAGAACCGTCCGAGCTGGCGGCTCGACCAGAGCGGGGCCTCATCGAGGCGGTCGAGGAACTTGGTGGTGTCGCCGTAGCTGGCGATGGGAGTCCAGAGCGCGGACAGGGAGTTGATCCGCTCCGTCGGGTCGTTGTTGTCCTCGACGTCCAGGAGGGGCCAGACGTGATCCCACTGCTGCTCGAGCAGGCCTCGGATGACGGCGAGCCCGTCCCGCAGTCCGGCGTACCCCTCGGAGCGGATGGCGGCGAGGGTCAGGAGCACCACGATGCGAAGCTGGCGGCCGCGGGAGAGGAGCTCCACGGACTTATCGCGGACCTCACGCCAGTCCGGCTCCTCCGCCTTGGCGTCGGCTCCGTCGAACTGCGAGACTTCCTTGCCCTTGACGGTGGTCTCGAGCTCGAGGTACGCGCGGTCCCAGCGGAGGTTCTCGCCGCAGGGATTCTCGCCCTCGATGGGCTTGAGAAGGCTCTCAACGTTCACAATCGCCACAGGTAGCTCCCACGTA
Organism: uncultured Phycisphaeraceae bacterium; assembly: GCA_964495635.1. Lineage (GTDB taxonomy): Bacteria > Planctomycetota > Phycisphaerae > Phycisphaerales > UBA1924 > JBBASU01. Next base: position 21,130 of record CAZBXF010000017.1, read on the forward strand.
CGAGCGGACTGAAGAGGGACGGACGGGGCACGGACGGCGTGCGAGAGAAGGCGGGGCGGGCACTATCGGCCGGATGCGGCCCCGGGTGAACGAACGACGATCTAGCGGAGCGAGACGGTCGCGGACTCCTCGGGCTCCTGCATCGGAGCCTCGTCGGTGGGCTGCTCGGGCGCGGGCTCTGGCGCGGGGCCCTCGACGCCCGTGACGGCGTCGCGGACCTGGTTGGGGAGCATGTCCGAGGCGAGGTTGCCGAGCACGACCTGCTGCGGGAAGCTCTCCTCCATCGGCGTCAGGCCGATGTTGGCGATCTTCTCGAGGAAGACGCGGGCCTTGTTGAGCGAGTCGAGCGCAGCGACTTCCTCGGGCGTGGCGGCCGAGCCACGGGACTCGAGCCAGGTACGGAAGCCCACGCCGCTGACGTTGTCCTCGCCGACCTCGGTGAGGTACGCGGTCCAGGCGGTGTCCATGCTGGCCTTGATGTCGGCGACCAGGTCGCGTCCACCAGCGACCCCACCCTCGCTTCGGAGGGCATGGAACGCGTCCAGGGCCGCCAGGACGGTCTCCTGGCTCATGCGGTTGACCGTGATGCGGTAGTCAACCTGCTGGCGGGCGGACTTGAGCGGGCTGTCCTGATAGAGCGAGCGGCCCACGAGGTTCTTGAGCATCTCGTCGAAGTCGCTGGCCTTGATCTGGATCGCGATCGCGGCGAGCTGCTCCTCGAGCGCCTTGCCCACGGTCACGGCGGTCGTGACTTCGCGGCTGTTGGTGTCGCGCGGGATCGCGCCGGCGATGGCCGTTGCGATGGGCTCGTTGCCGCCGGGCGAGGAGAGGTCGAGCGGGAGTGCAAAGTTACCGAAGGTGAAGTCGGCGGCGGTGACACGGGCTTCGTTGGCGTCCGAAGCGTTGATCGGTGCGCGGGCGGTCGCCTGCTGGGCGATGATGGCCAGCTGCGAGTTGGTGCGGAAGGAGCCGTCGTTGTTGGCGACGCGGACGACCGAGCGGCCATCGCCGGAGGCGCCGCCGCCGAACAGCGTGGCGGAGATGGGCGTGGTGCCGTTGCGGAAGAGGATGCTGTCGAAGCCGTCGGCCGCGGTGACGAGGTCCACGTAGAGGGGCGTGTTGGTCTCGGCGCCGACGGTGCCGAAGCTCTGGCCATCGGCCCCGCGCTCGAGGACGCTGCCCGGTGCACGCAGCCGCAGCTGGATGGCGTCGTTGCGTGCGACGGTGACGCGGAGGGTTCCGAGGGTGCTGATGTCGCCCAGGATCACGCCGCCGGTGGTGTCGATCTCGAGGTTGGCGAAGCTGGTGATCTTCTGCGCCTGGCCCATCTGGAAGCCGTTCTCGCCGCCCGAGTTCGTGCGGGTGACGATGCGGAACCCGGTGGGGTTGTTGAGGGCGCTGGCCGGGATGGAGCCATCGGCGTTGTAGGCCCTGGCAAAGACGATCGTGGAGATGTTGGGCGTGCTGGCCAGGTTGCCGCCGAGGTCGAGCGAGCGGAGGGCGGTGGCGGCACCGATGTCGCCGCCGAACTTGAAGGGAACGTTCACGGCGCCGGTCGTGGCGCTGATCGTCGGGTTGGTCATCGACGAGCGGAGGACGAGGGCGGTGCGGTTGGTCGCGCTCGCGCTGTTGATGGTCCTGCGGAAGAGGAGGGGGGCGTTCCCGCCGTTGATGGTGACGCTGGCGCCCGTCAGGATGTCGTCGCCGAAGTCGGCGCCCGAGCTGAGGGTCATGTTGGTCTCGATGCGGGTGCGGCCGCCGTCGTTGGTCACGATGCGGAGCGGGGTCTCGTTGCCCACCAGGCCGTTGAAGGTGGTGTCGCCGTTGGCGGCGGAGTTGAGCGTCAGCGTGCCGACGTTGCTGCTGCTGGCGTTGACGGTGGAGTTGAACGTGAAGGAGTTGCCGGCGAGGGTCTGGCTGCCTGCGAAGCGCATCGCGTCGGAGTAGGTCTGGCCGCCGGTCGTGCTGATGGCCCCGGCGACCTCGGTGGTGCCGCCGCCGGAAACACTCAGCGAGGCGAGGTTCTGGGCGGAGTTGGTCCCGCCCACCGCCGCGCGGAAGAAGGTCGGGGCCAGCGCGTCAACCACCAGAGCGCGGTTGCTGCCCGAGGAGATGACGGTCTGGAAGGAGACCTGGCCGGCGGAGTTGCTGTTGGTGATGGTGAGGTCGCGGGTGAGCTCGACGGCGTCGGCGAAGACGATGTTGCCGTTGGCGTTGATGGAGCCACCACCGAGGGTGGTGGTGCCTGCGGCGTCGGTGCTGAAGTCGCCCAGCTCGCTCCCCACGCCGCCGACCACGCCGTTGAACACGGAGGTGATGGCGTTGACGGTCAGGGCGTTGCGGGCGTTTGGCGAGAGGATGTCGCCGCCGAAGGTGACGCGTCCAGAGGCGCCCGATCCGACGACGGTCGTGCCGGCGTTGAGCGTGACGAGCCGCGTGAAGTCCACGGTGTCGCCGGTGATGTTCGTGAGCTCGAAGACGGTCGCGGGACCGTTGAACGTCCAGGCGTTGGCCGAGAGTGCGGGGGTGCGGATCTCGGTGATGGCGCCCGAGATGGACACGGCTCCGAGGCGGTCGATCTGGCCGATGTTCCCGTCGAGGACGACGCCGCCGAGGTTGCCGGCGTTGAGCGTGAGGCCGCGGTTGGTGCCCGTGCTGCTGTTCACGGCGCCCAGGACGATGTCGTCATCGGCGGAGGCGCCGTTGGTCACGATGTCGAGGCCGTCGGCCGCGAGCACGAGCGGGCCGTTGACGGAGATCGGCCCGGCGACGACCGACCGCAGATCCCCGGCGAGGGTCATCTGCGTCGTGGGTGTGTAGGTCTGGCCGCGGGTGGTCGTGACGCTGCCGGTGGTGATGTTCGCGCCGGAGGCGACGATCGATGCCAGCGCCTGGCTTCCGCCTGTGGCGCTGTCGAGGCGGATCGTCGAGGCTGCGACCGTGACGGCACGGGCGAGGTTCGTGTCCGAGTCGAGCGTGCTCTGGAAGTTGACGGTGCCCGTCCCGCCTTCGATCACCACGTCGCTCGTCAGGATCACCGGATCCTGGAAGAGGAGCTCCGTGGTCGTCACGATCCTGTCCCCACCGACGAACGTCGTGCCGGCGGCGTCCGTCGCGAGGCGCGAGAGGGCCGAGTTGGCGCCGATGCGTCCCGACAGCGTGGTGCTCGGGCTGTTGATGACCAGCTGGTTCGTCTCGCCCGACTGGGAATCGATCGCGCCGGCGAAGGTCGCCGACGTGCTGGCCGCGACGGTTACGGCGGAGTTCGAGACGCTCACGGGGCCGTTGAAGGCGATGGTCGCGGCGCTGAAGGCCGGGGCGTCAAGGTCGATGCTCGTGCCGGTGGCGGCGAGCGTGGAGAGTGCCTGCGCGCCGCCCACGGTGCCGGAGAAGACGACGCTGCCGAGGTTGCCCGCGTTTGCGGTGAGCGAGAAGGGCGAGCCCTGCCCGTCGATGGTCGAGCGGAAGAAGATGTCGTCCGACGCGGCGCCGCCGTTGGTGGTCACGTCGATCCCGTTGACCAGGAGCAGGAGCGGTGCGTTGACGTCGATGGCGCCGCCCGCGCTCGAGGTGAGATCGCCCGACAGACGGAGGGACGTGGCGGTGTGGAGCTGGCCGCCGACGCTGGCCGCGCCCTGCGAGAGGGAGGTGACGGCGCCGCTGGTCGTGATGAAGGAGCCGGCCGTCAGGAGGCCGAGGGCGTTGATGTCGCCGGTGTGGTTGAGCTGGATGCTGCCGGCCGAGGTGACGGCGCCCGAGGAGTAGGTCGAGCCGCTGCTCACGAAGTCGCCGACGAGCGTCGTCACGCCCTGGAGGGCCACGATCCCGCCGGTCAGGGTGATGGCGTTGGCCCGGAGCGTGTCGTTGGCGTTGATCGCGGCGCCGTCGATCCCGAGGAAGCCGAGGCTGGTGAGGACGCCCGCGCCGCCCGGAAGGTTGACGGAGCCCGAGCCGGAGCTGATGGAGAGGTTCTGCCCGCCGGCGCCGGCCCCCTCGACCGCGGCGTCGAAGTTGATGTTGCCGCCCTGGCTGCCGAGCGAGACGCTCGAGGCCGCGATGCGGACCTCGTCGCGGAAGCGGATCTCACCGCCCACGGTCTGAACGTCGGCCCCGAGGGTGATGTTCCCCGAGCCCGCGTCGAACTCGAGCTGGCCCGCGGAGTTGCCCTGCACGGCGTGGTTGAGGGCGATGGCGCCGGCACCCGCGGGGGACTGGATCAGGGTGCGCTGGTTGAGCGTCAGAGCGCCGCCGGTGCTGATGGCGTGGGTGCCGGTCGTGCGGCCGATGATGAGGCGCGACCAGCCGGCGTTGTTCTGGGCGTTGGCGAGGTCGCTCGTGGAGAGGTCGAGCTGGCTGGCAACGTCGGGCCCGGAGCCCGCGAGCAGGATCGCGGTGGCGTCCTTGCCGGGCTGGAGCGTCAGGATGCCCGTGCCGGTGAGGCCCTGGCTGCCGTCGTTGCCGATGTTGATCTCGTCGGCGGTCAGGGTGAGGTTCGACGTGCCGGCATCGGCGCCACCGAGGAGCGCGACGAGGAAGTTGCCGGCGTTGAACTCCGTGTCGCCCGTGAGCGTGACGCGGTTGGTGAAGACGAGATCGCCGCTGCTGGTCGTGATGGAGTTGCCGACGCTGGTGAGGCCCGTGGCGTTCAGCGAGCAGAGCGACAGCGGGCCGCCCGTGCTGATCGTGACGCTGGTTCCGACCAGCGTGAGGGCGGTGTTGGCGACCTTGGAGGCGGTGTTGATCGTGACGGTCCCGGCGCGGGACTCGATCGTGTAGGCCATGCAGTTGAAGATCGCGCCGAACTGCGACTGTGCGGGGAGATCCGCATCACCGAAGGAGAGATCCTGGCGGAGCGTCAGGGCGTCCGGGTTGCCGGTGCCCGCGAGGTCGCGGAACGTGGTGGCGCCGTCGAGGAGGAGCGCTCCGTTGCCGCTGGCGGCGCCGGCGTCGAGGACGATCTCCGTACCGGCGAAGCGGGCGCCGGTCGAGGTGATGTTGCCCGAGCCGTCGGTTCCGGAGCGGACCTGAATGTCGGCGGAGGTGATGTCGCCCAGGAGCGTCACGTCGCCGGTGTGGGTGATGGTGGCGAGGCCCGTGGCGCTGATGTCGCCGCTGGCATTGCTGCTGAAGGAGGTGCCGCTGCTGGTGAAGGTGGTTGCGGTGATGGCGCTGTTGATCGCAACCGGCCCGCCGGTGGTCGTCACGGATCCGGCCGAGGCTCCGCCCGCGACGGTGATGCCCAGCGGACCGTTGAGCGTGATGCTCGGGCCCGCCGAGAGGGCGGCGTTGGTCGTGATGATCGAGTGCGTGATCGAGATCGCGCCTGTCGTGGTGATCGTTGCACCGGTGTTGGTGACGAGGACGAAGTTCAGCCCGTTGGTCGTGAACGTCGCGGCGGTGATGGGCGTGTTCGAGATCGTCACGTCGCCGCCGGTGATGTCGATCCCGCCGGTCGCGTTCGCGCCGGCGTTGATGGTCGTCAGCACGGGCGAGTCGATGTCGATCAGCGTGTTGCTCGAGAGCAGCGCGTTGGTCGTCACGATGCCGGTGTGGTTGATCACGATCCCGCCGGCGGTCGTGGTGACCGTCGCGCCGGCACCGGAGGTGAAGGTCGTGCCGCTGCTGTCGAAGCTGCCGCCCGAGACGGCGTTGTTCGCGAGCGCGACCGAGCCACCGTTGAGGTCGATCAGGCCTGCGGCGGTCGCGCCGGCGTTGATCGCGATCGAGACCGGCGAGGTGACCGCGAGCGTCGTGTTGCTCGCGAGCGCGGCCCCCGCGATGACGGCGCCGGTGTGGTTGATGATGATGCCGCCGTTGGTGGTCGTGACCGTCGCGCCGGCGCCGGAGGTGAAGGTCGTGCCGCTGCTGTCGAAGCTGCCGGCGGAGATTGCGACGGTGTTGAGGTCCACCGAGCCGCCGTTGATGTCCATGAGGCCCGTCGACGTCAGGCCCGCGTTGGCCGTGATCGCCGGGGCCGTCAGCGTGAGGGTCGAGCCGGCGTTGAGCAGGCCGTCGGTCACGATGCTGGTGGTGTGAACGACCGAGATCGTCGAGGTCGTGACGATCGAGGAGCCCGCGTTCTTGGTGAAGGTCGTGCCCGTGCTCGAGAAGTTGCCAACCGCGACGCCGGAGTTGATGTTGACGGCGCCGCCGCTGGTGGAGAAGGTCCCGCCCGCGCCGCCACCGTTGACGTTCACGAGGGCGCTGGTGAGATCAACGATGGTGCCGGTGGCGAGGCCGCCGGTGCGGACCTCACGCGTGGACTGGATCCCCAGGGTCGCGCCGGCGAAGGTCGCGCCGGTGGAGATGAAGTCACGCCCGCCGGTCGAGATGAAGTTGCCCGTCGCGTTGACCGTCGTCAGGAGCACGTCGCCGAAGGTCGTGGTGCCGTTGCCGGTGCTCGTGAAGTCGAGGTTGCGTCCGCGGATCGTGCCGCTCGAGGAGATCTGGCCGGAGCCCGAGATCAGGAAGTCGCGCAGGCGGGTTGTGCCGCCGACGTCCTGGCCGAGCGTGACGACGCCGTCGACCGCCGTGATCCGGAAGTCGTTGGCCGCGGCGGACGAACCATCCACGGTCGTGTTGATCGTCACGGGCGCGTCGGCGCTCGTCACCGTGAGCACCACCGGGCCCGGGGTCGCCGTGAGCGTCGTCGCGCCGCCGGCGAAGGAGATGCCGCCGGTGCCGGCGGCGGTGATGTTCGTGCCCAGCTGGGTCGCGCCCGCGCCGGACTTGGCGAAGTTGCCGTTGACGTTCGCCGCGCTGTTGCGGATCCGGACCAGCCCGCCCGCGCCGCTCGCGATCGTGAGGTCGCCGCCGTTGGTGGTGGTGACGCCGCCATCGAGGTCGAAGTCAAAGCCCGTGAGCGAGACACCGCCCGCGGCGTTGGTGTTGAGGGCGCCGGAGAACGTGGAGGCCGCGGCGCTGGCCGTCTGCGTGATGGAGACGAGCGACGCCGAGATCGAAGAGGCGCTGAGGTTGAGGGCGTCCTGCACGGTGAGCGCACCCAGGCGCGTCCCGGCGCCGACAGCGCCGCCGAACTGGACGGTGCCGCCCGTGCCACCGTGGAGCGTGAGGCCGTTGGAGCCCGCCGCGAGGCCGTTCACTGTCGAGGAGAAGGTGATGTTGCCGCCGGTGGCCGTGGGGCCGACGGCGGTGGTGTCGATGGTGGCGAGGGCGCTGGTGAGGGTGATGGGGCCGGTGAGGGTCACGGCTCCGCCGCGGGTCTGGATGATGCCGCCGACCTGGAGGTCTGTGCCGCTGATGGAGATGGTCGCGTCGGTCTGCTCGCCCACGAGCGTGCTGCCGGAGGCAAGGACGATCTGGCCGGCGGTGTTCTGGATCAGGAAGGCATCGCGGACGCCGTCGGTGCCGTCGGCCGTGATGGTGCCCGTGACATCGACGCCGCCGTTGCCGACGCTGCCGCCGATGACGATCAGCGCCGCGGCCTCGTCCTGGAGCGC
>CAZBXF010000018.1:0-28388 GCA_964495635.1 uncultured Phycisphaeraceae bacterium
AGTGGCTTGGGTTGGATTAGGATCTACGCCATCGAGCAGCTTCCGTCGGGCGACATCATGGTGGGCGGAGGGTTCTCGAGTGCCGGCGGCGTCGCCGCGAGTGCTGTCGCGATCTGGAACGGCGCGACTTGGTCTGCGATGGGGGCTGGGGTGCCATTCGCGGTGCGAGACATTCTTGTGCGGCAGAGTGGCGAGGTGGTGGTTGGCTGCATCGGACCGAGCCAAGGTACGCAGAACACCGATGTGGTCTATCGATGGGATGGTGCGGCGTGGACCTCGATTGCGACCGCCACCTACAGCTCGGTCTACAAGCTGCTTGAAACCAGCACAGGCGAGATCATTGCGGGAGGCACCTTCAGATCGATCTCGGCCGTTCCAGCGAGGTCGATCGCACGCTGGAACGGCAGCACATGGTCCGCGTTCACGCCGGGGATCCCGGTGCAGTCGGGTTTCGATCCTGACGAGGTCGGCGGGCTGGTTGAGTTGCCCAACGGCGATATCTTGGTGGCCGGGAGGCTCAGCGCGTTCGGGGGTGCCAACATCATCCGCTGGGACGGTGTCGCGTGGCAGCGGCTTGGACTTGGTGTGTACCGAAATGTCTTTGAGCTTGATCTGCTCCCCGATGGTCGAGTCTGGGCCTGTGGCGACATCATTGGTGCGATGAACCGAATCTCTACCCTCCAAGTGGGGCGTGTGACCCTCTGGGACGGTGCCGCGTGGTCGCCGGTTGGCGCCACACCCAACGACGACATCAGGGCGTGGGCGACAACACCGAGCGGCGATCTCATCGCTGGTGGATTCTTCACGAGCGCCGGCGGCTTTCCCGCCAATCGCATCGCACGATGGGACGGTGAGGCGTGGCACGCGCTTGGTACGGGCCTCGGCAGCCGCATCAACGATGAGGTCCGCGCCGTCGCGACCGCGCCCAGCGGGGACGTCTACGCGGGCGGCATCTTCACGCTGGCGGGACAGGCCGCCGCCAGTCACATCGCACGCTGGGACGGCGCGGCATGGTCCGTGCCCGGGGGCGGCGTCAACGGGAGTGTCGATGCGATCGCCATTGATGATGACGGCCGCGTGTTTGCGGGCGGCGTGTTTACCGTCGCGGGCGGCCTTCCCGCGAGCCGCATCGCGATGTGGGACGGGACTTCCTGGAGCGCGCTCGGCAGCGGCGTGAACGGCTCCGTCCGGGCCATTGCCATCGACGCAGACGGCGGCGTGATCGTCGGCGGGTTCTTCACCACGGCGGGCGGCGTTGCGACGGGGCCGATCGCGCGATGGGACGGAGTTGCATGGAGTGCGCTGGGCTTGGGTCTCGAAGGCACGAACGCGACGGTCAGAGCGATCACGCGTCTCGCCGACGGGAGCCTCATCGTCGGCGGCGAGTTTTCGCTCGCGGGCGGTCAACCGGCGAACGACCTGGCACGCTGGGACGGTGCCGCGTGGTCGCCGGTGTGGAGTGACGCGCCCGGATCGGTCATCTCCTCGGTCTCTTCGATCGTCGCCCTTGGCGCCGATGACTTCGCCGTCAGCGGCACCTTCTTCCTCGAAGTGCCCGGAGGCGTCGCGACCAACATCGCCATCCGCCGTGCGGGTCTCTGGCAACGCCTCGGCACGGGCCTCGACCGCGGTGCGTCGAGCCTCGCGAACTGGCGCGGGCGCGAGGTGGTGGTCGGCGGCAACTTCAACGTTGTTGACAGCCGCAACAACGCGCACTGGGCCAGGTGGGCCCTCTCGCGCGAGCCTTGGATCGTGCGGCAGCCGAGCCACGCAAGCGCCGAGATCGGCGGCCGCGTGACGCTCAGCGCGACGATCGCGAGTGGCTATGGCGATGTGACCTATCGCTGGACACGCAACGGCGTGCCGCTCGCGAACGGTGCGGGCGGCGCGTCGCCCGGCGGCGGCGTGGTGGCCGGCGCTTCGGGCACGCTGGATTCCTTGGCGCGCCCCGTGGTCCTCACGATCGATGGCGTTGCGCCGTCGGACGCGGGCGAGTTCCGCGTCGAGTTCACCAGCGCCTGCGGCGTCGCACTCAGCACCGCCGCGAGCGTGGTGGTCACGCCGCCGGGCTCGCCGTGCGATTACGACTTCAACGACGACGACGCGATCAACCTCGAAGACGCGCAGCAGATGGCGCAGGTCTTCGTCGGGCTTCTCACGCCTGAGAGCAACTGGCTCGATGGTGATCTCAATGGCGATGAGAACTCGGATCTGACGGACGCGCAGATCCTCGCGGCGTATGTGGTGACGGGGAACTGCGGGGTGTGAGTGCGGCAGGGAGGCTGCTTCGCATGCCCGTCGTGCCCGTCGTGCCCGTCGTGCCCGTCGTGCTCGGGTGGACGACGGACCTCATCAACGCCATTGTTCGCGAGATTGTGTTCCTGCGCGAAACGCCGGCGCGCCGGAGGCCTCTACCATGGTCTCAGCGAGCACTCGCACCGGAGCGTTCTGGTTGGGGCATCCCGATGAGGCGTCGGCGTGTGGTGCAGGGCAACTTGCGCGCCGATTGGAGGTGGATGATGACGGACGCTTGGTCGCTGGCGCATGCGTGGTTGCGGTCTTCGAGCGCTCGATGGATCGCTGGGTTCGCGTGTCTTGAACTCGTGGCCTTGACGCCACTCGTCGCTCTGGCGCAGCCCAGCGGCGGCCTGCAGGACCTGGGCACGCTGGGGGGCAACAAGTCCGTTGCCGAGGGGCTGTCCTCGGGCATCACGGCGTCATTCGCGGAACCAGAGACCACAATCAACCCGCGCGACTTGCCGGAGGTTGAGGTCATCACCGAACCGGGCTCGCCGCTGGGCGTGCCCTTGCACGCCGTTATCGTGATCCGCAACACGGACGTGGTGACGCGCGACTTTACCTGTTACGTCCACGTGGCGGCGACGGCCAACAACGGCGATCAGTTCGGAATTGTGATGGGGCCGCGCACCGACTCACTGACGATCGCGGCGGGCGGCGAGGTCATCGTGCACGCCGACGCCGCGTGGGAATTGGTCCAGCCTTGGATCGGCATGACCGAGTTTATCCAGTTTTTCGTGGTGGTCACCCGCGTCCATGACGATCGTATCCGGGTCAAGGAGCGTGTCGTCGTGATCCACGGGCTCCCGATGACGGTCGCGCTCGCGCCGGCGGACCGTGTGGGGCTTGGCAATCAAGTCGTGGCGACCGTGACCTATTCCAACCCGCTCCCGACGCCGCTCACCGGGGCGACGCTGAGGCTCTCCGGCGACTCCGAGCTGCTCATCAATGGCACGGCTAGCGAAGAGGAGATTACGCTGGGGACTATTCCGCCGGGCGCGAGCGGGAGTGTTGTCCGAACGCTCACGGCGGCAAGGGTTGGGTCAGGGACGTTCTCGGCGCGCCTCTTTGCCAGCGACGTGATGCCGGGTGAAGACTTCAAGTCAATTAGAGTTGTTCAATGCCCGGCCAACATTGAACAGGATGGCACCGTCCAGCCAGCGACCACGTGCCTTTCGGGCACCGCGAGTTTCTCTGTCGCCGTCGGACCCGCTACGAGCGGTCCGTTCACATACCAATGGCGCAAGGGAACCACGCCGATCAGCACCGTCGCCAACCCGTCCGCCGGCACCGCCAACCTCGTGCTTTCCAATGTCCAACCCACCGATGGCGATGTGTACGACTGCATCGTCGCGAACGCGTGCGGTGCCATGATCAGCAACGGTGCAATACTCACCGTCCTTGCACCGACCAACCCCAAGTGCAACCGCTGCGGCTACGACTTCAACCAGGACGAGACCGTCGACCTGACCGACGCTCAGCTCATGACCCAAGTCCTCATCGGACTGCTCACACCCGAGTCCAACTGGCTCGATGGGGACCTCAACGGCGATGAGAACGCAGATCTGACAGACGCACAGATCCTCGCGGCGTATGTGGTGACGGGGAACTGCGGGGTGTGAGGAGCAGGGACTGGGGATTGGGGAGTGGGCACTGGGGTTGAATCTCCCGGTGCTAAGTCTTGGGTGGTGTGCCGGTCCCCGGCACTCTTTGCTTGCATCACCGCGAAGTTGATGGGGTGACTCGTCGTGGACTCTGGCGTCGGGCGATGGTCCGCGTGCTTGTGCACGTCAGCTCGGAAGGAGTGCCGGGGACCGGCACACCACCCAAGCACACCACCCAAGCACACCACCCAAGCAGACTACCCGGACACCAGTGCCTAGTCCCCGATCCCCAGCCCCTTCTCTACTCGGTGAGGAACGTCTCGTAGCCCTTCGCGAGCAGGCCTGATTCCTGGTCGTGGCCTTTCAGGATGCGGTCGATGGCGGTGTCGATGGCGTGGGCGGTGTCGGCGAGGATGGAGGCCTGGTCGGTCTTGGCGCCGCTGGCCATGAGGTAGGCGAAGGTGCGGGCCATGCCGCAGTTGGCGACGAAGTCGGGGATGATGGCGAAGTGCTTGTCGGCCTTGCGCTGGAGGTCGCTCATCTCCTCGACCCACTTCACGACGTCGGGCTTCCTGGTCTTGTAGGAGAAGGGGTTGTTGGCGCCGCAGCTCCAGACGCGCACGCCGGCCTTTCGGAGCTGCTTGATGCGCTTGGCATCCACGGTGTGCGACGCCGCGGCGGGGACGAAGATGTCTGCCTCGATGTCGAAGATCTCGGAGGCGTCCTCGCTCTTGAAGATCGGTGAGGTCTTCTTGGGCTTGCCCAGGTGCGTGCCGTCGCGGCCTGCGATCAGGCCCGGGACATCGAGGCCCTCCTCGGCGATCGCGACGCGGAAGCCGTCGGCGCCGCGCGTGCTGGTGGCGACGAGCTTGGCGCCGACCTTGCCGAGGTAGTACGCCGCGAAGGCGCCGACGGCACCGAAGCCCTCAACGACGACGCGCTGGCCCGCGATTGGCATGCCGCGGCGCTGGTAGTAGTGCTCGAGCGAGCGTGCGACGCCGTAGCCGGTGACGACATCGGCGATGGTCCACGCGCCGCCCTCGCGGGGGCCGGGAAGATCGGGGAGCGTCACGAGCGCTTCGCAGCCGTCCTTGAGCCGCTTGGTCTTGGGCTCGACCTTCTCGCCATCGACCTTGCTCATGTGGCCGCGGCAGATGCCTTCCTGCGGATGGCTGATGCCGGCGACCTGGCTGGTGATGGCGGTGGCTTCGGAGACTTCATCGACGTTGACATCGCCGCCGGTGCCGTAGCACTCGCGGAGGAGCGGGGCGACATGCGTGTACCAGCGTTCGAGGACGCCGCGCTTTTCCTTGGGGCGAGCGTGGGGGTCGAAGCGGATGACGGACTTGCCGCCGCCGATCTCGGGGCCGCAGACGCGGAACTTGACGCCCATGGTCTTGGCGAGGAAGACGGCCTCTTCGCGTGAGCCCGCGTCGCGCATGCGTGTGCCGCCGCCTGCGGCGCCGCCTCGGAGGGAATCGATGCAGAGCCAGCCCTGCGCGTCGGTCTTGTCGTCGTTCCACTCCACCACCAGCGAGGGAGCACGCTCGAAGAAACGCTGGTACTTCTTGAAACCGTCGGGCTTGGACATGCTGTGCTTTCCGTGGAGTGGGGGCGCGGTTGGCCAAATGGCTAAAGGGTCAAATGGCTAAAGGGCCAAATTCTGGACCTTCATCGTGGTGGTGATTGTTGGCTTTGTCGTGGGATGGAGAATCGCAAAAACGAAGCCGCCCACCACCTTTGGAGCGCGGCGGGCGGAGGCTTGGAAGAGTTGGGACGGGTCGGTGCGTGGGGGTGTGGCGGGTCGGACTCGGCGGCAGCGCGGAGTGGCGCGCTGACCGATTCCTGCCAGCGACCTACTTGCCGACGAGCGTCTTGGCGAGGCCGAGGGCCTTGTCCTTCTTGGGGTCGAACTTCTTGTCGGCGGTGAGCTTGCTGATGCGCTCGGCGCGGGTCAGGACGGAACGCTTGCCGGCGAGGTTGGCCGAGACTTTGAGGGAACGATCGAGGCTCATGGACTCCACCCTTTCTGGATCAACTGCTGGCTCGCCGAGGTCGTCGGCGTGTTCAAGTTCTGCCGCTACCGGCCCGTGTACTTCTCCCAGCCGGGCTTGGAGAAGTTTGAAGGGCCGCGTTCCTGCTTCTGCCACTGCTCCCCGAGTCGCAACACTGCGGCCTCGAGGTTGGTCCTGCTCGTCTTCCGCTGCCTGAACTCCTCGGCGGTGATGCCGGGGAGCGCGAAGAGGCGGAAGGACGGGCCTCGATTATTCGCAGTGCCGGTGCCGGTTTCCAGTGGGATCGCGAAGGCGTCCAGGCCATGGGTCCCGAGGTAGGCGATGGCTGCCCGGGTGTCCTCTTCGTTCAAGTTGGCCAGAGCCAGGTAGTTGAGATCAACCTCGCGTGGATCGGTCTGTGGCTGGCCGACGGCCCGGATGGCCGGTCGCGTGGCGGACATGGGCGCGGGCTTGGCCGGGGCGGGGCGGATCTGTGTCACGCCGCCCGGGGCGGGGGAGGCGCGATTCTCGGACGTTGCTGGCCCAGCGGGACGGGCACCCTCGCGTGTCGCGCCGGACAAGGTCGACGCCGCGCCGTCACCCAGCGGCTCGACAGGCCGCGGCTGCAACTGCCGGAGTTCCTGCTCGGCCTTGGTCTCTGCCTGGCGCCGGCCGAGGCTGACACCGATGATGTACGAAACCAGGATGATGACGAGAACTGCGGCGGCCGCGATCCAGATGACCTGGTTCCGGGGCAGGGTCGCGGCGCCACCGGGATCGGTGGAAGTGCGGGGCGGCTCAGGATCTCGCGAGGGCGCGACGCTGGCGGCGCGTGGCGAGGCGATGTGGATGGGGGCTGGTGGCGCGGCGGAGGGTGCGGCCTCGAGGCGCACCGTCGGCTTGGTCTGCGTGCGGGGGGCCGCGCCGGGAGCGGGCGCGGGCTGGCGCTTCGAGACGAGGTCAAAGAGAGGCACCTGGCGTGGCGGAGCCATGCAGGATGGTATCGGGCCTCGCGGTCCGGCGCGTATACTTTGGACCCATGACCATCCGCGACCAGGACATTCTTCAGCTTGCCGTCCCCACCATGAGCCGCACGGAGGCCGTCTACGTGCCCAGCGTGCTCAAGGGCTTCGGGACGACGCTCCGCCACTTCTTCACCAGCTTCGGGCAGGGCAAGACCAGCCGCACGATGCAGTACCCGGAGGTGCGTCGCGAGCACCTTCCTGTTCTTGAGGGTGGGCAGAACGTCAGCAACTTCCGCGGCGTGCACCGCCTGAATCGCGATGAGCAGGGGCGGGTGAAGTGCGTCGCGTGCATGATGTGTCCGACGATCTGCCCGGCCAAGTGCATCCACATCGAGGCTGCCGAGAGCCCGTGGGAGGACCGCGAGAAGTACCCTGCCAAGTTCGAGATTGATCAGCTCCGCTGCATCTACTGCGGCATGTGCGAGGAGGCTTGCCCGGTTGATGCGATCGAGCTGACGACGGAGTACGACATCGTCGGTGCGTCGCGGCAGGAGATGGTCTTCGACAAGGAAAAGCTGCTCCACGTCTACGACGTGACGATCAGCAAGAAGCCGATGTGAGGCGGGGCCAGCGGCTCGCGTCCCATGAGGTCCCGGAGCCGTCGACCCCGACCGAGCGGCCATCTCGGGGGTTTGTGTCGGCTCAGGTAACCGTCACTCATGGCAGGCATGGCCGGCGAAATGCCCAACAACAACGCCACGGCACCGACTCCGGCGATTGCGCCGGGAGCGGAGTCGATCGACGTTCGCGCAGTGGCCGCGGCGATCGGCGCGGGGCAATGGGACTGGCCCGGCGCGGGTCCGGGGGGGCCGATGGATGCGCGGGTCATGGCGCTGGTGCCTGGGTTTGATGCGCCGTTCTTTCAGGCCGGGCTCGCGGGCTATTCCGACGCGGCGATGCGGCTGATTGCCCGCCAGCACGGATGTCCGTACTGCGTGACCGAGGCCCTGCTGGATCGCACCCTGCTTGCGGGCGGGCGTGGTTTCGACAAGGCGGACATGGGGGACCTGCACGACAACGTCCCCGGTGGCGCGGCGGACCATCCGCTGGCGGGTCAGATCATGGGGAGTGATCCGCATGAGATGGCCGCGGGCGCACTCAAGATGGTGGAGCAGCGCTCGCGCGGCGATCAGCAGTACCGCGCTTTGGCGTACTCCGGGCGCGAGGCGCTCTTTGCGCGCGACGCGATGCACCTGCGGCTGCCGGGGGGCGTCCAGCTCGGGCGGTTTGATCCGACCGAGGGGCTGGGGGATGAGAAGGGGATGGGCGGCGGTGGGGGCGGAGCTGCCGGCGACTCGTGCGAGGAGTCGTGCGACCCCGAGGGCTTTGGAAGCTGTGACCCGCTGGATGTGATGGACGCGGGTGAGCGGGTGGACGCGGAACGGCCCACGGGTCCCGGGCAGAGCCATGGCCGGAGCGCGTTCGAGGTGATCGATGTGAACCTCGCGTGTCCGGTGAAGAAGATCGAGAAGAAGGCTCGCGGCGGGCACTGGCTGACGGACCCCGCGGGCGCGATCGAGATTCTTGAGAAGGTGCGGGAGGCGGTGCCGCGCGAGGTGCCCTGCACGGTGAAGCTGCGCCGGAGCTTTGATGACACCCCCGAGATGGCGGCGAACTTCGAGGTGATCTTCGATGCGGCGTACCGGATGGGGTACGCCTTCGCAACGGTGCACGCGCGGACGGTGCAGCAGAAGTACGTGGGGCCCAGCCGCTGGACCTTCCTGAAGGAGCTGCGGGCGCGCCACCCTGACAAGATCATCCTGGGCTCTGGTGACATCTGGGAAGTGGGCGACATCTTCCGGATGATCGCGTACACGGGGATGACGGGCGTGTCGGTGGCGCGTGGCTGCATCGGGAATCCATGGATCTTCCGCCAGGCTCGGGAGATGATGGCCGGGCGCGAGCCGACGGCGCCGACGATCGCAGAGCAGCGCAGCGCGCTGCACGAGCACTTCAGGCTCTCGCTCGCCGTCACGCGCCGCTTCAGGCAGGGGGAGCAGGTGACGGGGCGGATGATGCGCAAGTTCGGGATCCGCTTCGCGGCCCATCACCCGCAGGCCGACGAGGTCCGGCGCAGGTTCATCGCCGTCACCGGGCTGGCGGAGTGGGAGGCGGTGCTTGCGGAGTTCTACGGTGACGGGGTCCGCTGAGGATCGATCTGCGGCCACGACGGTGGGGGAGGGGCAGCGGGGCAGGGGATCGAAACAGCACAGAACGGAAAGGAACCCCGGGCATGCATGATGCTCCACTGGCGATGGTCCTGGCCGCCGCGCCGCACAATTTGCCGCTCCTGACCACCATCGCGGCGGCCTTCGCTGCGGCGTGGATCCTCGGTCTCATCACGCAGCGACTTGGGCTCTCGCCCATCGTGGGCTATCTCGTTGCCGGCGTGGTCATCGGTCCACACACGCCGGGGTTCGTGGGTGATGTGGCGCTGGCGCAGCAGCTCGCCGAGATCGGCGTGATCCTGCTCATGTTTGGCGTGGGACTGCACTTCAAGCTCAAGGACCTGTGGGCCGTGAAGTCGGTGGCGCTGCCGGGGGCGATTGGGCAGAGCCTCGCGGCGACGCTCGCGGCGGTGGCGATCTTCTATCTGCTGGGCTGGCCGCTGCGTGCGGGCGTGATGCTCGGAATGGCGATGGCGGTGGCGAGCACGGTCGTGCTCCTTCGCGTGCTGATGGACCGCGGCATGCTCAACACCAGCCACGGGCACGTGGCGGTGGGGTGGCTGATCGTCGAGGACATCATGACGGTGCTGCTGCTGGTCATGGTGCCGCTGATTGCGATCAAGCCGGTTGCGGTGCAGGCCCTTGAGGGCGGGGCAACGCCGTCTGGACTGATGACGATCGCTTGGGCGCTGGGGAAGCTGGTGGCGCTGGTGGCGATCGTGCTGCTGGCCGGTTCGCGCGTGGTGCCCTGGATTCTTGCTCGCGTCGCGCGTCTGCGCTCGGCGGAGCTCTTCACGCTGACGGTGCTGGTCCTTTCGGTGACGATCGCGGTGGGATCGGCGACGCTCTTTGGAGCGTCGGTGGCGCTGGGCGCGTTCCTGGCGGGGCTGGTGGTGGCGCAGTCGCCACTGAGCCACCAGGCCGCGGCGGATGCGATGCCGATGCGTGATGCCTTCGCGGTCCTCTTCTTCGTGTCGGTGGGGATGCTCTTTGATCCGATGTTTGTCGTGACAAATCCGCACATGGTGGCGGCGGGGCTCGCGGTGGTGCTTCTCTTCAAGCCGCTGGCGGCGCTGGTCATCGTGGCGCTCTGCGGGTATCCGATCCGCACGGGCCTGACGGTGGCCATTGGCCTCGCTCAGATCGGCGAGTTCTCGTTCATTCTCGCCCAGGTCGCGACCGACAACGGCCTGCTGCCGCCGGAGGGGATGAACGTGCTGGTGGCGACGGCGATGATCTCGATCACCATCAACCCGCTCATCTTCCGGTCGCTGGACCGGATCGAGGCGGCTGTGGAGCGGGTGGGATGGCTGCGCCGGGTGCTTGACCTGCGTCACTCGCACCGGGTGGCGGCTCTGAACAGGGCGATGGAGGCTCGTTCGGCGGGCGACGACCGTCCGACGGCCGTGATCGTCGGCTACGGCCCGGTGGGGCGGCTCGTTGACGCGATGCTGCGTGACGCGGGCATGCGCACCGTCGTCATCGACATGAACATCGACACGGTGCAGGCCATCACGCGCTCCGGGCACGCGGCGGTGTATGGCGACGCGACGCGGCGTGAGGTGCTCGATCAGGCGGGCCTTCGGACCGCGGCCCATCTGGTGGTGACGCTCCCGCACACAGAGGGGCGTGCTGCGCTCGTGCTCGCGGCAAGGGAACTCAATCCCACGGTCGAGATCAGCGTGCGCGCACGCTACCTCGCGGAGCGAGAGACGCTGGACAAGGCCGGCGCGAGCACTGTTGTGTTTGAGGAAGGGGAAGCGGGTGTCGCGCTCGCGCGGCGCGTGCTCGAGAAGCGCGGCGTCGAGCCCGCGGCGATCGAGAAGCTGCTGGGGGCGGTACGCCAGCTCTGGAAGATGCAGGGGTGACTCGTGAGCCCGCGTGGCGCTAGGCGTCGGCGAGTGTGGATCTGGAATTGAAGGAGAGGATCACGCGGTCCTTCTCGCCCTTGTAGGGAAGGCCGCTGTGCAGCAGGTATGCGGGGAAGAGGACCAGCGTCCCGGGCACGGGGGGCACGTCGAGGTGGCCCGCGTTGAGATAACGGTTGCCGTAGTCGTCGAGCAGGCCGCCGGACGACCGCGGCGCGTAGAAGCGATTCACGCCGTTGGGTGCGTGGTCCGGGTACTCCGTGGGCACGTCGGAGATCTGGAGGTAGTAGACGCCGCACCAGGAGCAACCACCGTGGTAGTGGGCGTCGTGGAAGCCCAGGTTGTTGGTGATGTGGAACCAGGAGTCGAGGAACTGGACCTGGATGCGTCTGGGGTCCACGGCGCGGCCGTTGGCGTGCCAGACGGCCTTGCGGACGCTGGACTCGATGAACGCGACGAGGCGCCTGAGGCCTTCGTGGGTCGTCTCCTTGAAGAGATCGAAGCGACTCTCGAAGAGGCCATCCTTGGACTTCATGCCGGGGGCCACGCCGCTGGCGATGTTCCTGGTCTCGCCGGCCTTGATGTCGTAGAGGTGCTGGATGATGGACTCCGCGTCGCGGGCGTGATCGCGGTACTTGCGGACGAAGATCGTGGTGGGCCAGTAGGTCCGCGGGATGAGCTCGAACTCACCCGGCGGGCCGCCATAGAAGCCCGGCTCGCCCTCGGAGTGGGCCGGCGCGGAGGCGCCCATGCCCATGGGCGAGCGCGGTGATGGGGACGTGGTCGTCGTGATGGCGCTTGACGCGGTCATGGCACGATCGGTCTGCATGGCGTGCATCTCCTGCGAGGGGCGCACGCTACACGACCCGGGCGGAGCCGTGTTGGGGTTGGAGGCCGCGGCTGTGCGACTTCGCCCAATCTTGCACACGCCTTTGCACGCCCGACACGCGGCGCTCGGACTCCATTCGCAAAGCAAGAGCCGGGACCGCGGGGTCCCGGCTCTGGGAGTCGATGGAAAACGGATATGGTGATCGGGGATTGTGTGGTCACGTGACCATGTGCTCACGTGCTCACGTGCTCACGTGATCAGTTCAGGCGGCGAAGCTCAAAGTCCGCGACGACGGGTTCGTGGTCGGAGTAGTCGGTGGTGCAGCCTACGGGGTCCGTGCTGCGGCACCACTGGCCGCCGTCGGTGCGGCGGTACTGGCGGACGGCGTAGTTGATCGGGACGACCTCGACGGAGCCGTCGGCGGGAGCCGAGTAGAAGATGTAGTCCAGCAGCGTGCTGGAGGTGCCTCCGAAGATCTGCTTCATGGTGTTGGAGAGGCAGGAGGTGCAGGCGCTGGTCTGGGGCGAGCACTGCTCGTTCAGCGCCGCGTCGGCCATGCCGGAGGTGCGGAGGAGGGGCGCGAAGGTCGAGGAGAACTCGGCGCTGAGCCGGTCCACGTTGAAGTCGCCGGCGGCGATGATGACGTGCGATGGGTTGAGGCTGCGGAAGACGACGATGTCCGACACAAACTGGGTCATCTGGTCGGCCCGGGTCTGTTCATTGCCCGAGGAGTCGCCGGCCTGGGTGTGCGTATTGAAGACAGTGACGGGGATGCCGCTCTTGGTGAAGGTGACGCGGGTCCAGCCCTTGGAGGCGGAGCAGTCGAAGCCGTCGCACTCGATGTAGCGGAACTGCTGACCGCCTGAGAGGGCGTGGATGGACTGGGTGAGGAGGCCGGAGTTCACGTTGTCGGTGCCCTGAAGGAACGCGCCGCCGTAGTACTGGTTGTTGTAGACGCCGCCCTTGAGGGCGTTGTTGCGGCTCGATGCGTCGACCGAGTCGAGGCGATAGTCCCAGGATTCCTGGATCGCGATGACATCGGCGTTCTCGGTGGCGAGGCGGTCGCCGATGAAATCGGCGCGTTCGTTGTCGGCGAGCGTCTGGGCAACGAAGAACCCTGGCCAGAGGCGCACGTTGTACGACATGACGCGGAGCGGAATGACCGCCGAGGCCTGCGAGGAGATCGTCACCGGGCCGGAAGGAGCGGTGAGCGTGGCAGCGCGGGTGTATGTGCCCGCCTCAAAGTAGGTGCCGGGAGAGATGCGCACGTCGGCGGGCGTCTGGAACGAGCCGCAGAGCGAGGCTCGGAGGTTCCCGAACGGGAAGTTGAAGGAGCCGTTCGGGTCGAAGGTGGGCACGGAGCGCATGTAGACGATCTGAGCGTGGGACGCGGCCGGGGAGAGCGCGGTGGCGAGGGCGGCCAGAGCAAGGAGCGAGCGGTTCATGGTGATGCCTCCAGATTCGATCGTGTGTGGGTGTGTGCGTGGGGACGACAGTCGTGGGGCGGGGATGCCGGCGGGAGCAGCGTGGAACTACGGCGTGACGCGCCGCAGCTGGAAGTTCATGAAGACTGCTTCGTGATCGGAAAGGTCGTTGGCGCACCCGGTCGGGCTGCTGCGGCACCACTCGCCGCCGTCTGTCCGCCTGTAGGTCTTGACCTCGTGGCCGGTCGGGATGACTTTCACGGTTCCATCCCATGAACCGGCGTAGAGGATGTAGTCGAGGATGGTGCTGTTCTGGTCGTTGCCGAAGATCTGCTTGATCGTGTTGGAGGAGCAGGACGTGCAGCTGCTGAAGCTGTCGGTGCACGGGAGGTTGGTTCCGCCCTCGGAGAGGCCGGCGATCCCACCCATGATGTTGCTCATGTTGCCGGTGAACTCGGCGGAGCTGCGGCTGATGTTGAAGTCGCCGACGACGATGATGGCGTGGCTGGGGTTCTGGATGCGGAACGCCAGGATGTCGGAGGCCATCTGCGTCAGTTGGTCGGAGCGTGTGGTCTGGTTGCCGCTGCTGCTTCCGGACTGCGTGTGCGTGTTGTAGACGGTGACATTGAAGCCGTTCTTGATGAAGGTGCTTCTGATCCAGCCCTTGTTGGCGCTGCAGTCGTCGCCATCACACTCGGCGAACTGGCCCTGGGAGCGATTGAACATCCCGAAGCGGCACATCGTGAGCAGGCCGGAGTTGTTGGCGTTTCCCGAGAAGACATCGCCGTAGTAGGAGTTGGGGTAGCCGGTCGTCAGGGCGTTGATGAAGCCGGAGGCATCGGGCGAGTCGAGGCGGTAGTCCCAGACCTCCTGCAGGCCGATGACATCGCAGTCCTCGGCGTCGAGGCGCGGTCCGATGAGGTTGGCGCGGGCCTGATCTGCGAGCGTGAGGCTCAGGAAGAAGCTGGGCCACAGCCGGACGTTGTATGTGCCCACGCGGATCGTGGTGGTGGCGGTCGATCGCGAGTCGATGGTGGCGGGGCCGTTGGGTGCGGTGAAGGTCGTGGGCGTGTCGATCGTGACAGACTCGTAGATCGTGCCGGGCTGGATGATCACCTGGCCGGGCGAGGACATCTGCACGCAGACGGCGCTGGAGACGTTGGTGTAGGGTGCTGATGGCGCGCCTGAAGGGTTGAACCACGACGCGGCGCGAAGGTAGGTCTGGCCCTGAGCGATCCCGGCGAGCAGGACGATGGTGCTGGCCGCGGCGAAGAACCGGAGTGTTGAGGGCCGTGCGGACGGCCGGGTCTTCATGGTGTGTAGTGGATTCATGGCGTGGCTTCCAGCGAGATCGCGAGTGGGTGGGATCGTGCTCGGGGCGTCCCGGGAGGGGGGCGGAGATCACCGGATGGTGACGGGCCCGCCACGTGCCTTGATGGTGAACGAGTTGCTCCAGGTCGTTGCGTTGGGGACGTCGTACGTGCCGGTGAAGGCGGAGATGGTGACACCGGCGGAGACGCGGCTTGCGGCGGCGGTCATGCTCGTCATCGGGTCGTCCCAGGTGCCCCACGAAGCCGTGCCGGGGAAGGACGGGATCACGAAGAGCGGCGAGGGTGAGTGGATGCGTGTGTCGGTGATCGTGTCGGGGTCGTTCACGCAGTTGGTGCCGATGTAGTTGAACCCGCGCGCGACGGAGTCATTCCAGTACGCGCCGTCGTTGAGCGAGCACAGGTCGCGGTCGGAGTAGACCCGGTTGAGCCATCCGGGGCCGATGGTGTCGCGGAAGGCGTTGCGACGGCCGTCGTCGGCGCCGTTGTCCTGGTTGATGAGAACCGTGTTGGGCCGGACGCCCGAGGGTGTGGAGTCCGTCGTGACGCCGAAGAAGAGGTCGGAGTCGGCCCGCACGATCTCGTCAAGGATGACGATGTAGCGGTAGCCGCGACGGTTGAGTTCCTGCATGCTCGGCCAGTGGTACTGGTCCAGGTTCTTGAACTCGTCGGCCGGGTAGATGTTGTCGAGGCCGAGGGTCTGCGACAGCATGTTGGTGATGAGCAGGCGGTAGAGGTCGCGCGAGGGCCAGTCCTGGTAGCACGGACCGTCGGCCTCCTTCATCTCGAGGTAGACGACGACGACTCGGTCGTCCTGGCCCGCGGTCGGGAGCGCGATCTCCTGCAGCTCTTCGAGGAGCGTGCGGGCGTTGTGGGCGCTCTGGCAGAAGTGCTCCACCATGATCGTGCCCGGACCGTCATCCCAGAACATGTCGAGCTCGAGGAAGTACGTGCTGTAGGTCTGGATCTGCTGGTTCATCGGCTCCGAGCGCTCGTACGAGTTGTGGGCCGCCTTGAAGACGAAGTCGTTGAGGCGCCGCTCGCCGGGGCCGACGTTTGAGTCAGGCTGGGCCAGCGCGCCGGAGCCGACGCTGGCAAGGAGCAGTGCGGCGGTCAGGATGGTGCGGGCGGTGGTCATGGACGGGAACTCCACAAGGCTGGTTTCGGTGTCGAGCGGGCGGGAGCGGGACGCTCCTGGGGGCAAGCCACGCCGTCCGCGTCTGCGGGCGGCGCGGTGAGTTGGGTGTTACTGCAGGTTGACCAGGACGAGCACGTAGCCCGTGCCCGAGTCGAGCGAGGACATCGCCTTGCCGATGGTCGCGCCGCCCGCGCGCTCGCGGTTCAGGACCTTCATGGCGTGTCCGGGAATCGCCGAGGTCGTGAGCAGATCGCCCGCGGCGATGGGAGCCCGGCTCGCATCCGCCAGGACCCAGACGCGCCCGGTGAGGGCGATGGGGTGCTTGCCGTCGGCGACCGAGCCCTCCTGCGTGAGCGTGAGGCCCGGGTTCACGCCGTTGGCGCCGGAGACGATGCCAGCGACGGTCGCGTCGTACTCGCCGGTCGTCACGCGGAGCTCACCGGTGCGAGCGGGATCGATCGAGACAACCATGCCCGGCCGGATCTCGTCCGCGCCGGTGACGTTGAAGGGCTCGGCGATGTCCGAGCCGCCGGTGATGGTGAGGACGGTGGTGGTCGTCGTGCCGTTCACGCGGAGGGCGTTGGCGCTCGACGTGCCCATGCGGACGCGGGCGAGGTTCGAGCCGGTCTCCCAGAACACGAGCTCGTTGTCCTTGAGATTGACGTTCCAGCGCTCGGCGTTCTGAGCGTTGCGGAGCGAGAGGAGCGAGTCGCTCGAGCCCGGCCCGCCGGTCGAGCCGGTGATGGACACGGGGGCGGTGGGGTTGCTGTTGCGGACGCCGATGGAGCCGTCCTGAGCGGCCGAGACCGAGAGCGCCAGGACGTTGCCGGTGCCGGGGATCGAGGAGCCGTTGAACTGGTTGCTGGTGTTGACGAAGAAGTCGATGCCGTTGCCGCCACCCGGCGCGGCGTCGTGGCGGGTGCTGATGAAGTGGCGGAAGCCGTTGTTGCGCCAGGCGAAGGACTGCGCGATCGGGTTGTTCTGGCCGCCCGCGTCGGCACCGCCCTGGACCTCGAGGCGGGCGAAGGGGTTGCTGCCGTTCACCGCGACGCGACCGTTCGCGTCGACGAAGACGTTGCGGAGCTGGGCCGCGAGGGGCGTGGGCGCGACACGCTGGCGCGTGGTCAGCGTCGTGAAGCTCGGGTTGGTGAAGTCGCAGGTTCCGTTGGCGGCGTCCGGGCGGACGCGCACGCCGATGAACATCGGCGTGGTGGTAAGGAAGGGCTGTGCGCCGAAGTCGACGGTCGCCATCAGCAGCCCGTCAGCCACCGTCACGTCGTTCACGCACGAGGTCACCACGGGAGTTCCGCCGGATGCCGAGAGGAAGAGCCCGAACTGCAGGTCGTAGACACCGGTCGCAGGGGCGCCGTCGACGTCCAGGGTGCCCTGGTATGTGAACGAGGTGCCCACCTGCGCCATCGCGGGCATCGCGGCAGCGACACCAACGGTGGCGATCAGAGTGCGGACGAGGCCGGATCGAGCGTTGAAAGCGAGCATGAGATACCTCCCGGCACGCGTGGGGACACGCGGCCTCGGTTCGACCTTCCGGGTCGGGCTGGGTCTGGTGCGGGGTGGGTGGTGCCGGCGTCGGCACCCACGGCCCATCCCGCTCATCCTTACCGGCGGAACTCACGCGCGTGTCGCCTCATGCCGATGCCAATTTTCTCGCAGGCCCTTCGGAAGGGCAGGTGGAAACACCGGATCGGGGGCCCGCAACCCTCGCCGGCCTAACCTTCGGTCGAAGTTCGGGTGTGGTGGCTATGAACCAATCGCAGGATGTCACACTGCTCCTCGACAGGCTCGCTTCGGGCGATCGCTCTGCCATCGAGGCGCTCATCCCGCTGGTCTATGGCGAGCTGCGAGCGCTGGCGGGTGCTCTCTTCCGCGATGAGCGCGCCACCCACACTCTCCAGCCCACGGCCCTGGTCCATGAGGCTTTTCTCCGCCTTGCCTCCGGCTCGGGCACGACTGGCAAGACTCGCGCGCAGTTCATGGCCGTCGCTGCGAAGGTGATGCGTCAGCTGCTGATCGATCATGCACGGGCCCAGCGCGCCCTGAAGCGGGGCGGGGCGGGCGATGCCGCCGCACGCTCCATGGTCGCGATGGTGGAGCCCACCCCCTCGCCCGATGCGCTGCGTGAGGCGGACATTCTCGACCTGGATGACGCCATCAAGAGCCTGGCGCGCGAGTATCCGCGTGCCGCGGAGGTTGTCGAGCTCCGTTACTTCGGAGGTCTCACCAACCCGGAGGCCGCGGCGTGGCTTGGCATCTCCGACGCGACCGCTGATCGCGACTGGACGCTCGCGCGTGGCTGGCTCGCGCGGCGGCTCGGCGGCGGGCAGGGCCCGAAGGTGAGTGGCGCGTGACGACCACCGCCAGCAGCTCGCTCCACCAGCGTGTCTCACGGGCACTCGACGCGGCCGGAGACCTCAACGGCCCCGCGCTGATCCGCCACATCGAGAAGGTCCACGCCGACGACCCCGAGCTCATCGCCGAGGTCCGCGCCCTGCTGGGCGAGTCGCCCACCGTTCCCGTTCTGGACGCCGGCGGAACCGCGGCGGCCCACGAGCTCGCCCGGCGCCTCCACGACCGGCTGATGACCTCCGAGTTCTTCACCACCGGCGGAACGCCCGTGTCCCGCGACGAGCGCGGCGCGCAGCGCCCGCTCCCGGATCATGTCGGTCCCTACAGGATCGTCGGGATCATCGGCCAGGGCGGGATGGGCGTCGTCTATGAGGCCATCCAGCCCAGCCCTCAGCGGCGCGTGGCGATCAAGATGCTCTCGTCGACCACGCCGGGACGGGCCGCACTCAGCCGCTTCCGCCAGGAGGCCGAGGTGCTCGGACGCCTCAAGCACCCTGGCATTGCGCAGGTCTTCGAGGCGGCCGCGGATCCCGCGACGGGCGCAGCCTTCTTCGCGATGGAGTATGTGCAGGGTCCCGCCCTTACCGTCTTCGCGCGGGAGGCGCGCCTTCCCGCGTCCGCACGCGTCGAGCTGCTCGCGCGGGTCTGCGACGCCGTCCAGCACGCCCACCAGACAGGCGTCATCCACCGCGATCTCAAGCCATCCAATATTCTCGTCGAGACGAGCCCCGACGGCATCGGCCAGCCCAAGGTGCTGGACTTCGGCGTCGCGAAGCTCACCAGCCCCGACGCCTCCGCCACCCTGAGCCTTGACGCCGGGCGCATCATCGGAACTCTGGGGTACATGCCCCCTGAGGCGCTCGACAGCGCCATGGACGCCAGCCACGCCCACGCCGACACGCGAGGCGACGTCTACTCGCTTGGCGTGCTCCTCTATGAGCTCCTGACGGATCGTCTCCCCATCGAGGTGCGAGGCACGAGCCTTACCGAGGCCGCCAGGAGGATCCGGGAGCAGGACCCACCCCGCGTTGATCCCCTCCCGCCGGGTCCCGGCAGCGAGCTCCGCGCGGACCTCGACGCGATCGCGCGCAAGGCTCTCGAGAAGGAGCCCGGCGCCCGCTACGCCTCCGCTGCCGAGCTCGCGGCGGATCTTCGACGGTGCCTGCGCCACGAGCCTGTCCTCGCCCGGCCGCCGAGCTCCTTCTACGTCATCCGCAAGTTCGTTCGCCGCCGTCGTGGTCTCTCTGCCCTCTCGGGCGCCGCAACCGTGCTGCTCCTTGCGGCCGGAGTCGTCACTGCCGTGCAGTATGTGCGTGCGGAGCGAGCGCTTGTTGCGGAGTCTCGCCAGCGCTCCATCGCTGAAAAGAAGCAGGTGGAGGCCGAGCGCGGTCAGTACCGCGTCTCCCTCGCTGCCGCCGACGGCGCCCTCCGCACCGGAGACGCGGTCCGGGCGCGGCGGGTCCTTGAGGAAGCACCCGAGCACCTCCGGGGCTGGGAGTGGCGCTATCTGTGGCGGTCGGCCAATCCCGGACGCCCTGTCGATCTGGGCGAGCCCGTGGGCAGCGTCACGATGATCGGCTCCACTCCGCTGGCGCTCTCGGACTCCACCGCCAACCCGCTCCGCACGCTGGTCTGGAACGTGGATGAGGAGCGCGTCGAACGCGTGCTGGACCTTGCTCGCTGCATTCCGAGCGTTGATGGCAAGCTTGTTCTGGGCGTGGACGCTGATGGCATGGCGGTCGCGGCCGACCCTCTCACGGGCTCGGTTCTCTGGCGCATCAGCCCTTCGCCGGGCGTCCGATGGCAGGTTCACAGGCCGCTCATGATGGCACCCGCCGGCGGCGAGCGCTCTCCCCACACTGTCATTGTGGGGGATCGCGAGCTCGCCATGGTCGACGTCCGGACCGGCCAGATCCTCTGGCGGATGCCCATCGAGACGGGCATCAGGGGGCTTGACGTCATCCTGAGCCGCGACGCCAGCCACCCGGTCGTTCTCACGGTCTTTGTCGAGCGGGGCCCCTTCCAGGCCGAGGTCGTCGTGCTCGACGGCCGCAACGCCGGGCCCATCTCCGTCGACCTTGCCGGGCTCCGCTACGAGCGGCCGTATCTTGAGCGTGGAAGCGGCATCGAGTGGGGACTCAGGCTGTCGAGCGTGGATGTCGCGGATTCTCGGCGTGCCGCGCCGGATGCACTCTGGAGTGGCGGCATCGTCGCCGAGGACCAGACGGTGCTCGCCGTCGGCGACACGCGCGGCGCGGTGCATGTCTACCCGGTGGAGCCCGGCGAGCGCCCACGCGTCGGCGAACCGATGACGATCCTCGCGGGTGACGCCGCGGTCCGATCCCTGGCCTTCACACCCGGGAACGACCGTGTCATCGTCGTCGACGCGACCGGCCGGACCAACATCGTCTCGCTCCGCGAGCCGCGCCGGCCATGGGTCATTTCCTCGGCCGACTATGCAAGGCGCGGACCCCTCTCCCCCGACCGCACCCGCGTGCTGACCTTCGCCTGGGGTAGCGTCGAGTGCTATGACGTCACGCTCGGCATTCCGCTCTGGCGGAAGAACACCGGCCCGACACACACCTCCGCCCTTGCCTGGAGCCAGGACTCCTCGCGCGTGGCGTGGTTTGGCGGCGGTGGAACCACGAGCGAGTTCTTCGTCTTCGACGCTCGCGACGGACGCCAGCTGGTGGCGATCAGCGACTCGCCCGTGACGCTCGACCCCGCGCGTCCACGAGGGCCGGCCCCGTGGGTGTCAACCGTCGTGCGGGCCTGCTTCGATCCGCGCGGGGATCGGATCATCATGGCCAGTGCCGACGGCGGCCTCAGGGCCCTCAGCACGACGGACTGGTCGCTCCTGGACGCGCCTCGCGTGGCGCCTGATGCACGGTCGGCGACCATGCCCTTGCGCCTGCGGGAGATGCTGCTCTCCCCTGACGGCAGCACACTCCTCCACGCGACGGAGTGGTCATCGACGGCGGGGCCTGCAGCGGCGGGCTCGCGCGTCGTCGTCCGCGACGTGCGGACTCTCGAGCCCGTCGCGACGCTCGAGACCAGCGACACGGTGCTGTCGGCCGCGTGGTTCCCTGGTGGGAAGCGCATCGCACTTGGGCACCCGCGCGGCCGGGTTTCGGTCTGGAAGCTCGATCGCGCCGGCCCGAACACTCCGGGCACGCTCGAACGGCGATGGGAGGCCAACCTCGGCACCTCCGACGACATCACCTCCGTGTGCGTCTCCCCCGACTCGGCACGCGTGGTTGCGTCGGGACTTGCGCCAGCCCTGCACGTCATCGAGGCTGGCGATCCGGACTCAGACGAGCCCGGTCGTCTTGGTGGGCAGCACCTGGCGACCATCGCGATGCCCGCGGCGGCAGTCGTGCTCGCGGGCTTCGCGGATCCCGACACGCTGATCACCGGCGGCGAGCAGTCCGCGATGATCCGCCTCGATGCCCGCGACGCGAAGCCCGTCACAGACGGCAGCCCGCAGCGTGCTTCGTGGCCCGAGGCAGCGCTGCGTGCCTGGCCGGCTGAGGTGCCGCGACCCGAATCGCTCGACGAGGCCCGATGGCTTGTCGAGCGCGCCGACGCGATCCTGAGGCGCGTCTCCCTCGCCCGACTGCCCACCGATGGTCTCGTCCAGCGGGCCCTCGAATCAACCGGCGAGCCCGAGGGCGCGCCGCAGCTTGCGGCGACGTTCATCCGGCGCCTGGGAGCCCAGCTCAACTGGACGAACAGCGCCGCCGTCGAGTTGCTCCGTGACCGCCGCAACGATCGCGAGGCGATGGTCGCTGCTGCGGCGATCCTCGAAGAGATCGTCGCCATGAAGCCGCATAGCTACAACCTGCGCGGGAACCTCGCCAACGCTCTTTCGAGCGCTGGAAGGTCCAGCGAGGCGATCGAGCAGATGCTCGAGTGCGAACGCATCGCCAAGGAGCGCGGCGCCGCCATCGACACAAGCTTCCACCTCCGCGCCGCACGGATCTATCGCGAGGCAGGCATGCCCGACAAGGCCAGCCATCGGCTGGATGTCGCTGAGGCCGAGCTCCGCGCGGGCGGCGCCGATGCGTCGACCCGCGGCCCGCTCCTCGAGCAGATCGGTGAGGAGCGACGCCTCCTGCTCCGGGGTCAATGAGGCGAGCGGCGCTCCCATCGGCTGCACCGAGCCGATCCGTCATCAACCTGTGGACTGCATCGCCGCCGCGATTCCGTTGATGCTTGCCAGAATCGCGCCTCGCAGCGCGGGCTTCTCACCCTCCGGCGCCGCACGATAGCGGCCAAGCAGCTCGATCTGGATCAGGTTCAGCACGTCCGTCCACGGGTTCCGTGCCGCGATGGACCGTGCGATCACCGGCGAGTGCTCCAGCAGTGAGGCGCGTCCCGTGAGGTTCAGCACCGCGGCGCGGGCGCGCTCGAACTCGCGCTCGATGCCCGCGAAGATCGCCTCGCCATCAGGGCCCAGCCGCGCGTAACGCTTCGCGATGGGCAGCCGTGCCCGGGCCATCTCCTGTGCCGCGTTGTCGAGCACCGTTGACGCGAACGAATCCTCGACGAGCTGTTTCTTCAGAAGTCCCACTTCCTCGGGAGTGCACGCGGCGAGGGCGGTGCCGACGCCGTACCAGCCCGGCGCGAGCGCCCGCATCTGGATCCATGAGAAGACCCACGGGATCGCGCGAAGGTGCTCGAATTCAAAGCCCGAGTCTCCGCCGCGAGAGACCGGCCGGCTCGCGATCGGAAGGCTGCCGATGTGCGCAATCGGGCTGGCGCCGAGGAACCAGGGCCAGAAGCGGGGATCATCGATCAGCATGCGATACTGCCGCATCGAGTCACGCGAGAGCCGCTCGAGCAGGGCGTCCAGGGCCGGATCGCGGCGCTGTGGTGGTTGCGAGTTGGGGGCGACCCGCGCATCCGCGCTCGCCATCAGCGCGGCACGGATCGCCGCGCTCAGGATCTGCTCCAGGTGCCGGTGGGCAATCTCCGGCATCGCGTACCGGAACGAGATGACCTCCCCCTGTTCCGTGAATCGCAGGCGCCCCGAGCGCGACGCCGCCGGCGCCGCGAGGATCGCGCGCCCCGCGCGCCCGCCGCCTCGCCCCACTGTCCCGCCACGCCCGTGGAAGAAGCGGAGCCCGACGCCCATTCCCTTCGCCGCGAGCACGAGGCGCTCCTGGGCCGCGTGCAGCGCGATGTTGGCCATCAGGAAGCCGCCATCCTTGTTGGAGTCGGAGTACCCGAGCATGATCTCCTGCTCGAGCGAGCCCGCGCTGCGAGCGGGGGGCGCGAAGCCATCGGCCAGATCCTGCCTCGCGAGCTGGTCAAGATGCTCGCGGTAGACCGGCTCGCTCAGGAGCGACTCGAGCAGGGCCGGACCACCTCTGAGATCGTCAACCGTCTCGAGCAGCGGAACCACATGCAGCGTGCGAACCGGCTCGTCCGGCTTCGCGCGGAAGAGCCCGCGCTCCTTCATGAGAAGCAGGACTTCGAGCATGTCACTCACGCCGTGCGTCATCGAGATCACGTACGCACGGATGCTCGAAGGCTCGGACGCGATCGCGGTCCGTACTACGTCCAGCGTCTGGAGCGCCTCGCTCGTGACGGCCGAGAGGACCGCATCGTGCGCCACCAGCGGCCGGCGCGTCGAGAGTTCCTTTCGCAGCAGCGTCACGCGCTGCGACTCGCTCATCGACAGATAGTCGTCCGTCACGCCCGCGTGCTTCAGCAGCTCCGCCACGGCCTTCTCGTGCACCGCGCTGTGCTGGCGCACGTCCAGCGTTGCAAGGTGCAGGCCGAAGACCCGCGCCCTCACCATCGCGTCGCGCAGCGGTATGTGCCCCTGGAGCGACGCGATCCCGGTCGAGTCCAGCGCGCGCGAGAGCAGGGCAAGGTCCTGCCTCAGCGTGCGCGATGTGTACGTCGGATCTTCACGCAGCCGCGTCCGGATCTGCATGAGCCGCAGGCGCAGCGGCTCTGATCCTCGCTGTTCCACCACCTGGCTCGCCGGCAGCCAGCGGGCACGGTCGCGCTCGACTGCCTCCAGCAGTTCCGGCGTCACACTCGTGCGGCGGGTGGAGATGCTCAGGTCGTTCTTGAGCGCTTCAAGCTCATGGTCCCAGAGTTCAACGGCCGCGCGACGCAGGTCCGCGAGCGTGGAACGCGTCGCGGCGTGCGTCACCTCGGGATTGCCATCGCGGTCGCCACCGATCCACGTTCGATAGGAAAGCAGCGAAGGCCCGGGCTCACTCGTCCGGTCTGCACGGTGTCCATCCGGCGCAGTCTCGCTCTCTTCTCCATATGCGGCCCGCAGCGCCGCCGACACATCTTCCGCCAGCCTGGGCACGGTCTGCCAGATCGAGTGCGTCAGGAAGAAGAGCCCGTTTCGAACCTCATCACCCACCGTGAGCCGCCGCGCACGCACGTCATCGCTCATCAGGAGCAGCGAGACGCTCGCACGGATCCGGCGCAGCAGGGCTTCGCGCTGCATCGGCGAAAGCTGTTCCTCGCGCAGACGACGCGTCATCGCCGCGATCTCAAGCTGCTTGATGATCACCGTGCGCCGACGGGCTTCCGTCGGATGGGCCGTGAGCGTCGGGCCAACCTCGATCGAGCGGATCGCCTCGGTGAGTGCGGCGCGCGTGACACCCTGCGAGCGAGCCAGCACCACCGCCTCCATGATGGACTCAGGCCTGGGTCGCTGTGGCGTCGAAGCCACCTCGCGCTCGCGGTTGATCCGTGCGATGGTGAGCTGCTCGCCGATGTTCGAGAGATGGAATCGCGCCGTGATCAGCTCGATGGCCCGCAGCAGGTCCGGCGCTGAGACACCCGCGATCCGCGCCGCCGCGGCGTCGCGGGCGGGATGCTCCATCGCGTCGCCCGCTTCGGCGCAGAGCGCCACCAGCTCACGCACCATCGCCGGAGCCTGGGTCCCGACGACGCTCGGTGCGACTTCGTCAAGCAGGGCCTCGAGAGAAACGCTCGGTGCTTGGGTCATGGTGAACGGTACGGGCCCGTCCGTGCGATGGGCCCGGCGGGGGCCCCTCAGCCAAAGAGCACACGCTGCATCAGCAGCCCGACGAGCACCGAGGTCGTCGTCGTCACCAGCCCGGGGATCATGAAGCTGTGGTTGAGCACATACTTGCCGATGCGGGTGGTCCCCGTGCTGTCGAACGCCACCGCCGCCACGATGGTGCCGTACGTCGGCAGGAAGAAGTACCCGTTCACGGCTGGGAACATCGCAATCAGCGTCCCCGCCGGGATGCCGAGCGCGATCCCCAGCGGCATCAGCGCCGCCACGGTCGAGGCCTGGCTGAAGAGCACGATCGAGAGCGCAAACAGGCCGATCGCAAAGATCCACGGGCGCGCCCGGATGACATCCGAGAGCGCACCGACGATCTGATCCTTGTTCCCATCAAAGAAGCAGTTGCCCAGCCAACCAAGGCCCACGATCGAGATGACCGCGACGACGCCCGCCGTCGCGACCGGCGTCTTGATTGCGTTGCCCGGCGTGGCCCCGCACCAGAGGAGCATGAGTCCTGCCGCGCTGTACATCACGATCTGGATGATTGTCGGCATCCCCACAGCCACGCGCGAGTCGCCTGCGACGGGCGGGACCGTCGCTTCCAGCGCGCGAGCGATCTCCTCCCGCGTCACAACCTCGGTGGCGCGCTCGGGATCAAGCAGGTCCGAGACCGCGGCCTCAACAGACGCAAGCGGCACCACGCCGCCCGAGGCCGCGGCCTGCACGTACGTCGGCCGCAGCGACTCAAACATGCCCAGCGAGACGATCACCGTCGCCGCCAGCAGGAAGAGCCCGACCGATCCCATGGCGCGCGTTCTTGCCGTGCCCTCGAGTGCTGCGGCGGGCTTGGGAGTCTGGATCAGCCCCTTTGCCATGCGATCGAGGTAGATCGGATCATCCTCCAGCCGCCTACCCATGAAGCTCGCGGCGACCGCGCCCAGAAGCGACCCGATCAGCGTGCTCGGAATGCAGATCGCCAGGATGTGCCAGAGCTGCACCTTCTGCCCCGCGATCTCGGCGCCCGCGACGGTGAAGATCGCAAGCAGCCCGACCGTCGCCGCAGCGAGCGGGCTCGCGGTGATGGCCTGCTGCGATGCGATCACGCTGATGGAGAGTGGCCGCTCGGGCCGCACGCCCGCCTTCCGCGCGACCTCGGCGATGATCGGCAGGATGGCGTACGCCACGTGCCCCGTCCCCGAGCAGAACGTGAAGACGTACGCGACCAGCGGTCCGGCAAACGTGATCCACTCCGGCTTCTTCTTCAGCAGCCGCTCCGCGAGCGCGACGAGAAGGTCCATGCCTCCCGCCGCCTGCAGCGTCGACGCCGCACACACCACTGCAACGACGATCGCCACCACGGTGCCCGGCGGCGATGACGGCGCAGCACCAAACGCAAAGACCAGCACCGCCAGCCCGATCATCGCGATGAGCCCGAGACCAACGCCCCCGACGCGCGATCCAAGGAAGATCGCACCAAGCACCACCGCAAACTCGATCCACACCATGGCGCCTCCGCGTCCTGTTGTCGTCGTTGTTGTTGTCGTTGTCGTCGTCTTGCTCTAGCGAACCGGCGTCGTCAGCGCGATCGGATCAAGGATCCGGCGGATCTGCGCTTCCGTCAGCAGCTTCTTCTCCCGCACCAGCTCAACAACGCCCCGGCCGCTCTGGAGTGCCTCCGCCGCGAGGCTCGTGGCCTTGTCGTAGCCGATGTGCGGGTTGAGTGCGGTCACGATGCCGATGCTGCGCTCGACCATCTCGCGGCACACCCGCTCATTGGCCGTGATCCCATCAACACAGTGCACCCGGAGCGTGCGTGACGCGTTCATGAACAGCGTCGCCGACTCCATCACACACGCCGCGATCACCGGCTCCATCACGTTGAGCTGGAGCTGCCCCGCCTCCGCCGCCATCGTCACCGTCAGGTCGTTGCCGATCGCCTTGAAGCAGACCTGATTCACAACCTCCGGGATCACTGGGTTTACCTTCCCCGGCATGATCGATGAGCCCGGCTGCATCGCCGGCAGGTTGATCTCACCGAGCCCCGCCCGCGGCCCCGAGGCCAGCAGGCGCAGATCGTTGCAGATCTTCGAGAGCTTGATCGCCAGGCTCTTGAGCACCGACGAATAGAGCACAAAGGCCCGCGTGTCCTGAGTCGCGCCGATCAGATCCGGCGCGAGGATCATCTTCCGCTTGAGGATGCGAGAGAGGTGCTTCGCGCACGCCTTGCCATACCCCTTGGGCGCGTTGAGCCCCGTGCCGATCGCGGTGCCCCCCATGTTGATCTCGCACATCACCTTCTCAACCGCCACCAGGGTGCG
This sequence comes from uncultured Phycisphaeraceae bacterium, assembly GCA_964495635.1. Classification (GTDB taxonomy): domain Bacteria; phylum Planctomycetota; class Phycisphaerae; order Phycisphaerales; family UBA1924; genus JBBASU01. The sequence goes on from CAZBXF010000018.1 coordinate 27,371, forward strand.
GGCCTCGTCTTCGATGCTCGTCGCGAAGGCGCCAAACTCCTGCCCGAGCGTCATCGGCACCGCGTCCTGGAGCTGCGTCCGCCCCATCTTCACGACGCGTCGCAGCTCGACCGACTTGCGCCTGAACGCCGCCGCCAGCAGCCGCACCTCCGCGACCAGCCGCGCGTTGGTCAGCAGGATCGCCACATGCAGCGCGGTCGGATACGCATCGTTCGTCGACTGCGAGAGATTCACATGGTCGTGCGGCGAGCAGTGGTCATACTCCCCCTTGGCATGACCCATGAGCTCGAGAGCCCTGTTCGCGATCACCTCGTTGGCCGCCATGTTCGTTGATGTGCCGGCACCACCCTGGATCACGTCGACCCTGAATTCTGAGTGCAGCCCGTTCGCCATCAGCTCCTGGCATGCCCCCTCAATCCCACGCAGGATCTTCCTGGGCAGCTCGCCGCACTCGTAGTTCGCCCGTGCCGCCGCCAGCTTCACGATCGCCAGGCCCCGGATCAGATCCGGATAGTGCGACAGCGGCACGCCCGAGATATGGAAATTCTCCATCGCCCGCAGCGTCTGGATCCCGTAGTACGCCTGGGAGGGGATGGCACGCTCACCGAGCAGATCATGTTCGATCCGGACCGACCTGCGGCCCGTGCCGCCGCGTGCTGAAGCTGGCATTCCCGCACCGTTGCGGGCTGCGTTGGACTTCTTTCCCATGGATAGGTCTCCGGTATCGGCCAGCCTCCGGAAGTCCGGCCTCGTGCACAATGCCACCCCGCCACACGGTCGCTCCGCCACCTCCCACCTCCCACCGACCGGTCGGGGCACGGAGGAACCCCCGAACGGCTGACAACGCGAACCGACCGCCGCGCGGTCCGAGCCCGCGGGGAAAGCACCATGCTACCGAAATGGAGGGAGAAACGCGCGAGCCTCGCCAGCCAGCCACCCGGGCAGGCACAAGGTTCCGACGAAAATGCCGAGGGGCGGACTCGAACCGCCGACCTCCGGGTTATGAATCCAGCGCTCT
>CAZBXF010000019.1:0-27807 GCA_964495635.1 uncultured Phycisphaeraceae bacterium
CGGCACTTCCCAAGGCACGCCCGGCTTGTATTGCACGAGGTCATACAGCTGCTGTCGCGTCTGCATCGCGGGCAGCAGGCTCTCGGCGGATCCGTACGTCGCGAGTTCGGCGAGGGCCTTCTCGACCGCGCCCATCGCGATGCGCAGCAGCGTGACGGGATAGATCACAATCGAGTAACCAAGCTCCGCGAAGCGCGGCAACGGGATCATGGGCGTCTTGCCAAACTCGGTCATGTTCGCAAGCAGGTACGGCCCCGCGCCGTTGCGCGTCGCCGAGCTCCCCGCCGGTCCCGGCAGCTTCTGCATCGCCTGGGCGAACGTTGCGAACTCAGCCTCCGACGCGAGCCCCTCGGGGAAGATCATGTCCGCGCCGGCCTGCACATACGCCGTCGCCCGCGCGATCGCCGCGTCGAGTCCCTCCACGCCCTTCGCGTCCGTGCGGGCACACACCACAAAGCCCGTTCCCGTCTCTCGCGCCGCCTTCGCCGCCCACTGCACCTTCTCCGCCATGTGGTCCGTCGGCACCAGCGCCTTCCCATCAAGGTGCCCGCAGCGCTTGGGGAACTGCTGGTCCTCGATGTGCAGCCCCGCGGCCCCCGCATGCACGTATTCCAGCACCGTCCGCCGCACCATCTCCGCCTCGCCAAAGCCCGTGTCCGCATCGGCGAGGATCGGCAGCCCGCTCGCCTGGTGGCACTCGCGGATCAGGCGGCAGAAATGCTCGAGCGTCAGCAGCCCAACATCCGGCACGCCCGCCATCACGCTCGTCGCGGCCCCGGAGACATACGCCGCGGGAAAGCCGGCCCGCGCAATTGACCGCGCACACAGCGCACTGAACGCGCCGGGCGCGGCAATGCACCGCTGGTCCATCAGCGCACGAAGCGCCGCCCCGGGAGGCGTTGAAGTGATGACGGCGGTGGGGGACGTGAGGCTGGTATCGCTCATGGCAGACTTTAGGTCGCGTCTTCCACGTCTCGAATCCTCGCCATTCAGGCCCCGCCGGATGTGGCACGCATCCCGCACGCCGGATCTGTCGAAGAAACAGCATGGCCCCGACCGCTCCAACCCCCTCGACCAAGCCCAACACCCTTCCCGAGTTCACCATCCTCATCGATGGCGACTGCCCCCTCTGCAAGCGCGAGGCCTCACTCATGACCTGGATGGACCGAGGCCGCGGACGCCTGGCGCAGGTCAACATCGCCGACCCCGCCTTCGACGCAGCGGCCCTGGGCCTCACGCGCGAGGGCGTGATGGCCACCATCCACGGCCTCACGCGCGACGGCAAGGTCGTCACCGGCATGGAGACGTTCCGCCGCGCCTACGCCGCACTCGGCTGGGGCTGGGTCCTCGCGTGGAGCGACTGGCCAGTTCTGAGGCCCATCGCCGACGCCGGCTACCGCTGGTTCGCGAAGAACCGCCTCTGGCTCACAGGCCGCCCCTGCGACACGGGAGCTTGCGCCGTGCGCGGCTGAAAGCGAAAAGCGGAAAAACGAAAAGCGGAAAATCAAGAAAGAGCAACGACCCACAGTGCCTTCTGCCTTCATTTTCCGCTTTCCCGCTTTTCGCTTTCACTCTTCCAGCTCCTCCAGCGTCTCCTCATCCGCCTCTGGCAGGTCGTCCGTCTCTTTCACGATGAAGAGGTAGTTGAACCCGCGCAGGAAGAAGTTGCCCTCCTCCGCGGCCTTCCGGAAGTTGCCCTTCTCGAGCTTCTGGTTGTACCTGACGACGGAGATGATGTCGACGGGCTCAAAGCCCTGATCGATCAGGATCTTGAGCAGCGAAAGCCCGATGGGCATGAACGTGCCGCCCGGCTTGCCGCGCGTCTTGCGGAAGGAATCGCTGACATACAGCGCCATGTATCCGCCGGGCTTGAGCGCCCGCCGCAGCTGCGCGAAGACCTCGTCCATCGCCTCGTAGTACGCAACGCCATCATCCGGCCCGCCCGCGTCGAGCTTGCCGATGCAGTTGGGGTTGTCGCTGTAGTCGATGTGAGTCGAGTACGGCGGGTCGATGAAGGCAAAGTCCGCCTTGCGAGGCGGCACGGGCAGCCGCCGCGCATCCGCCTGCCGGATGTCCGGGCGGCTTGGAACCAGATCAAAGCACAGCGGCGTGCGCCCCAGATCCTTGCAGACATCAATCGTCGTGCCGCTGCCGACCATCGGATCCAGCACGACATCGCCGGGATTCGTGTAGCGCATCAGGCACTGCCAGATGACCCACGACGGCGTCGCGCCGATGTAGTGCTTGCTCCCCTGCATCGCGGGCCCTCGCCCGGCGAACGATGAGCGTCGGATCTTCCCCTGCTCATCGAACCACGCGTCGTAGTGCTGGCTGGGATAGTCCCACAGCGTCGTCGTGAAGAGGCGCAGCGGCGGGCGGCCAAACTCCTGCTCGCGCGGCCCGCGCGAGAAAGTCGGTGCGAGGTCGGAGTTGCGTGGCTCGCGCTCGGGGCGGCGGGGTCGTGCGGGCATGGCTGCTTGCTTCCTGCTTGCGTACTTGGGGTCCACTTACTTCGTTGCCGCAGTCTGGCGACGCATGAGTTCGAGCACTCTCGCCGCCGTCTGCTCAAGGTTCATCGTCGTCCGTGCGCCCGCGGCACGCACATGCCCGCCGCCACCAAGCTCCTTCGCGAGGACATTCACATCAACGCCCGTATTGCTTGGCCCGCCGATGGGCTTGCTGCGCAGGCTCACCTTCGTCACCGGCGCGTCAGCCGTTCCGCTGGAGGGTCCATACTCGCCCGGCGCCGCCTCCGTCAGCACGCACGTCACGAGCACGCTGGGGATCGACTGCCCGAAGTCAACAAACCCGCCGGACTCGCCCGGCTGAGCCCTTGTCTGATCAAAGTCCTTTCGCGAGAGCTTCATCATCGCCAGACGCCCCTCATCCAGCAGCTCGAGGCTCGCGAGCGCGCGTGCGAGGAGCTTGAGTCGCTCCGGAGTTTCACGCTGCTCGACAAGCCGGTAGAGCCGCGTGTGGTCCGCGCCAGCATCCAGCAGCTGCCCCGCCGTCTCCATCACGCCGCGCGACACATTGCTGTGCCGGAACCAACCCGTGTCCGTGGCGAGCCCGAGATAGAACGCCTCCGCGACATCAGCGGGCAGCGCCGACAGCGACGGCAGATCAAGCACAAGCCGCGCAAGCTCCGCCGCGGGCTGGCAGACCGCCGCGGCGTTCGTATCGATGTGCAGACGGCTCGCAACTTCCGGATTGCCCGAAACGTGATGATCCACCACACTCGTCATCGCGCGGCGGCTCGCGAGCCACGGCTGCACGGCCTCAAGCTGCGTCCAGCTCCCGGTGTCGAGCACCAGCACCGCATCCACCACGCCGGTGGCTTCTTCCGGTGGCTGCTGCCCCTGCATCATCACGCGATGCGGCGTGTCCCCCGCGATGTCCGCAAGCCATGGCGGCTGCGGCCCGAAGTACCACGCCTCCGCGCGCGGGCCCTTGCTCCACGCGCTCGGGCGGTTCAGCGCGCGGACCATGCCGATCGACGAGCCTACGGCGTCGCCATCAGGCTTCACGTGCGTCAGCACCACGATGCGGCGAGCGGCCCGCAGCGAGGTCGCGATCTCGCCGAGCGTGGCATTCGTGGACCACATCGTCGGAGCACTTTGTGTTGTCTCGGCCTGTTGCGGCACTCTGTGGCCCCTGAGGTGAGCGGTCTGAGAGAGAGCTGGTACGACAGTGGTCTCGAGATCCAGCGGCGAAGCCCAGATGGAACACGCCGCAGGACGCCCGAACCAGCAAGCCTAGACCGTCGCCGATGCCATCGCGCCCGTGTTCTGGCCGGTAGTCCGGCCGGTAATCCGCCGCACCGCCGAGATGTCGCGGACCAGCTGCCCCCGCAGCGCATCAAGCCCCGGGAATCGAACCTGGTCGCGCACCCGCGCGATCAGCTCAAGCTCCACAGCCCAGCCATACTCGGGCAATCCCGGCAGTGGCGACCACTCCGAACCCTGCGAATCAAGCAGCAGATGAGCCTCGACGCGTCGATCAACGCCGCTCACCGTCGGCCGCGTCCCGATGTTCACCGCTGCCGCGAGCCGCTGGCCCGTCTCAGCAATGTAAGCGACCGCGGCGTACACCCCGTCGCCCGGAACCAGCGTCTGCGTCGCAAGATTCGCCGTCGGGAATCCGATCTTCCGCCCGAGCTGGTCCCCCCTGATGACCGTCGCAACGAGCCTGTGGTGCCGCCCAGTGGCGATCGCGGCGTCACGGACACGCCCCTGCATCAGCAGAAACCGCAGCAGCGAAGAACTCGCCCGCGCGACCAGGTGATCCGTGAGCGTGACATCCACCGGCGGCTCAACGACGCAGCGGAAGCCATGCGACGGTCCGAGCCGCGAGAGAAGCTCGGTGTTCCCGCCTCGGGCCTTTCCGAAGTGAAAGTCAGCCCCCTCGACGACCACTGCCGGCGCGTACGCCCTGCTGAACCACGCCACGAACTCCTCGGCGGTCTTCGAGAGCAGCTCCTCCGTCGGCGAGAGCTGAACGACCTCATCCGCCCCCGCCGCCTCAAGCAGCGTGGCCCGCTGCGAGAAGGGCGTGATCCGTGCCGGAGCCAGCTCCGGCCGAAGCCGCGACATCGGATGCGGATCAAACGCAAGCACCACCACCCGCCCCTTGGCACCCACCAGCTCGCGGCAGCGGCGCACCAGCGCCTGGTGCCCGAGGTGGACGCCGTCGAAGTTGCCAATGGTCAGGGCGGTGGTCTGGGTGGCTTCCGGCATGGGTTGGTACGGTAGCGGCGAGCTACCGAGGGTGCCTCTACCATGGCGGTAGGTTCGAAGAATCTCCCGTCGCCCGCGCCCAAGCCCGCCGGCCCCGGACCGAAACGGAGTGCACAATCCATGGCGTTTTTCTCCCGCAAGCCCAAGCCAACCTCGCAGCCGATCACGATCAAGTCCGGTGGTGGAAGCGGGGGTGGCGGTGGCGGCGGTAGCAGCGGCGCCGGGCCCCAACTCGAGCCACGCATCTTCGAGATCGGCTCCGACCTCCTCGCCCGCGCACGTGGCCACAAGAGCGGCCTCCTCTCCGCGAAGTTCTACAACGACGCGCTGATGGAGTGGTCCATGAAGGACCCCGTCTTCAAGGTGCAGCTCTTCCGCTTCGTTGACTGCTTCCCGATGCTCCGCACGCCCGAGGACGTCTTCGATCACCTGACGGACTATCTCAGCCAGCCCGGCGTCACCGTGCCCGGCGTGATCGACGCCGCCATCAAGGCCGGCAAGCTCGCCAAGGGCCTCGCCGCAGGCCAGATCACCCGCCAGATCACCGGCATGGCCAGCAAGTTCATCGCAGGGACAGACGCCGCCAGTGCGCTCCCCGGCCTCAAGCAGTTGTGGGGCGACGGCATCGCCTTCAGCGTCGATCTCCTCGGCGAGACGTGCGTGAGTGACGAAGAGGCCGACCAGTACCAGCGCAAGTACCTCGACCTCGTTCAGAATCTCCCCGCCGCAGTCTCGGCCTGGCCCGCGCAGGCCCGCCTCGAGCAGGACCACCTCGGCCCCATCCCGCGGACCAACGTCTCGATCAAGGTCAGCGCCCTCTCGGCCCGCATGGACCCCATCGACACCGAGGGCTCCATCGCGGACCTCATGCGCCGCCTCATCCCCATCCTCGAGACCGCGCGTGACAAGGGCGTCTTCGTCAACTTCGACATGGAGCACCACGCCTTCAAGGACCTGACCATCGAGCTCTTCATGCGCTGCGTGGAAAAGGTCGACTTCCAGGCCGGGCTCGCGATGCAGGCCTACTTGCGCAGCGGCCCCGAGGACGCACGCCGCGTCTGCGAGTGGGCCAAGCGCACGGGCAAGCAGGTCACGGTGCGCCTCGTGAAGGGCGCGTACTGGGACGCAGAGACGATCAAGGCCGAGATGCACGGCTGGGCCAGCCCGGTCTGGGCCCGCAAGTGGCAGACCGACGCCTGCTTCGAGCAGATGTCGGCGATCTTCCTCGACGCCGCGCCGCGTGAGAAGGGCCAAGGCGGAGTGGGGGGCGTGAAGCTCGCGCTCGGCTCGCACAACGCCCGCTCCATCGCCGCGGCCCTCGCGATGTGCGATCAGCGCGGCCTCCCCTGGAGCGCCATCGAACTCCAGATGCTCCACGGCATGGCGGACCAGCTCAAGCACGCGGCGGCGGAGCTCGGCCTGCGCGTGCGCGAGTACGTCCCCGTCGGCGAGATGATCCCCGGCATGGCCTACCTCGTGCGGCGTCTGCTCGAGAACACCAGCAACGAGAGCTGGCTCAAGGCCGGCTTCCTGGACAACGCCGATCCCGGCGCGCTCCTCCGCGCGCCCGGGCCTCGCGCGGGCGACGACGCGAGCACGGAAGGCCTCTCCCCCGAAGCGCTCCCCGAGCGACACCGCCTCAGCCCCGCGCCCGCCGGCCTCTCGAACCCGCGCCCCTTCTTCACCGAGCCGATGCGCGACTTCGCGGAGAAGAAGCAGCGCGATGCCTTCGCCGCGGCCATCGCCCGCGCGACCGTCCCCAAGGTCGCCAACGACCGGACCGTCGAGCAAGCCAGCGAGATGGTCAAGCGCGCCAGCGCCGCCTTCGGCAAGTGGCGCGACGTCGACCCGCGCAAGCGCGCCGAAGTCCTCCTCCGTGCGGCTGCCCTCATGCGTCAGCAGCGCGACGGCCTCGCCGGCGTCATGATCAAGGAAGCCGGCAAGACCTGGCGCGAGGCCGACGCCGACGTCTGCGAAGCCATCGACTTCTGCGACTTCTACGCCCGCTGCGCCGTGCCCCTCTTCGAGCGCCAGCGCCTCGGCCGCTTCATCGGCGAGCTCGATGAGCAGTGGCACGAGCCGCGCGGTGTCGCCGTTGTCATCGCACCCTGGAACTTCCCCCTCGCCATCTGCTGCGGCATGACCGTCGCCGCGCTCGTCACGGGCAACACCGTCGTTGTCAAGCCCGCCGAACAGACGCCCGGCATCGCCGGGATCATGTTCGACATCATCATGCAGGCCATGGAAGAGTGCGGCATCGAGCGCTCCCTCGCGCGCGATGTCCTGCACTTCTGCCCCGCGCCGGGCGAGACCGTCGGCGCTGCGCTCGTGCGCGATCCGCGCGTGGCCCTCGTGGCCTTCACCGGCTCGCGCGACGTCGGCCTCGACATCCTCAACGCCTCCGCGCCGCCCACTCCGTTTGGCAGCAGCCGCGCCGCCGCCGCGGGCCTGCGCCACGTCAAGAAGGTCGTCTGCGAGATGGGTGGCAAAAACGCACTGATCCTGGACACTTCCGCCGACATCGACGAGGCCGTCATCGCCGTCCGACAGAGCGCCTTCGGATTCCAGGGCCAGAAGTGCTCGGCCTGCTCACGCTGCATCGTCGTGGATCCGCAGGGCCCCGATGGTCCCGCCATCTCGCTCTTCCGGCGCCGACTTGGCGAGGCCGTGAAGGCCCTGACCATCGGCGACCCCACCCGCCCCGGAACCGACATCGGCCCCGTCATCGACGCCGAAGCGAAGGCCAAGATCGAAGGCTTCATCACCCGCGCCCGGAGCGCGGGCCTTGCCGCCGTCACCATCCCGATGCCCACCGGCCTTGATGGCAAGGACGGCAAGTCCTTCGTCACGCCGCACGTCTTCCTCAACGTGCCCAAGGACCACGAGCTCGCGACCGAGGAGATCTTCGGCCCCGTCGTCGCGATCATCCACGCCAGGAGCTTCGACGAGGCCCTCGAGATCGCCAACTCCAGCGCGTACAAGCTCACGGGCGGCGTCTTCACCCGCAAGCCCGCGCACCTCGAACGCGCCAAGCGCGACTTCCGCGTCGGCAATCTCTACATCAATCGCAGCATCACGGGCGCACTCGTCGGCCGCCAGCCCTTCGGCGGGTTCGGCATGTCCGGCGTCGGCACCAAGGCCGGCGGACTCGACTACCTCCTCCACTTCGTCGAGCCAAGGTGCAGCGCAGAGAACACCATGCGCCGCGGCTTCGCGCCCGAGCTGTAAGAAGTGTTCACCACGGAGGTCACGGAGGGGCACGGAGGAAGAAGTGGCGAAGTGGTCGAGTGGCGAAGTGGCCAAGTGAAGGAACACAGGCGGCAGACGAGTGCACTCGAGCGCGTTGCTGCTTCTTTTCATTCCCTCCTCTTCCTCCGTGCCCCTCCGTGACCTCCGTGGTAAATCCGCTTTCTACGTCTCCCTCATGCAGCGCGTCAGATGGAGATCCGTGTATGTCCGATCACGATACAACCCCCCTCGCCGTCGTCCAGGCCCAGCTCGACGCGTACAACGCGCGCGACATCGACGGCTTCGCGGCCACCTTCGCCGCCGCGGTCGAGGTCTACGACCTTGACTCCAACGCACTCCGCTTCGCCGGCATCGCCGCGCTTCGCGAGCGCTACGGCACCCAGTTCATTGCCAACCCCGCCCAGCGATCCACCGTCGTGAGTCGTCAGGTCGTCGGCGACTACGTCTTCGATCTTGAGTTCATCACGGGCACCGTCGGCAAGCCCGACGCGCACCTCATGGCGATCTACCGCGTTCGAGATGGCCTCATCGATCGCGCATGGTTCACGCCGCGGGTTGCGGCGGGGGCGTAGCACCACGCTCTGATCGCGAGTTCCTCAGGGCCACCGACGCCGCGACGATGATCATCAGCGGCAGCAGCGGCACCGCGAACCGGTCCAGTGGCGTCATCATCCAAGCCGCACCGAACACGTTGGCAAGGACGATCATCGCCACGGCCGCGACGCCCCATCGCCGGCGCATGAACGCGAGGCCCGTGCCGACGAGGAAAGCAACCGCGAGCCCGGGACGCACAAGCTCTGACCCCCTGAACCATGCATCGAACCAGCTCGCAAACGCCCCCGACGGCAACGCCTCCGGCGGCACGCGCGTCGCCGCGAGCAGCGGTGTCCATCGCTCCTGCCGCGCCGTGAAGCGGCTGCTCGCCATCACCCCATCCACATCGAACGTGTAGTTGCTCGTCATGCCGGCCCGGGCCCCACGCAGCGGCTCGCTGTGCCACAGATTCGCCCGGGAGTTGGGATGCCACGAGACGTCCCACAGCCCAAGCTGGCTCACCAGCGACCAGCCCATGTCATGCGCCGCCTTGCGCGGGTTCGCGGCCACCGCCGCGTCCGCCTCGGCCTTGCAGATGCGCTCGAGCGTGCGCGGGTCACGCAGCATGATCTCAAGCACCGCATCGACGCTGTTGCGGTCGAAGGCCTCCCGGGTCACAAGCCCGTCGCGCACCAGCAGCGACGCCACGAACGCATAGTCATGCACCGCCCGGGGCTGGGCCTTCCCGTCATCCACCAGCCCATTCGCCCACGCGTTGATGCAGCGGTTGAACTGCGTCTTCGGCACCGTCAGCACGGCGTACCCAAGCCGGGAGTGGTTGTACGCGAGCCACGGCGCCAGCGTCAGCATCGCAGCGAGCCACACCGCCGCGCCAGCGCCGGCCGCGTGCCCCAGCCGCGCCGCTCGCGACCGGGCCGTCCCCGAAGCCCGGAACGTGGCAACGGCCGCCGCGATGATGCCCAGCGGCACAAAGGCCATGAAGTTCTCGCGGTAGAGCGCTCCAATGCCGATGCCCAGCCCGAGCACGGCGCTGAGCGCCACCGTGCGAGCCAGGGACCGCGGCACGCCCTCATCGCGGAAGAGGATGATGATGCGCAGCGCGATCCACGCCGCGATGTACGGCGCCACCGCCTCGCGCAGCACATAGGGCTGATACGTCAGGATCGATGGATGCCACGCCGTCAGCACGCCCGCGACGAGCGCCATCCAGCGCGACCCGATCAGCCGCAGCGCGGTCCACACCGTGACACCCGTTCCCAGGATCATGACGCCCTGAAACCACACGAGGAACTTGAGCGACGGATCCGTCCAGAGCATCCACGCCGTGAAGAACGTCAGCCCCGGCGCCTTGTACGGAACGATGCCCGACATCGTCCCGCTCTCCAGCAGCTGCGCCGCCCCATCGAGATAGTCAAGCCCGTCGGGCGGGATCAGGACCGGTGTGTTGAGCGCGACCATCGCGGGTGCCACGGCGGCCAGCAGCAGCGCGACCAGCTCAGGGAGGCCCAGACGTTGCGAAGACTGAGTGTGGTGGCTTTGAGACGGCATCGGTGGTCTAGCGGCGACGGACGTCGTTGATTCCCATGACGAGAAAGACGACGCCGATGATCCCCATCAGCAGCCCAGTCTGCGTGCCCCCCATGAACCGCAGGTACAGCAGTGCGCCCAGCCCGATCATGCCCGCACCCGTGACGAGGTTCGAAAACCGCTCGGGCACCAGCCACGAGATGATGATGAGCCCCGCGATCGCCGCGACGATCGCTTCGTTGATCCGGAGCAGATACCACGCCAAGCCCAGAATCCCCAGCGACAGCAGCATCATCGGCGCCCGGCGCTTGAGCCCGAAGAGATAGATTGCCTGGGATGCGGCGCCCATCACGGTGATCCTCCGGAGACGGGACATCAGGTCCCGACGTTCGGAGTCTACACGAGGTGCCTCGAACGCGTGGCGGCACACACCGCTCCAGAGAGGCCACAGCGCTTCCCGCTCGCACCCTGCGGCAGACCGCCCGAACAGCCACGCCTATCGAGGCTGCTGGGCCTTCAGCATGCCCAGCACTTCCTCCGCGGGGCCCTTCAGCTCCACGCGCGACTCCAGCCGCCTCATCGCATTCATCGGGTCACCGTTCTGCGCGATGATGACCGCCGCGAGCGCATCGTGGTCGGGATAAAGGTGCCAGTACGCATCCGTCTGCCAGTCGCGCGGGCCCGCTTCCACGAGCGTTGCCGCCTCCGCCAGCCGCCCGGCCGCATGCGCCTCCTCCGCGGCCCGGAACGCCAGCCTGCCGACCTTCATCCAGAAGAGCGTGAGATCCGCTCCCTTGGGGAGCTCGCCCCTCACGATTCCCAGAGCGTCCAGCACGGCCCCGGCAAATGCCGTCGCATCACCACTGCGCGTCGCGGTGGCCTGCCCCGACATCGGCGTGCCGGTCGCGGCAGACTCGATGTGGCTTGTGGCCAGCTCGATCGCATCCTCGAATGTCGCACGCTTGGCGCGCCATGCCGCCGCGATCTCGTTGGCCGCAGCCGTCCGTCCCCCGCCCGGTGCTGCCGCCGTTGCCGCCGCCCCCTCCAGCGGGCCGCCTGACCGTGAGCACCCGGCACCCCCGACCACAACAGCAGCGCCCAACGTCACCCAAGCCACGATCTGCTGCATGAAGCGTCTCATCGCGTCAGCCTACCGCCGGATCCGGCGGCGGTTGCGAGGCTGATCCTGGGCGGGGCTGACCCCCGGGCCCCGCCGGAGCGCTCGCACCAGAATTCGCGGCGGCGGTGGGGGTATCGGTGGTGTCGGTGGTATCGGTGGAGCTCCCGGTCGTCACGCCCGTCGCAACGGTCGGCCCCGGCGCCTCGGCCGCGCTGGCAAAGTAACGGTCGCCGCCTCCGAAGGCCAGCCATCCCCAGAAGGCCTGTCCGAAGAGTACCGGCAGCGCCGCCAGCACCGCGCCATAGATCGGCATGGGGGTCCAGAAGGGGAGCGACGCGAAGAAGGCCATCGTGAGGCCGATCTTCGGGATGAGGATCCACGGCTTGAACCTGCGACGCGCGGCCTCGGCGGTCGTGCGAGCCGCCCCGATCGCCACACCCTTGGATCGCTCCATCAGCCGGCGTGCCCACGCGAACTCGGTGCCCAGCAGCGCCAGCGCGATGAAGAAGATCGGGATCCCAGGCCCGGGCCCGATCATCATGAACGCGCCGATCGCCAGCGTCGTCCCGCCGACCACGAGAACGATCACACGCCGCGTGTGGCGAAGCGTCGCCCGTGCCAACCGGTCCGCGTCCTCGCCCAGCGGCGAGATAGTGCTGCTGGCCCGCTGGTCCTGTCGACGCGCAAGCAGCGCGAAGAAGATCCCCACCAGCACGCACCCCGTCACGACCAGAAAGCTCGACCAGACCGGGATCGGCGTGTGCTCCGGCAGGGAGATCTTGACCGCCGAATACAGCAGCAGCACCGCCAGTCCCACCTTGACGTACCGGATCCAGTCCGTCAGCAGCGACAGCGCCGGATAGAGCGAACGCGAGATGAGGAGCGCGAAGGCCATCGCCGCCACCACGATGAACGGCTCACGCGTCACCGACAGCACCGCCGGAACCGAGTCCAGCGCAAACAGCGCATCCGCAAGCTCGATCACGACCAGCGTCAGCAGCAGCGGCGTGACCGCGGCACGCCCGTTGTCCATCGTGAAGAAGTTCGAGCCGTGCAACCGCTTCGTCACGGGGAAGAACCGCGTGATCAGCCTCACCAGCACGTTGCGCGATGGATCCGCGGCCTCCTGCCGCACCAGCAGCATCCGCAGCGCCGCCAGCACCAGCAGTCCAGCCAGAATGAACCGCACCCACTCGAAGCTCATCAGCAGCAGGCCGAACGAACCCGCCAGCAGGCCCCGCGTGCAGATCGCCACCAGCACGCCCCACAGCAGCACCCGACGCTGCAGCCGCACTGGCGTCTGGAACTGCCCGAAGATCGCGCAGATGACAAGGATGCTGTCCAGGTCAAGCGCCAGCGCCAGCAGCAGCGCGGTCAGGAACTGCAGCGCCGCCGCCTCTCCATCCGTGTGCACGCTCCCGTCCGGATAGCACCCAAGCTCGTACCAGTGCGTGCTATACGCCCAGTGGAGCGAGAAGGCGAAAGCGACCGCGACGCCCAGGTAGATCGCCGCCGTCGCAAACGCCCGCACCGGATGCTGAACCTGCCGGGCGCGATGAACCACGAGCAGGTCAAGGATGACCAGCAGGAAGAGAATGGTCGCGAGGATCAGCCAGGGAATCGCCATGTTCGTTGTGTGGTCGTCGTCGTCGTCTCAGGTCGTGTCGCAAGGTCTCTCGATGCCGCGCCGCGTTCGCGTCGAGCTCACTCCCGTTCAGAATGGGCCCGCAGGCCCCTCTCCTTCTTCGGTATGCGGCCCCGGCGGGTTCTTCGCTTGCCCCGGGTCCTTCTTGGGGGCTAGAACCAGCGAGGTCCCCACGCCCACCGCCAACGCCGCCCCGATGATCCCAAGCGACGTCTCGCGCGCCACGTGCACGTCGAACCCCTCCAGGATCATCTTGAGCCCCACGAACGCCAGGATGAACGCGAGCGAGAACTTCAGATAGCCAAACTTGTCCATGAGGGCCGCGAGCGCGAAGTAGAGCGACCGCAGCCCCAGGATCGCAAAGACATTCGAAGTGAATACGAGGAATGGATCCTTGGTGATGCTCAGGATCGCCGGGATCGAGTCGATCGCGAAGACCACGTCGGTGGTCTCAACCACCAGCAGCACAAGGAACAGCGGCGTGGCCAGCAGCCGCCCGTCCACGCGCGTGAAGAAGCGGTCACCCTCCATCCGTTCCGAGAAGGGAAAGAGCCGCTTGGCCGTCCGATAGACCCAGCCCTTCTCAGGCTCGAAGTGCTCCTCCTGCTGGCGCAGGAGCTTGATCGCCGTCACGATCAGCACCACGCCAAACACGTACAGAATCCAGTCCAGCGAGTTCACGAGCGTCGTGCCCGCACCGATCATGATCCCGCGGAAGACCAGCGCACCCAGGATGCCCCAGAAGAGCACGCGGTGCTGGTTCTGCGCCGGCACGCGGAAGTGCGTGAAGATCAGCGCAATCACGAAGATGTTGTCCAGCGACAGCGCGTACTCGATGATCCAGCCCGTGAAGAACTCCATCGCCGCTGGCCGGCCCATCCCCGTCGGCACCGTCAGTGGCTCGTGAACGTCCGGGGCCGCTGCCGCCGAGACCGTCGGCACTCCCTCCGGTTCCGGCGGTGTCACGCTCTGATCGCCCGCCGCAGTCGCAGCACTCGCCGCTGTCGCGGCGTCTGCCCCATGCGGAGCCTCGAGCGGCTGGCGAGACTTGGCCTCGCGCGAGTAGAGATGGTGGTAGCGGGTCCCGATGCCGCCGATGTCATTCTCGTACAGGTAGAACACCACCACGTTGAACGAAAGCCCGAGCAGAACGCACACGCCCGTCCAGCCCAGCGCCTCCCTGGTCCGGATCACGTGCGGATTGCGGTTGAGAACGAACAGGTCAAGCGCGAGCATGACTAGCACGAAGACGATGAAGGCAATCCAGACGAAGGTGAGCGTCAAACGCGAGGTCTCCCCGGGAACCGGGCAGAGCCCGGCATCAACCGGGAAGGTAGGTTCGCGATTGGCTCATGACGCGGCCTTGCCCGCAATCGCCGGGCCCACCGTGCCCGCGGCGCTCCTCCCGTTGTCGTCGCTCGCCTCCAGCCGCCCGGCCTCAAAGGCCCGGATGATGCAGTGCAGACCCACGCTGATGAGCGTGAGGCCCACGATCGAGCCGACGAACGCCGCGGTGGCCAGCAGCCAGCCCGGCATCGCCGCCGCAGCGCTCCGCGCCGAGCCCGGAAACAGCCCGCTCCACACCAGAAAGACCACCACCGGCGCCAGAGCCAGCGATGCCCGAACGATGTACGACGCGGATCGCCCGGGATTCCGCCGCAGCACCGCATACGCCGCAATCAGGGCCAGCAGCCCCCCCGTCGCGATCCGTGCCGCCGCCACCGGCGTGTACGAAACGCCGGGCTTGTCCGGATCGATAATCAACTCGTGGTTCGCCAGGCTCAGCCAGGTGCAAAAGGCGGCGAACGCAACCGTCCCCGCCGTGCACACGATCGCGAGCCCCTGAGCCTCCTGGAATCGGTTGAAGCAGAAGACCAGCCCCAGTGCCGCGCTCAGCACCACCACGGACTCAAAGCCGATCAGGATCCACGGCGTCGCGTACGCCGCAAACACGCCGACCGCGATCAGGCCAAGGGCACTCAGCGCCACTGCCGCGCAAAGAACTCCTACCAGAATCCTGACAACTTTCGGAAGTGGGGTGGTTATCGCGGACATATGGCTTCTACGTCGGCTCTCTGAGGGGGTTCACTTGCGTCCGCTTCTTGGGAGCGCGTCGACTCTCCCCCCGGCTTCAAGCCGGGGTCGTTGTCTGGACGATGTTCAGTGTGCAGGATGCGGTGCGTCGCGCCGCTCCGCGGCGTCGCATCGACGCCGTGCGTCAGCAGCCCGGATGGCCAGCCCGCCGAGCCATCCCTGTTCAGCGTCGGCGTTCGCGCCCGGTCCGTCTCGGGCAATAGACGTGTGTGGAGGCCCTCATGAGCGGCATTACTTCAGGTGTCGGTCTCTTCAGCGGCATCGACTCGCGCTCCATCATCGACCAGCTCCTCGCGATCGAGGCCCGCCCGCGCGATCAGGCCTCGGGCCGCATCGTCCAGCTACAGCTCCAGCAGGCCGCCTTCCTGGACATCAACTCTCGCATCCTCGCCCTCAAGAGCTCTGCCGGCACCTTCAGGACCAACAACCTTTTCAAGAGCAAGGCCGTCTCGACCTCCAACGCCGAAGTCCTCACCGCGACCGCCGAGCGCTCCGCGGCGCCGGGAACCTACCAGTTCATCGTCGATCGACTCGTCAGCACGCAGCAACTCCTGTCGCGCGGGTTCTCCGACACCAGCAGCAGCTCACTCGGTGCCACGAGCTTCACCTTTGAGACTGCCCAGGCCCGACTGGACCGCGACGTCTCGCTCTCCGACCTCAACGACGGCCAGGGCATCGAGCGGGGCCGAATCACGCTCACCGACTCCGCCGGCACCGCAGCCACCATCGACCTCTCCCGCGCCACGACGGTGGGGGATGTCCTCGAGGCCATCAATCAGAACGGCACCGCCCGGGTGCAGGCCAGCGTCAGCGGCGGAAGACTCGTCCTTAGGGACACCGCCGGCGGTAACGGCCAGATCCGCGTGAGCGACTCCAGCGGTTCGACCACCGCCGCCAGCCTCGGCATCGCGGGCACCGCGACCGGAACACTCACCGGCTCCTCGGTCTACCGCCTCAGCGCCAACACGACCGTCTCCAGCGTCGGCGACGGGCGCGGCGTCTCGATCCGAAGCGTCGCGGGCGTCGGCGCGTTCAATTTCTCGATCAACGTCGGCGGTACGGCCGTGCAGGTCAACGTCGGCGATGTCTATGAGAACCGCGACGACGGCACCGGCACCATGGTCCTCACCAAGGTGCGTGGCGCCGCCTCCACGATGGGCCAGGTCCTCGAGCGCATGAACGCCGCTCTCGATGCCGCCGGCTTCACCGATGTCGACGCCGCCATCGACGGCGAGAACGGCCGCATCACCATCACAGACACCCAGGGCACGCGCCAGATCACCGTCGTCGAGGGCAACGACACCACCGCCCGCGACCTCGGCCTCACGGGCGGCGTCTCCTCGTCCACGTTCGCCGGACGACGAATCCTCGCGGGCCTCAACTCCACCCTCGCCAGTGGCCTCAACGGGGGCCAGGGCGTCCAGGGCGACGGGAACATCGAGTTCACGCTGCGCGACGGCTCCACGTTCTCCGCGACCGTCGACTCGAACCTGTCGCTCAACGAACTCATGCGATCCATCGAGAGCCAGAGCGGCGGCAGGGTCCGTCTCGAGCTCGACCGCCGCGGCACTGGCCTCAGCCTCACCGACCTCACAACAGGCTCCGGCAACCTCATCATCGAGGGCACAGCCGGCGCCGATACCGCCGCTTCCCTCGGCATCTCCACCGGTCCCGCCGGCGTCGCGTCCGCGACCGTCTCCAGCGGCAACCTCCAGCGGCAGTACGTCTCGCGCGCCACGCTCCTCTCCTCGCTCAACAACGGGCGAGGCATCGGGACCGGCGAGATCCGAATCCGCGATGCCCAGGGAACCACCTCCGCACGCATCAACATCGGCTCCGAGCTCAAGACCGTCGGAGACCTCATCCAGCACCTCAACACGCGCGGCGTCCCCATCGAGGCCCGGATCAACACGAGGGGTGACGGCATCGAGATCGTCGAGACCGGAACCACGCCGGGCCCCGGCAAGCTCCGCATCGAGGATGCCTCGGGAACCGTCGCCAAGGCCCTCGGAATCGCAGGAGAAGCGCCAGGTACCGGCGTCCAGAACAAGCTCGACGGCTCAGCCGAGCGCACCGTTTCATTCCTCGCCACCGATACCCTCCAGCAGGTCGTCGACAAGATCAATCAGGCCGGCGTCGGCGTCTCGGCCTCCGTCATCCGTGACGGCGGCGGCGCAACCCCCTTCCGCATCAACCTCACCGCCTCCGCATCCGGCACCAACGGCCGCTTCCTCATCGACACGGGTTCGCTCGATCTGGGCTGGCGCTCCCTCGACGCAGGCAACGATGCGCGACTCTTCTTCGGCAGCAGCGACGCCGCTCGCGGCGTCGCCGTCACCTCCTCCACCAACCAACTCGACGGCATCGTCCCGGGCCTGCGCATCGACGCCAAGTCCGTCAGCGCCACCCCGGTCTCGCTCACCGTTCAGAGCGACAACGACGCGGTCATCTCGGCCGTCAAGGTGTTCGTCGAGACCTTCAACACCGCCGTCGGGCGCATCGACTTCCAGAGCAAGTATGACGCCGCCACCGAGCGTGGCGGTCCCCTCCTCGGAGACTCAACCGCCCTCGAGCTGCGATCCGCCATGTTCCGGCTCGTGCAGGCTCCCATGCAGGGTGCCACCGGCCAGTTCAGCCGCCTCACCCAGGTCGGCATCAAGGTCGTCTCGGGCGGCAAGATCGAGCTCGATGAGACCAAGCTTCGCGACGCCCTGCAGAACGACTTCGCGTCCGTCGAGTCCCTCTTCACTGCCCGCGACGTCGCCGCCGACACCACCACCACGCTCGCGCCCGGCGTCACCATCCGGAACCCCAACGCCGGAACCACCTTCACCCGCCTCGGGATCCTCGGTCAGTTCGAGCAGCTCGCGGATCGCTACACCACCAGCGTCGGCGGCGTCCTCACCAACCGCAATCGCGGCATCGACGATCAGCTCAAGCTCCAGCGCGACCGCGTCACTGCCTTCACCGACCGCCTCAACCAGCGCCGCGGCATCCTCGAACGCCAGTTCCAGGCCATGGAGTCCGCCATCCAGAAGCTCCAGACGCAGTCCAGCTCGCTCGGCAGCATCTCTCGCGCGGGCTAAGCCCTCATCACCCTCGCCGTACATTCGCCCGGGTCAAGTCGAGGCTTCTTTGGACCGATAGCCCTGTGCCATGACCAACACCCCCTTCCCACCGCAGAACGCCGCCGCGCCGCAGTCGAACGCCGCCAACGCGTACCTGCGCACCCGAGTCATGTCCGCAAGCCCAGAGGAGCTGCGACTCATGCTTCTCGACGGCGCGATCAAGTTCCTCTCGCAGGGTCGCGAGGCGCTCCGTACCCGCCAGCACGAGGCGGCCTTCACTGGCCTGACCTCCTGCCGCGAGATCATCTTCGAGCTGCTCACGACCATCCGCGACGACGCCAACCCCGAGCTCGCCTCCAACGCGCGGGCCCTCTACGCGTTCATGTACCGGTCGCTCGTCGAGGGCGCGCACGAGAAGGACGACGCCAAGCTCGGCTCCGTTGCCTCCCTCCTCGACTATGAACGCGAGACCTGGGTCCTGCTCATGCAGAAACTCGCCGAAGAGCGCGGCCAGCGCCTCCCCGGCGTGACGCCCGCCCAGCCCGCCCGGGAGGGGGCGCCGGCGATGGCCATCAGTGTGCAGGGCTGAGCGCGTCGCCCCGGCCTGCCGCCGCGAGCTCCGCCGAGAGTTTCTCGAACACGAAGATCATCGCAACGTTCGCGTCCGCCTCGCGCTCGGCCGCGCGGATCAGGTCGATGGCGCTCAGTGCTGTAGCGTCGGGCTCACCGCCCTGCTGCACGCTCGCCCGCAGACGCAGCCTTGCCCAGTGCGCCACCAGCCTCAGGATCGCTTCCGTCCCCGAGCGGTTGGCCGCGTCCTTGCTCGCGCTCGGATTCTGATCCACGACGCCCGCCGCGTACGCCTTCGTCAGCTCTTCCATCAGCGGGCCCATCGTCGCAACATGCTCGCCCCGCGCGGACGCGTCCAGCATCGGAGCCAGTCGCGTCCACCAGCCGAACAAGCCCGACGAATGTGCCTCCAGCAGCGCGCCCGGCGAGCCCGCCGCGAACTCCCGCAGCCACGACAACTCGTCCGGCGGCAGGTCAAGCCCGCGCCGCGCGATCCATCGATCCATGTCCACCCGGCCCAGCGGCCCGAAGTAGACCCGCTGGCACCGGCTCCGGATCGTCGGGAGCAGTTCCTCCTCCGCTGACGTCACGAGGATGATCACAACGCCAGCCCCCGGCTCCTCCAGCGTCTTGAGCATCCGGTTCTGTGCTTCGCGGTTCATCAGGTCCGCGCCATCCACGATCGCGACCTTTGTCGCACGCGCACCCGCCGGCGCACGGCCCGTCCGCGTGAGCGGCTCGATCAGGAACTCCTGCGTCAGGTCCGTTCCGATGAACTTCTGCTTGGAGTTCCGCACGCTGTCGAAGCGGCTGAAGGTCGCGAGTTCCTTCGCAAGGTAGTGCAGGTCCGGATGCGAACCGGCCCGCAGCATCTGCTGCGTCGCGCTCTCCGGATCGGCCTCGATCTCCCCCGAGAGTCCCGGCGCCGTCGTGGGGTCCAGCAGCAGCCCGGCGAACGCCGCTGCCGCCGTGCACTTGCCCACGCCCGCCGGACCATGGAAGATCCACGCATGGTGCACGCGATCCGCCCGCAGCGCGTCCATCAGGATCCCCGCCGCCCGGTCCTGCCCCAGCAGGCTCGAGAGCGGTATTGGCGCAGGCGGGCGAACAGCCTCCTCCACCTTCGGTAGTGGCGCGGCGGTCACGCTGGTCCTCCCCATCAGGGAGTCCGCGCCGTCCTTGCTCTCTCGCGCTGCTCGCTTGGCCATCTGGTTGTCAGTGTACGGAGCCTCAGCGACGACGCCGCCGCGCCGCCAGCAGACCACCCAGCCCGACCGCGGCTATCGAGCCCGGTGCCGGAATCACCGAGTCGATCCACGGCACCAGCGGCTCGATCCGGTTCGAGGCCATGATGTCGCCGTAGTTCGCAAGGATCCCGTCGGAGTTCCAGTCGGCGATGAAGGAGTGCACGCCGAGCACCTCCCATGAGCCGCCGAAGTTCGCGAAGATCGCACCGCCGGAGTCCCCCGGCGCAAGCTGACCCTCAAGCTCGGTTGCGCCGCCCGACGCCGGATCGTCAAAGTCGCAGTAGTGGAAGAAGGGTGTGAAGAAGTTCGTCGCCTCCAGCACGTTTGTCGAGGCTCGCTTCACGATGGGCGTCTGCGACGTAAAGCCGGTGATGCCGTTGCCCGTGCCGCCAAAGCCTGTGTGCGCAATCACCGTCCCAGGCGAAGGGATTGCCCGCCGCGAGATCGTCGCCGGTGTGACGCTCGTGATGGGTGTCGCCAGCCGCATCAGCGCCAGATCGAAGCCCGACCCGATGTCCCCGCCGCTCTGGTCCCACCCCGGATGGATGACCACCTCCGCCACGTCAACCCGGGTCGCGGCACCGCCCAGATCAAACTTCCACGAGTTCAGCGGCTGGTTGTCCGCCACGTGGGCAGCCGTCAGCACCCAATTGGGCGCAATCAGCGTCCCCGAACCCCCGAAGAAATTCCCCGACCCCGTGTTGAAGATCATGCGACCCGCCGGCGCAAACTGCGGCTGGGCCGCGAAGCTCTGGTACGACGCGTCCGGCACATCATGCCGGATCACGATCGCCCACGCCGCCCCTGGGGCGCACACCCCTCCAGCCACGACCGCCAGCACGGCCCCCATACCTGCCACTCTGAACTGCATGCATCGCTCCATGGCCCGAACGAGAACCACTCACGCCAGAGAAGATGCGCCACGAAGCCTCGGGCGGCCAGCAATCAGCCAGGCCGTGCTCCAGTTGCCTCAGGCTCAGAGCTTTGCGCCGCGCGGCGGAACTCGCCCATCGGCCCCCGCAAGATCCCACCCTCGCATCCGGCGGCACCCGACGGATGGCCACCCCGTCCGCCCCTCCGCCCCTCCGCCCCCTCTACCCACGCCAACCTATCCCCCAAAGCCTTCATCCAGCCGCTTGCGCTGCTCCTGGATGTGGAGCTTGAGGCTCTCGATCTCGAGCTTGGCCTTCTCCATCATCGTGTCGTGGTAGTCGAGCTGGTCGCTGCGCATCGCCTGATCACGCCGCGCCAGTTCAACCTGAACGTCGAGCAGCTTGAGCTCCCGCTCCATCTTCTGGGCCATCAGCCGATTCAGGTCCTCGTGTGTGGGCGTCGGCGGCGCCGACTCATCGTCGGCGTCGGGCCCGACAATCGGCGGCGGTCCCCCCAGCATCCGCCTCTTCTGAAGCTCCATCAGCTCGATCTCAAGCCGCATCTTCCGGAGCGACTCGTTCCCGAGCGAGATGTTCTGCTCGATGTCACGCCGCTGGACTTCCTCACGCTTGAGGAAGGCCTCGCGCTGCACCTGAAGGTCCGCGTCCTCGCGCTTCTCGCGACGCAGCTTGTCACGGTATTGCAGGACGAGCACCCCTCCGACCACGATGGCCACGATGACCCCGAAGACTGCGAAGAAGACGAGGTCGTTCTGGGCGGCGACTGACCGGCCCGGCACCACCTGCGCCAGGAACACGGATGCATGATTGGTGTCGAAAGTCATCACGCGTTCCGTAGTTTATTCAGCCCGTTCAACGCCGCCACCTTGTAGCACTCGGCCAGCGTCGGATAGTTGAAGACCGCGTTCACGAAATACTCCACCGTCGCCTTGAACGCAATGGCGCACTGCCCGATGTGCACCAGTTCCGTCGCGCCCGTCCCGATGATGTGCACGCCCAGGATCGTGTGGCTCTCCTGGTGGATCAGCAGCTTGAGCATCCCGATCTCATCCCGCAGCAGCTGGCCGCGTGCGATCTCCTTGTACTGGGCCACGCCTGCCTCGTACGGGATTCCCTCCTTCGTCAGCTTCTCTTCCGTCCAGCCAACCATCGAGATCTCGGGGATCGCGTAGATGCCGTAGGGCAGCAGCTCGTCCGATGACTCATACTTGGCGCCAAACGCGTGGCACGCGGCCTGTCTGCCCTGCTCCATGCTGGTGCTCGCCAGCGCCGGAAATCCGATCACGTCGCCGACGGCGTAGATGTTGGGCACCTTGGTCTGGAAGCTCGCGTTCACGGGGATCCGGCCCCGGTCGTCCGCGGAGAGGCCCGCGTTGGGAAGGTTCAGGTCCGCCGACGCACCCTGACGCCCGATGCAGTACATCAGGCAGTCCGCCCGCAGCGTCTTGCCCGATTCCAGGACGGCTTCCGCGAGGAACTCGTTGTCGGAGCGGAGCCCCGGCGGACACTCCACCCTCCGGATGCTGACCACCTTCTCGCCCAGGCGCAGCGTTGCGCCCGCCTGCCGGAGGTGGTATTGCAGCGCCTCGGTGATTTCAGCATCGACAAAGTCCAGCAGTCGGCTTCGTCCCTCGACGATCGTCACCTTCACGCCCAGCGCCGCCAGCATCGACGCGTACTCGGTGCCGATCACGCCTCCGCCAACGATGATCATTGATCGCGGCAGGTGCTTGAGGTGCAGCAACTCGTCGCTCGTGATGATGTCCACGTGGTCGAACTGGATGTCGGCGGGCCGCGCCGGGCAGGAGCCCGTTGCGATGATCGTGGTGCCCGCCTCGATGGTGGAGCTGGCATGCTCGCCGGTGATGTCGATCGTGCGAGCGTCGCGGAACTGGGCCCGGCCGCACACAATCTCGACGCCGTTCCGGGCCATGTGCCCACGCACCATCTCGATCTCGGCCTTGATCACGTCCTGGCAGCTGCTCCAGAGTTCCGCGAGCGTCCGCTTCTTGGCCGCGGCAAAGTCCGCCGCCGTCGGCATCGAGCTCCGACGCGACTCGAGATTCAGGATCGCCTCGCGCAGCGCCTTGCTCGGGATCGTCCCCGTGTGCACCGCTGACCCGCCCACAACCTCGCGCGATTCGACCACGCAGACAGACTTGCCAAGCTTCGCCGCCTGGATGGCCGCCTTCTGCCCCGCGGGGCCCGAACCGATGACGCACAAGTCGTAGTTCCGCATGAGGCGGGTAGCGTACCACCCCGGAAACCACCACGAGGGGCACGCCCTTCCGACCCAGGGCAATCGCACGATCCGAGGTCCAGGCCACACGCGACACCCGTGCGGCAGCCTCCGCACCCCTCTGCACCCACGCGCTCGTGAACCGCTCCATGCGACCGTGAAGAGAAAATGCGAACGCTGAGGTCGCGGAGGGGAGCTGAGGAGGCGGAGGAAGGCGGGGAAGAGTGGAAACAAGAAGAACGGCATCTCGCCCCGCCCAACCTCTTCCTCCGCGGCCTCCGCTGCCCTGTGTTTACCTCCGCGTTCCAGAAACCGTCACACCGAGGCGTCACCTGACCTTCGCCTGCAAGGCGCTTACGTGGGTTCATCGGAGGGTCTCAAGGTCGAGCCCTGTGCTCGCCCCTTCCGACCTGCTTACAGAGTGAACATCCCCCGCGTCGGCGCGGGGGATGGATGCCATGTCCCTGGTGATGTCCGTGCAGATCACACGCCCGCGACGCGTCCGCGGTTGCGCCACCACTTCTCGATGCTGATCACCGGCAAGATCACCGCGCCCACAAGCGCCGCCTTGCCGACGTCCGCCAGCGACAGCGGGGCCGAGCCGAAGATCGTGTTCATGAACGGGGCATAGATGAACACCGCCTGCAGAACCAGCAGTGACACGATGCCGATGAAGATCGTCGGATTCGAGAAGAGACCGATGCGCAGCACCGAGTCACGCAGGGAGCGGCAGTTGAGCAGGTAGAAGATCTGGAACATGATCACCGTCGTCACGCCCATCGTCTGCGCCTTCGCGAGCGCCTCCATCGTGCGGCCCTGCGAGTTGTACTCGTAGAGGAACAGCCCGATGCATCCCGCCGTCATGAGGACCGCCGCCACGAAGGTGCGGAAGATCACGAATCCCGACAGCACCGGCGCGTCGGGATTGCGCGGCTTGCGCCGCATGACGTCGGGCTCCTTGGCCTCGAAGGCGAGCGGGAGCGCCAGCGCGACCGCCGCGACAAGGTTGATCCAGAGCAGCTGCGCAGGCCCCATCGGCAGCAGCAGCTCGCGGAAGGTCTTCTCGACACCATCAACCACACGCACCACATCGCCGAAGGGGAAGAAGGCCACCGCCCACGTCAGGATCAGCGCCAGACCCAGGTTGGTGGGCAGCACAAACGCGAGCGACTTGATGAGGTTGTCGTAGACGCGTCGCCCCTCCTCGACCGCCGCGGCGATCGAGGCGAAGTTGTCGTCCGTCAGAACGATCGCGGCTGCTTCCTTCGACACGCTCGTGCCCGTGATGCCCATCGCGACGCCGATGTTGGCCTGCTTGAGCGCGGGCGCATCGTTCACACCGTCGCCCGTCATCGCGGCGATCTGCCCACGGGCCTGGAGCGCCCGCACCAGTCGCAGCTTGTGCTCGGGTGCGACGCGTGCGAAGACGTTGTTCGCCAGGGCCGCGTCCTGAACCTGCTCGTCCGACATCTCCGCGATCTGTGTGCCGGTGACGGCCTTCGCGTCCGCCGAGAGGATGTTGAGCTGCCGGCCGATGGCGGTCGCGGTCGCCTTGTGGTCGCCGGTGATCATCTTCACCGTGATCCCGGCCTGATGGCAGACGCGGATGGCCTCGATCGCTTCCGGGCGGGGCGGATCGATCATGCCCTGCAGGCCCACGAGCGTGAAGCCCGCGCTCGCGTCGGCCATCGAGACCTGCGTCTGGTTCGCGGGGACCTGTCGGTGCGCGAACGCGAGGACGCGCATGCCGCGAGACGCCAGCGTCTCGACCTCACCGAGCACCGTGTCGCTGCTGATCCCCTGGCAGCGCTTGAGGACCACTTCGGGAGCGCCCTTGAGGATGATGCGGTTGCCGCCGGGGCCAAAGCCGTGCAGCGTCGCCATGAACTGGTTCTCGCTCTCGAACGGGATCGCGTCCAGCCGCGGGTGGCTCGTTCGC
Source organism: uncultured Phycisphaeraceae bacterium (assembly GCA_964495635.1). Taxonomy (GTDB): domain Bacteria; phylum Planctomycetota; class Phycisphaerae; order Phycisphaerales; family UBA1924; genus JBBASU01. Next base: position 24,883 of record CAZBXF010000019.1, read on the forward strand.
TCCTTCTCGGCCGAGAGTCCGGCCTTCTCCGCGGACACGACCAGCGCACCCTCGGTCGGATCGCCGGTGATGACCCAGCGACCTTCCTTCTGCTCGAGGGCGGCCTCGTTGCAGAGCTGGCCCGCGAGCAGGAGCTCCTGCGCATCGCCGGGGAGTGCCGCGAGACGCTGGGAGCCGGTGGTGAACTCACCCTTGGGCTCGTAGCCCACGCCGCCGACGCGGATCGATCCGGTGCGCGGCGTCCAGAGCTCCTGCACGGTCATCTCGTTGCGGGTGAGCGTTCCGGTCTTGTCGGAGCAGATGACGGTCGTGGAGCCCAGCGTCTCGACGGCGGGGAGCTTGCGGATGACGGCGCGCCGCCGTGCCATGCGTTGCACGCCGATGGCCAGCGCGATCGTGACGATCGCGGGCAGGCCCTCGGGGATTGCGCCCACGGCCAGCGCGATTGCGAAGATCACGGTCTCACGCAGGGCGGGAACGAAGGCCACGCCCGTCTCGATCATCGCACGCGTCGTGCCGACCGCGAGGATTACCACCGAAACAAGCACGATCGCGATCGTGATGTACTTGCCGATGGTCGCGAGGGCCTTGGTCAGCGGCGTCTCGAGGTTGGTCGTCTCGCGCAGCATGGCGGAGATCTTGCCGAGCTCCGTCCGCGCGCCCGTCTCCACGACGACCGCCGTGCCGGTGCCGTACGTCACCAGCGTCCCGCCGAAGGCCATGCAGAGCCGGTCGCCAAGGCCCGCCGCGGGGGCCACGGTGCCGATGTTCTTCTCGGTCGGCACGCTCTCGCCCGTCAGCGCGGCCTCCTCGATCTGAAGAGTTCGCAGCGAGATCAGCCGCATGTCGGCGGGTACCTTGTCGCCGCTGGCGAGCATCACGACGTCGCCGGGAACGAGGTCCGCCGCGGGGATCGTCACACGCTTCCCATCGCGAAGGGCCGTGACGTTCTCGGGCACCATCATCGACAGCGCCTCGATCGCCTTGCCCGCGCGGTACTCCTGCACGAAGCCGATCAGCGTGTTGAGCGCGACGACCGCGAGGATCACCAGGCCGTTCTTGATGCCGTCTGAGGGATCCACGACCATCGCGACCACGGCCGACGCGAGGAGCACCCAGATCAGCGGGTTGTTGATCTGCCGCCAGAGAAGGTCGAAGGCGGAGTCGCCGCGTGCCTTGGGGAGGACATTTGGCCCATACTTGCTGATGCGGGCGCTGGCCTCCTGCGTCGTCAGTCCCTCGCTGCCCGCTTCCAGCGCCCGAAGCGCATCCTCAGCGGCCATCGCGTGCCACGCGGGCACGCCGCCGGGGCCGGGTGAAGACGAGGCCACGGCACCGCCGCGGCCCGAAGCCGCGCCGGCAGGAGGGGAGTTGTTGGAGGATGGAGTGGGCGTAGGGGCAACGGACGAGGCCATGCGCAGGACTCCAGGCGCGCCGGCCGCGAAGGCGGATGGCGCGAGCTGTGGTCTTGCGATGCGCCCGACCGCGGGTCGGGCACAGAATCGGGCGGCGGCAGCGCTCGCGATCGAACGCTACGTCCTGACGCCAGCCGACACCCGCTCAGGCGGGCCGCTACTCCCCACATGGAAGCATTGATCGTAGTCTTCGCGGAGTTCAGAAGCCAGATTCACGACCGTTCGTCATGATGCAAACCGCGTCCGAATGTCCGGATTTGACGATGGTCCGTGAATTCTGGCTGCGCTCCGTTGTCGGCGCGGGCTTCAGGAGCCGCCGGCGTCACCCGATCGGGCCGCGCGCTGCGTCGTGCCGCGTGCACCGCCCGGCGTCTCGACGAAGCCGGTGAGCTTGCGGGCCCGGACGGGATGCTGCAGCTTGCGGATCGCCTTGGCCTCGACCTGGCGCACGCGCTCGCGCGTGACCTTGAAGATGCGTCCGACTTCCTCGAGCGTGTACGTGTATCCATCGCCGATGCCGTAGCGCAGCTTGATGATCTCGCGCTCGCGGTAGGTGAGCGTCTTCAGGACCTGCTCGATGCGGTTCTTGAGCATGTCCTGGGCCGCGATGTCCGCCGGCGGCGCCGCGCCGTCGTCCTCGATGAAGTCGCCGAAGTAGCTGTCCTCGCTCTCGCCCACGGGCCTGTCGAGCGAGACCGGATGCTTGGAGATCTTCATCACTCGCCGGACTTCCGGTGCGGTCATTCCCGCGCGGTCGGCGAGCTCCTCGATCGTGGGCTGGATGCCGGACTCCTGCTCAAGCGCCTTCTGGATCGTGCGCAGCTTGCCCATCGTCTCGATCATGTGGACCGGGATGCGGATGGTGCGGGCGTGGTCGGCGATGGCGCGGGTGATGGCCTGACGGATCCACCACGTCGCGTACGTGCTGAACTTGTAACCGCGCTTGTACTCGTACTTGTCAACGGCGCGCATCAGGCCCGTGTTCCCCTCCTGGATGATGTCGAGGAACGAGAGTCCGCGGTTGCGGTACTTCTTCGCGATCGACACCACCAGCCGCAGGTTGCCGCCGGAGAGGTCGCGCTTGGCCTGCTCATACTCCCAGAAGACCGTGTTCAGCTCGCGCACGCGTCGCACGACCTCAATGGGGCTCTCCAGCACGAGCCCGCGCAGGCCCGAGAGCTCCTCGCGCATGACCGCGAGGTCCTCAGGATCGAGCTTCTTCATCGGGCGGCCGGTGCGGCGCGACCGTGCCTTGGCCTTCTCCGGGTCCTTGGCGCAGCGCAGGTCGGTGTCCAGCTCCTGCATCTTCTTCGCGATGCTCCGCAGCTTGCGCATCAGCGGGATGATGCGGCCGGTGCGGAGCGAGCACTCTTCGGTCAGCGCGGCCATGCGCCGCCGGCGCACACGGATGCGGGCGATGATCTGGCGCGCACCTTCCTTGTCGCGTGCCTTGCGGGCCCGGCCGACCGCGCTCCAGTCCTCGCGGTTGAGCTTGAGCAGACGGTCGATC
>CAZBXF010000020.1:0-4749 GCA_964495635.1 uncultured Phycisphaeraceae bacterium
GCGGGATGGGGCTCGGGCGGTGGTGGTGGATATTGAGCTGCCGATTCTGAAGCCGATTGGGATGAACCTTGGCCGGATCGGGGCCTTAAGGGAGGCCACGGTAGATCCGCTGGGGTTAGACGATGGTGAGACGCTGCGGCGCTGGGTGGGGGATGAGCGTGCGGCGGTGCGGTTCGAAGGTGAGAACGCGTTCGTGATGGATGTGGCGCCTGAAGAGGCTGGGCGCGCCGTGCCGCGAGGTCGGCGGCATGATGCGGTGATGGCCTTTCGCGTGATGACGCTGACGCCGCGGGCTGATTCGGAGGGGACGGCGGCGGTGTTCGAGGTTCAGCGCACCTGGTTCTCGCTCTTCATGCCGCTGGGCGAGAGTGATGCGGTGCTGGGTGCGCCGGTGCCCAAGGGTGTGGTGCTGCTGATGCCGGGGTTGTTTGCGACGCCCGAGGGGACGCTGGAGCGGCTGACGACGCGGATGCGGAAGAGTGGGTTTGCGGTGCTGCGGATGTGGGCGCAGCCGAGCCGGTTTACGCAGCGGTTGGAGTTTGACATCTCGCCTCAGGATGGGCTGGCGGATGATGCCGCGGCGATTGCGAGCGCGATGGATGATCGGACGGCGGAGTGTGCGTTTGCGGCGCGCGAGGCGTTTGCGCATGTGGGGCGGGCGCGGCCGGAGCTTGCGGCGCTCCCGCGGGCGGCGGTTGGGTTTTCTGGAGGGGCGATGACGCTGCCGAGCGTGGTGGCGCTGGAGGCGGAGAAGTATGCGGCGGCGGTGATGGTGGGGGGCGGGTGCTGCTTCTGGCAGATGAACGAGACGAGCAACTACCGGAGCATGATCGACGCGGTGCGCGTGCGCTGGCCTGAGGGAACGCGTACGGACGCGAGCGTGGCGGAGCTGCGCCGGCTGGTGCTGGAGAAGAGCACGCTTGATTCGTTCCACACGGCGGCGGCGCTTCGGGGTTCGGGCGCGAGCGTGCTGGTGGTGCAGGGGATTCTGGATGAGGCGGTGCCGTCGCCCCTGGGTGATGTGCTGTGGGAGCGGCTGGGGAGGCCTCGGCGGCTGCTGCTTGAGGCTGGGCACGAGCCGCTGTTCATGCAGGTGCCGCAGCACTTTGGGAAGATGGTGGAGGTGATCGAGGAGGGCGTGGCGCGGGCGGCGGAGCGTGGGAAGCCGGAGTGAGGTAGGGCGCGAACGGCCGACGCGGGTCGTATCATCGTGGATGATCATCGCGATCAGCCCGTATCACCTGACGACGCGCGAGGCGCCGGCGATGGCGTCGATGCTGCTGGCGTCGAGCGTGGTGACGGTGGCGCCGGGGCCGGGTGGGGGTGACGGCGGCGCGGCGTCGGCGATGGCGGCGGCGCGGAGGTCGGCGACGTATCGCGAATTGGCGCAGTCGTGGGAGTGGAGCGTGCCCTTGTGGCGCGAGGGCGTGGTGGCGGGCGTGCTGGATGGGTCTTCGCCGCTGGATGAGATGGGCGGCGTGCTGCGGCGGATCTGTGAGACGACTGACCTGCCGTCGCTGCGGGGGTTCATTCAGGATGATCTTTACGAGGATCCGGGTCGGTACCTGGCGTCGCTGTCGCGTGACCTCATGAAGGGTGGGCCTGATCCGGGGATTCTGCTGCCGCTGCTGGCGTCGCTGGACCGGTTCGCCGCGAGGAACGCGACGTGCGTGGCGCGGTCGGTGGCGGTGAGCGTGGCGCAGAAGGCGGAGGTGCGGCTGGGGAAGCCGGTCTTTGGCGTTGCGATCCCGCTGCTTTTGCAGGCGTCGGCGGAGCGGATGATCCATGCGCGGGCGGTGCTGCACGATGCGTTGACGCCGCTGCGCCGGGCGATTGATGAGGTTGTGGCGGCGTGCGAGGAGGACGCGTCGGGGGAGATTGACGGCTCGCTGGTCGCGGCGGAGGCGGAGCGGTAAGCGGCGGCGTATGAGGGGCTTCGGTCGCGCGTCGCGGAGGGGTGCGTGCACGATGAGGTGCGGATGGTGGAGGGCGTTGTGACGGTGCAGGGGTTGCTGCTGCCTGCGGACGCGGTGCTGCGGAGCAGCGAGCAGGCGATGCGCGAGCTGGCGGGCGGAGCACGCCGCATCAGGAGCGGTGACGGTCCGGACGGGTCCGGCACGACGCTGCCCGCGGTGTACGACGCGATGGAGCACGCGCGGGTGCTGACGCTGGTGATGAAGCCGCTGGGGGCGAGGGGGAGTGGGAAGCGGTAGTGGGGTCGGCGAGTGTTCCGGCAGTGTCGTCGCTCGCTCCTCCACAGCCGGCTAATGACGATGAGGCCTTCGGCCTCGCCCCATAGACTGTCTACGCGACCTTTTGGATTCTTCAGACATTCAGGAGCCTTGCGATGGCACTTCAGAGCTACCCGGCGAATCGCCTTGCCCGTGAGGCCAGTCCGTACCTGCTCCAGCATGCTCGCAATCCTGTGGACTGGTTCCCGTGGGGGCCGGAGGCGTTTGCGCGGGCGCGTGAGCGTGATGTGCCGATCTTCCTCTCGATTGGCTACAGCACGTGCTACTGGTGCCACGTCATGGAGCGGGAGAGCTTTGAGAACGCCGAGATTGCGGCGATGATGAATGAGCGGTTCGTCTGCGTCAAGGTCGACCGTGAGGAGCGGCCGGATGTGGATGATCTGTACATGGCGGCGACGGTGCTCATGACGGGGCATGGCGGCTGGCCCATGAGCCTGTTCCTTGATCCCGCGACGCTGCGGCCGTTCTACTGCGGGACGTACTTCCCGGCTGAGCCGCGGCATGGCGGGATGCCGACGTTTCCGAAGGTGCTGGAGGCGATGTCGGGCGTGTGGAAGGAGCAGCGTGCGGCGGCGATCGAGCAGGCCGGGCGGCTGGCGGAGGCGGTGCGTGAGCAGACGGCGACGCGCGAGGGGGGCGCTGAGCTTGGTCAGGAGCCGGTGGCGCACGCGGTGTCGGGCTTGCTGCGGACGTTTGATCGCGTGAATGGCGGGTTTGGGCGGGCGCCGAAGTTCCCGCAGCCGGTGTTCCTCGAGCTGCTGCTTGATGTGCGGGAGCGGGCGGCGGACGACTCCACGGGTGATGCGATCGATGAGTGTCTGCGGCGCACGCTGGACGCGATGGCGCTGGGGGGCGTGCGAGATCAGATTGGAGGGGGCTTCCACAGGTACAGCGTGGATGAGCGGTGGCTGGTGCCGCACTTTGAGAAGATGCTGTATGACAATGCGCAGCTCGCGAACGTGTATGCGCGGGCGGCGCGGCAGTATGGGGATGAGTTCTACGCTGGGATTGCACGCTCGACGTGCGACTATGTGCTGCGGGAGATGACGCACGCGGAGGGTGGGTTCTTCAGTGCGCAGGACGCGGAGGTTGATGGACGCGAGGGGCTGAATTACCTGTGGACGCCGGAGGACCTGCTGGCGGCGCTGTGTCCACCCGAGGTTGATGCGGTGCCGGAGCTGTCGCGGGCGGCGCGGGCGGCGGCGATGCTGGCGTCGAGCGTCTATGGGATCAGCGAGGGGCCGAACTTCAGGGATCCGCACCATCCGGAGGAGCCGGCGCGGAGTGTGCTCCGTCTGGAGAAGCGTCCGGAGAGGCTGGCGCCGATGTTTGAGCGGGCACCGGCGGACTTTGTTGAGCATCTTTCGCGGATCAATGGAGCGCTCTATGAGGCGCGGTCCCGGCGGAAGCAGCCGCATCTGGATGACAAGGTGCTGGCGTCGTGGAATGGGCTGATGATCGGTGCGCTGGCGAACTGCGCGAGGCTGCTGGAGGAACCGAAGTACCTTGCGGCGGCGGAGCGGGCGGCGGACTTTGTGCTCTCCAAGCTGGTGGTGCAGGTGGGTGGGGCGGCGGTGCTGCACCGATCGTGGCGAGATGGGCGGCTGGGGCCGGTGGGCGTGCTGGAGGACTCGGCGTGCATGATTCATGGGCTGCTTGGGCTGGCGCGTGCGAGCGATGGGCTGGCGCGGCAGCGCCGGATTGACCAGGCGACGATGCTGCTGGGGTCTGCGAGGGCGGCGTTCTTTGCTGAGTCGGGCGGGGCGATCTACGACACGCGTGAGGCCGCGCCGGATCTGTTTGTGCGAGCCCGGTCGACGCACGACGGGGCGATTCCGAGCGCCGTGGGGATCATGGTGCATGCGCTCGTGGACCTGACGGAACTGACGGGCGATCCGACGCATGGCGTGCGGGCGCTGGCGGCGCTGGACTCGTACTCGTCGGAGATTGCGCAGGGGCCGGTGGGTGTGTGCAACTCGGTGCGGGCGCTGCTGAGGCTGCTGATTGCGAGCGAGGCGCCGGCCGGGGCGGGGCGGCCGATGCGGGCGGCTGACGTGAAGGACCGTGCCGCGGCGGAGGTGCGGGCGCGTGAGGTTGCCGCCGCGGCGGGCGTGAGGCATGGCACGGAGGTGGTTGAGATCTTTGCGGGGGTGGACCGGGTGCGGGTCGCGCCCGATGCGCCGGCGGAGCTCACGCTCGTGCTGCGCATGCGAGATGGATGGCACGTGACGGCGGCGGACCCGGGCGAGTCGGAAGCGGCGCGGCGGATGGTGCCGCTGCGCGTTGGGATCATCAACGGCGCGGGCGTGGCGGCGTATGCGGACTATCCGGAAGGGGAGCCGCACGGCGTCGCGAGCGTTGGCAAGGTGAATGTCTACTCGGGGACGGTTGAGCTTCGCGTGGCGCTGGAGCGGCAGGGTGAGTGGAAGGGGACACCGATCCTGTGCGTGATGTACCAGGCGTGCTCGGAGTATGAGTGCCTGGCGCCGACGACGGT
>CAZBXF010000020.1:4849-21342 GCA_964495635.1 uncultured Phycisphaeraceae bacterium
AGGTGCGTGCGGAGCTGGTGTGCGGTATCGCCGGTGTGATCGATCAGCTCGGCGTTCCAGCCGATGGAGCGGGCGGCGTTGATGTTGTCGATGAGGTCGTCGAAGAAGAGGATGCGGTCGGCCTCGTGGCCCGTGTGGCGCTCGAGGGCGCGGTAGATCTCGATGCCGGGTTTGACGAGGCCGAGCTGGTGTGAGCCGAGGCGATGACGCAGGAGGCCCGCGGTCGGGAAGTCGGGTGGCTCGCCGCGCGGGCCGGGGAGGTGACGGCGCCAGTGGGCCTCGTTGGTGTTGGAGAGGAGCGCGGTCTCGCGGTTGCTCGCGTGGATGGCGTGGATGACGTCGGCGACGCCGGGGTACTCCTCGGTGACCCAGGCGTCGTGGAGGCGTTTGATCTCGGCGGTGGAGTAGAGCCAGTCGGAGGCATCGGCGAGGGCGTGGTAGTAGTCGTCGGGGGCGATGTGGCCACGCTGGAAGGCGGCGGTGGCCTCGCGGCGGCGCAGGACCTTGTCGTGGCTGTCGACGCCTTCGCGGATGGGCAGGCCTGCGGCGGTGCAGGCCTCGCTCCAGGCGCGGCAGTGCTTGAGGATGACGCCGCCCCAGTCGAAGCAGATCAGGCGGATTCCGTCGGGCATGGCTGGCTCCTGCTGATGGGAGGCTGAGGAGGGGGAGGCGGCGGAGGAGGGCGGAGGGTGCGGGGTGAAGTAGATCAGGACTCTTCGAGTTCGGCGTGCATGCCGGGCGCGAGTGGTGGCTTCATGATCTCGCGCATGACGACGGTGGCGAAGGCACCGCGTGGGAGCTCGAAGGCGCAGCGGACGTAGGCACCGTGCTCGTCAACGCCGCCCTCAACCTCGGGGTCGATGAGGGGGATGCGGAGGGGCCTGCGCTTGCCCTCCATGGCGCGGCGGGAGAGGACGTCGGCACTGGCGAGCTGCTGCGGCGTGAGGCCCAGGGCGGCGAGGCAGGCGACCTCGCGCTGGTCGGTCGCGCCCGAGGCGCGCATCATCTCGGGGCCCCACATGGGGCCGCTGGGGCCGATGTCGAGGGCGGCGAGGCGTTGGCGCGTCTCCTGATCGGCGGCGAGGGCGGCATCGACGGCGAAGACGGCGAGGTTCTCGCGCTTGATGGCGAGGTCACCATCGTGCAGCTCGCCGAGCGTGCCGGAGGCAACGCGGGCGTCGAGAACGGCGTTGAAGACGGCGGACTGGAAGGCGGAGATGTAGTAGCCGATGGTGGTGTCGTCGAGTGCGCGGAAGGCGTCGCGCGCGGTGCGGCCCTGGGAGAGGCGGTGGAGGACTTTGAGCTCGGTGCGGGCGGCGTCGGGGTAGTGGCGCTTGGCCTCTTCGTAGTTGCCCTTGGCGAAGTGCTCGCGAGCCTCGGGATTGAGTGAGGGGTCGAAGGTGTTGGGTCCCAGCAGGGCGCGGGCAGCGGCTTCGTAGTCCGCGGCGATGAGGTGGCGGCCGATGATGTGGTTGTTCATCAGCATGCCGAAGCGCTGCTCGCCGAAGCGGTTGGGGACGCCGGTGCGGGCGAGGCGCGCGAGGACCTTCTGGGCGGTGACGACGTCGGTGGGCTGGACGCTCCGGATGCGGACGCTGAAGCGGTTGCCGTGGAGGTGGCCGGGGCGGAGCTTGTTCGTGTGGAGGTCGGCGCCGAGCACGGAGATCTTGTCGTGCTGGAGCATTGGGAAGTCGTCGGGCTTCTTGCCGGGGATGTGGATCGAGACGGTCTGGCGCGTGATGGCGTGCTTGTCCTTGAGGCCGGCGTAGCCGATGCGGTCGGGGCGCACGCGGAAGTGGTCTGCGAGGACGCGGATCATCTCCATGGTGGACATGCCGCGCTTCTGGACGAGGAGGTAGAGGTGCTCGCCCTCGCCGCAGGCGTGGTAGGCGGGGATCTCATCGACGAGGAAATCCTCGGGGCGCTGCTTGAGTATGCCGCCGATGGGAGGGAGGTCGGCGGTGGCGTAGACACGCGGGGCCACGTGCGGGTCGAGGTCGATGAGGGCGGGGGAGGTCTCGCTCACGGCGTGCCGTCTTCCTTGCTCGCGGCGTCGAGGACGTGCTCAGCGACGAAGATCGGGACGTTGCCTGCGATGCCGAGCGCGATGGCGTCGCTCGGGCGCGAGTCGATGTGGATGACGGGTCCGGCGGCGGTGCGGACGTCGAGAGTCGCGAAGAAGGTGTGGTCGGAGAGGTCGTTGATGGTGATGGACTGGAGCTTGCCGCCGAGGGCCTCGATGACGTTGGCGAGGAGGTCGTGGGTCTGGGGGCGCTTGATGGTGATGCCCTTGAGGCGGCGCTCGACGGCCTGGGCCTCGGGGAGGCCGATGACGATCGGGAATGAGCGGCCACCCTCCTTCTGGCCGCCGGTGTCACCGGTGGTGCTGTCGGAGTCGGCGACCTCGCGGAGCTCGATGATCTGGTAGTCATTGAGCTCGCGGATCAGGATTCTCGAGAGTTCCATCCGGACCGCCATGGTGATCTCTCCCTGGGCGTGGCGCTGCCGGTCGGTGTGACGGGCGGATCGCGACGCCCCATCCTACATCGCCCGGCGGCCCGGGGCGGATGAGCGGAGGCGGGCGGGTTGGGAGGGCGTCAGTCTCGGGCCCGGGCCCTTGCCTTGGGTGCTGCGGGTGCTTCGGGTTCGGCGGGGGCGGGCGCCTGACTTCCAGCGATGCGCTGGCCCAGGCGTTCGAGGAGCTGGCGGGGGGCGCCGATGTCGGCGATGATGACCTCGCCGAGGAGGTTCTGTGCGGCGAGGGTGAGGAAGCCCGGCTTGAGGCCGGCGAAGGTGACGGTGACGTTGGCGCGGACGACGGTGCCGCCGGGTGGTGCCTCGCCGGTGTTGACGTCCATGCCGCTGGGGCAGTCGAGGGAGAGGACGTTGCAGCCGGGGGTGGTGGCGGCGATCTGGTTGATGGCGCCCGCGAGCTCGGCGAGGGCGGGGTCGAGGGGGCGCGAGAGGCCGGTGCCGATCAGGGCGTCGACGATGAGGTCGCAGCCGCCGAGGGCGTGGACGGCGTTGGCGAGCGTCCGGTGGGCGGGCTTGGCGGCCATCGTGTGGACGGGGAGGCCGATGCGTTCACAGACGCTGAGGTGGAGGGCTGCGTCGGAGCGTTCGCGTGGCTGGGCGGCGAGGACGATGGCGACGTGCAAGCCCGCGTTGGAGAGGTGGCGGGCCATGGCGAGGCCATCGCCGCCGTTGTTGCCGGGGCCTGCGGCGATGACGACTCGCGGGGAGGCGATGCCCTCGAGCCCGTCGAGGGCGATGTCCGCGGCGTTCCGGGCCGCGTTCTCCATGAGCAGGAGCGTCGGGAGGCCGAACTCGGCGAGTGCGAGACGGTCGAGCTCGCGGGAAGCCTCCCGTGACAGGACGTAGACGGGAGGTTCTTCGCGTCCGGCGGTGCGTGGCATGGGCGAAGGGTACGGAAGGGAGCTGGAGGGTGGGCGGGTAGAGGAACGGGTGTTCCGGTGCCGGGGCTACTTCGGTGTTTCGAGGGCCTTCTGGTACTTCTCGAGGGTCTTGCGGAGCTCGGGGCGCATTTCCTCGGAAGCGAGGGTGATGGCGCGGGTCTGGATCTCGATGGCCCTGGCGGTGTTGCCGGTTTCGAAGTGGGCGCGGGCGAGGGTGTCCTCGATGGCGGCGTTGGCCTGGGCGCTCACGTCGCTGGCGCGCTGGGCCGCGCGAAGCGCGAGGGTGAGGTCGCGTTCGCCGGCAGCGGCGACCTCGGCGTCGTCGAGGATCATCCAAGCGAGGGAGTTGAGGGCTTCGCTGTTGTCCTTGAAAGCGCCATCGACGAGGCGCCCGCCGAAGGCGTAGGCGGCCTTGGGATCCTTGGCGGCGACGATGGCGATGCGCACGGCGGCGATGGCGGCGCCGTAGTGCTCGTTGGCGTCGATGGCGAGGAGGGACTCGGCGGCGGTGATGGCTTCGAGCGCGTTCTTGTTGGTTCCGGCGGCACGGATCTGCCGCTGGAGCGTGCGGACACGGGTCTCGTTCTCGGCGGCGACGCGGGCCTTCTCGACCTCGGCCTTGAGGTCCCAGGAGCCGGAAACGATCTTCTCGAGGGCCTCGTCCATGTTGAAGAGTGGGTGGCCGATCCAGGCGACGCGGCCTTCCTGGTCGACGATGAAGGCGCTGGGGATGCCGGGGCGTCCGGCGGCCTTCATGTAGGTTCGGGCCATCTCGCCGCGCCCTTCGTCGCCGTCGTAGGCGACGCGGTAGTTCATCTTGTCTCCCCATTCGGCGACGAAGTCCTTGACGCGCTGGAGGTAGGTCCCCTTGCCCTCTTCGATCGGGTCGATCTCTTCCCAGATGGAGACGCCGATGACGTCGACCTTGCCCGCGTACTTCTGCTGGAGCTCGGTGAGGTGGGGGATGCTCTTCTTGCAGGGTGGGCACCAGGTCGCCCAGAACTCGACGACGGTGACCTTGCCCTTGGCGAAGGACTCGATGGGCTCGCCCTTGATCCACTCAGCGACGCGGAGCGGGGGCGCAGCGTCGCCGAGGCGGAGCGGGACGAAGTCGGAGACTGGAAGGCCCGAAGCGCCGATGGGCGGCTGGGGCTGGGCAGTTGCGGCGGGAGGAAGGGCGGTGAGTGTGAGCGCGGCCGCGAGCCCTGCCAGGAGTGAGAGGGCGGGGCGATGGGCGAGCGTGCGGAGGCTAGGCATGGAGAGACTCCGGGAGGGGCGAGCCAGCAGGGGCGGCGGGAACAATGGCCGCGGGCTGGCGCACCGCTACTGGTTAGACGCGCCAGGCATCGGTCGGGTTCGCGCACTTTCGAGAATCAATCGGTGTCGGCGCGGGTGGGCACGGCCGTTACCGGGTTGCGCCGACGGTCAGGGGCGTGCGTCCGGCCTGCTTGCCCTTGCCGGGGGCCTCGCGGTGCATCTTGCGGGCGCGGTGCTCGCTCCAGTCGGTGACCTGGAGGTCCGGGCTTTCGGGGCCGGAGTGGATCTTGAGGAGGTCGTAGCGGTTGTCGCGCTGGCTGGGGACGAAGCCCGCGTCGCGGATGAGGCGGCAGAGGACGGCCTCGTCGAGGCAGTAGGTGGTGCCGGCGCTGGAGACGACGTTTTCCTCCATCATGACGCTGCCCATGTCGTTGGCGCCGTACATGAGGCCGAGCTGGCCGATGTGCGGGCCCATCGTGACCCACGAGGAGCCGACGGAGTAGACGTTGTCGATGACGAGGCGTGAGAGGGCCTGCGTGCGGAGGTAGTCGCTGGCGCCGCTCATGCGGACGCGGCGGCCGAACTCTGCGGCGGCTGGGCCGAGGGTGCGGTAGTCGACGTCGGGATTTGCTCCGAAGTCGAACGCGCGTGCGACGGCATCGCCGGGGAACTCGGCTTCCAGCTCGCCGGGATTGAGGCCCCAGTCCTTCACGCGGCCGAGCGGCGTGTTCTCACGCTGGAAGGGCCAGGAGATGAAGGCCTTGTAGTGGCCCCAGCGCGGAGAAGTGGTCGAGTGGTCAAGTGGTCGAGTGGTCGAGTGGCCGAGCGACTCGCTCGCTGCGTTGAGTGCCTTGTCCTGCCACTCGCGCACCATCATCATGTGGTGGACGCGGTCGGCGTACCCCTCGATGTGGCCGAACATCATCGTGGCGCTGGTGAACATGCCCAGCGAGTGGGCGGCGTACATGACGGTGAGCCAGGCGTCCTGGTCGCACTTGCCCAGGCCGATCTTGCTGCGGACGGGGCCTGCGAAGATCTCGCCGCCGCCGCCGGGGAGGCTATCGAGACCGGCTTCCTGCAGCTTGGCGAGGACCCAGCGGGCCTTGTCGAAGAGCGTCGCGCCCGGGGGATTGAAGAAGTGGACGAACTCGATGAGCTCCGGGGGCGAGAAGGCGTGGACGTGGATGTGCGGGAAGCGCTGCTTGATGCCGCTGAGGAGGGCGAGGTACCAGTCCAGCGGGAGGTCTGGGTTCATGCCGCCCTGCATGAGGATCTGGGTGCCGCCGATGGCGGAGAGGCCGGCGATCTTCTCGTGGATCTGCTCGTAGGAGAGGGTGTACGCGTCGGCCTCGTCTCCGTCGCGGCGGAAGGCACAGAAGGTGCACTTGGCGTTGCAGACGTTGGTGTAGTTGATGTTGCGGTCGATGACGTAGGTGCGGAAGGTGTCGCCGTGGAGGGCCTTGCAGCGAGCGTCGGCGATGCGGCCGAGCTCCGGGAGGGGCATCTTGTGGAAGATCTCGAGGGCCTGGGGGCCGGTGAGGCGGGCGTGGCCAGCGACGACGGCGCTCAGGAGGCCGCGGTCGAGGCCGCTGAGCGTGGGGTGGGTGGTGGGGGTGGGGCGAAGAAGAGGGATGTTGTCGGTCACGGGCATGCGCGGCTCCTCGGGAGGGATTCTATGGGGGCCGCGGCATGGTTTCAATGATTCTTGAAATCTGCGAATCGGGCTCGTGTCGGACCTCCCCAGGCCGACGTTGGGGTGATCGGGACGCGATCCGGACTATGGGCGGGGGTGGTGCTTCTTCACGACGGCCTGGAGGCGAGTTCGGTCGACGTGGGTGTAGATCTGGGTGGTGGAGATGTCGGTGTGGCCGAGGAGTTCCTGGACGACGCGGAGGTCTGCGCCGCCGCTGAGGAGGTGGGTTGCGAAGCTGTGGCGGAGGGTGTGTGGATGGACGTCGCTGAGGCCCGCCGCGAGCGCGCAGCGCTTCACGATCTGCCAGATGGCGACGCGTTCGAGGGGGCGGCCGGTGCGTGAGAGGAGGAGGTTGCCATCGTGGACTGAGTTGGAGGGATCGTCGGGACGGACGAGGAGTGGGCGGCAGGCCTGGACGTAGTTCCGGACGGCGTTCTGGGCGGGGATGCCGACGGGGACGAGTCGCTGCTTGTTTCCCTTGCCGGTGACCTTGAGGACGCCGAGGGCTGGGATGAAGTCGCCCATGCGCACGCCGGCGGCCTCGCTGGCGCGCAGGCCGGAGGCGTAGAGGAGTTCCAGGAGGGCACGGTCGCGCATCCACAGGGGTGGTGGCGGCGACGCTTCTTCCGCCGCGCGCCTGCGGCGCGGAGACGGCTGCGAGGGCTCGCTGGCGGCCTCGATCAGCTGGCGCACCTGGCGGGGCGAGAGGACGTCGGGGAGCTTCTTCCAGCGGTGGGGGCGCTCGAGGATGTCGGTTGGGTCTGACTCGATCAGCCGGTTGGAAGCGGCCCAGCGGAAGAAGACGCGGATCGCAGCCAGGTGGCGCGTGACGGAGGAACCCTGGAGGGAGCGGACTCGCTTCAGGGAGGCGAGGTGTTCGGCGACGAGGCGCGGCGTGGTGGGCTGGAGGTCCGAGAGACCGGCGGTCGCGAGATCCCTGAGGAGGAGCTCGACGTCCCAGCCGTAGGCCTTGAGTGTGTTGGGCGAGAGGCCAGCCTCTACTCGGAGAAACGTCAGGAAGCGTGCACGGGTGCGCTCGAGTGCGGGCGGGAGTCCGGGCGCGGCTGGTTGCGTGGCGGGGGCTGGCGCTGCTGAATGCGGCGATGGCGCGGCGTGGGCACCTTGCGAGGTCCGCGGTGCGGAGATGTTGGAGGTAGGTAAGTTCCGCATGTATCGGTGGGCAGAACTGCTTGATTGTGCCACTACTTAGGACATTGCCGGGGTAATGGAGGATGGGGGGGCTAGCGTCCAGTGACGCAGGCAACGATTGCCGCCTCAAGGGGACAAGAGAGGATTGAGTGCACTTGGATCAGCTCATGCATCGTCCAGCGCGTTTGGCTGTCGATGACTTTATCCTCCTCGCGCAGGTTCCCAACGCTGTCGTGATCGTTCGCAACGAGCGGGGTGAGACAGTCTGGACGTCGCCGTACTCCGTGAAGGACCTGATGGACGACGCGACGGTGCCGCCTCTGGCCAGGGCTGCGGATTGTCTTCGTTCGGAGGTTGCTGCGGTCGTCGAGGCGATGGTGTCGCGCACGCGGGAGCGGCAGGAAACGTTCGAGTACCTGCAGGTGATCCGGGGCAGGTGCTGCTTCACGAGGCTTGTGCCACTGACGGGCCGCGATGGTGCGGACTGCGTCGGGATCTTCCTGATGCCGATGCTGGGCCCGCTGGCGAGCCGCTGGACCGGGGTGGGGTGCATCTCGAAGCCAGAACTTGGGCGCCTTGTCTCACTCTCGCCGCGCGAGCTTGAGGTTGTGTGGTATCTGGCGCAGGGGAGGTCTGTCAAGGAGGTTGCGGCGGCGATGTTCCGTTCGGTCAAGACGGTTGAGAACCACATCGCTTCGATCCATCGCGGGCTCGGGGTTCAGAGTCGGGCGGAGCTGGTGCGGGACAGTGTTGAGCGAGGCCTGACGGCGGTGGATCTGAAGACATGGCTCACGATCACGGGTGTGATGGCGGGTCGCGGGGGCGGTGCGAGCGTGGATGAGGGTGGGGAGCCGCGGGGAAGCTCGAGCAACTAAGGCATGCCCTGGCCGCTTGGAGCTGGTGCTGGTGGGAGGCGGTGGGGGTGGGGTGGTCGAGCGTGAGGGGGATCGTTCAGGCAGGCGGTTCAAAGAGCAAAGCACCCCGGCCTTGAAGGGCCGGGGTGCGGGTGTGGCTGTGCGTGGATTCAGCTCAGGGTCGGGTCATTCCTTGGCTTAGCCGAGGAGGGAGAGTGCCGACTGGGGCTGCTGGTTGGCCAGCGAGAGGACGTTGGTCGAGGCCTGGACCAGGATCTGCGACCGGGTAAGGGCCGCGGTCTCGGTGGCGAAGTCGGAGTCGCGGATGACGCTCTGGGCGGCGGCGATGTTCTCGACGCTGATGCCCAGGCTGCGGATCGTGGCACCGACGGTGTTCTTCTGGAAGGCACCGAGGCGGCCGCGGAGGCTGGAAACCTGCTTGATGGCCTCGGAGACGATCTTCTGAGCACCGGCGGAGTCGCCGTCGACGACGTTGTTGGTCTTGCCGGCGCCGAGCTTGTCGAGGTAGCCGATGGCGCTGTTGCCGAGCTTGCGGGTGGCGACGTCCTGCATGCCGATGGAGACCTTGCCGGCGATGTCGACGCGGCTGGCGAGCTGGAAGTCGGCACCGCCGCCGGTGATGGTGAAGGCGCCGCTGCCGCTGACGGCACCCAGGGTCTGGGCGCGGGCGGTGCTGAGCGTGACCTCGACGTCGAGGAAGTCGGTGTTGATGCGGGTCGTCTTGCCGTTGGAGACGGCCTGGACGCCGTTGATGGTGGCGCGGAGATCCTGGCCGGAGTCGGTGACGCCGTTGGTGGCATCGACGAAGTCGGTGCCGGTGGAGTTGTCGATGACGTCGAAGTCGGTGCCGGTCATCTTGTAGACGCCACGGACGGGGGTGGCGGCGTCGCCGTTGGCGGTGTCGTTGATGCCGGCGGCGTTGATCACCTTGACCGAGACGAACTCGGAGGAGCCGAAGTCGATCGAGCGGAGGCGGACGCCCGTGCCGGAGAGGGTGGCCTCGACGCCGGTGACGTCCTTGAAGGAGTTCACGGCGTTGACGACGTTCTGGAGCGTGGTGCCGGAGGCGAAGGAGAGCTCACGGGAGCCCTTGGCACCGGAGATCTCGAGAACGAGCGAGGAGCCGGTGTTGATGTTGAGGTTGCCGCCGGTGGAGAGGAAGAGACCGCCCTGCTGAGCGGAGGTGGTGACCTGGACGTCGACGTTGAGGGAGGCGCCGGAGAACTTGGCGGCGTTGACGCGGTAGTCGGTCACGCCGGCGGCGATGCCGGACACCTTGAAGTCGAAGTTGCCGTTGAGGAGCTTGATGCCCTGGAAGTTGGTGCTGCTGGCGACGCGGTCGACCGTCTGGAGGATCGAGTCGATCTGCAGCTGGTTCGCTTCCTTCTCCTCCTTGGAGAGGCCGGCGGAGGAGGCCGAGCCGGTCACCAGGCCCTGGAGCTCGGTGAGGAGGCTGGAAACTTCCTGGAGACCACCCTCGGCGATGTTCGCGACCTGGTCGGCGCGATCGGCGTTGGAGATGGCCTGGTTCAGAGCCTTCTGCTCCGAACGGAGGTTCTCGCTGGCGATCAGGCCTGCGGGGTCATCCTTGCCGCGGTTGATCTTGACACCCGTCGACAGGCGCTCGAGGGCGGTCGAGAGGCCAGAGTTGTTCTGGCTCAGAACGCGCTGAGCAATCATCGACTGAACGTTCGTGTTGATCCGACCCATGAGTAACCTCCGTGCTCGTGCGAGCCGCAGACATGTGCGGCCAGCAACTGGTCCAGCTCCCCCGAGGCCTCACGCGGGCTTCGGGTACGAGGCAGGGCCGTTGCAAGGCCCGGCTCGCGGAAAGTCGGGTTCCGTCCCGCTTCCGTGCCGGTCGGACGCACGTCCCGACAGGCGTGTCTGGCATCGGAACGTCGGAGGGGTGGGTTCAGTCGAACACGCATCAAATCGAGAAGATTGAGCGTGGTTTCCCCTCAGTAGGGGTACGCGTGGGCGTGGATGGAACGAAAAACCCCGCCCTGAAGGGGGCGGGGTCGGTGGAAGTGCTGGGATTCAGCGAGGATCCGGGGGGATCGCCTCGAACGGCGCGGTGGGCGGATTTAGCCGAGGAGCTGCAGGACCTGCTGGCTCTGCTGGTTGGCAAGGGTGAGGGCGGAGGTTCCAGCGGAGGAGAGGATCTGGGCCCGGGTGAGCTTGCTGGTCTCGACGGCGAAGTCGGCATCGCGGATGAGGGACTCGCTGGCGGTGAGGTTCTCGAACTGGCTCTGGAGGGCGCGCTGGTTGGGGTCGAGGACGTTGCGCTCGAAGGCGCCGAGGCGGCCACGCATGAGGGTGACCTCGTCGAGGGCCTTGGCGAGGATGGTCTGGGAAGCGGTGAAGTCGCCGCCGCGGGCGATGGAGTCGCGGATGGAGTTGCCTTCGCCGTCCTTGAGGGAGGAGAGGAACTGGAGGGAGCCGTTGACGAGGGTGCCGCCGAGCTTGCTTGCGGAGACGGAGCCGATGCCGATGGTGGCCTGCTGGAGCGCGGTGACGTCGGGTCCGAGCTGGAAGAGTGCGCCGCCGCCGGTGATGTAGAAGGAGGTGGGTGCGAGGGAGGGGTCGGTGGCGACGGAGGCGGTGAGGTCGGCCTCGAGGCCGAGGGTGGGAGTGTTGAGGATGGCCTTGAGTCCGCGTCCGGCGGCGAGATTTCCGTTGATGAGGGCGGAGACATCGCGGCCGACGTCGCGCTGGGCGGGGACGATGTCGCTGGCGCCGATGAGGGTTGCCCAGCCGAAGGGGGAGCCGACAACGACGGGCTCGCCGTCGTTGAAGCGGTACATGTCCCAGGAGTCGGAGGTGGGGTCGCTGGGTCCGCCCAGGCGCCGGACGGAGACGAAGGCATCGGACCCGTACTCGACGGAGCGGAAGACCAGACCGGAGTTGACGTTGTTGTTGATCAGGGCGGCCTCAACGCCGGTGAGGCCCTTGAAGGAGTTGATGGCGGTGACGACCTGGGCGAGGGAGATGCTGGAGGCGAGGGTGACGGTCTGGACGCCGGTGGGCCCGGCGATCTCGAGGGTCATGGCGGAGAGGAGCTGGCCGGCGGGGGTCGTCGCGCCGTTGTAGAAGAGCGCGCCGTACTGGGCGGAGGCGACGACGTCGACGGTGACCTGAAGGTTGGCCTGCTCGATGAGGGAGGCGTTGTTGACCTTGACGGCGGAGATGGCGGAGGTTCGGATGCCCGAGGTGGTGTAGTCGAGCTGTCCGTTCAGGAGCTTGAGGGCGCCGAAGGAGGCGGTGTTGGAGATCCGGGTGATGGACTCGATGGCGGAGTCGATCTGGAGCTGGTTGGCTCGACGTTCCTCCTCGGAGGTCGCGCCGGTGGAGGCGGCCTCAACGATGAGCGACCTGATGGAGTTCAGGAGGTCGGAGACTTCCGCGAGGGAGGCCTCGGTGGTCGAGATCATCGAGCTTGCGCGCTGGGTGTTCTTGACGCCGGTCTCGACGCCCTGGATGTTGGAGCGCAGGCGTTCAGAGATGATGAGGCCTGCGGGGTCGTCCTTGCCCCGGTTGATGCGCAGGCCGGTCGAGAGGCGCTCGAGGCGCACGCCCAGCTCCTGCTGGGTGTTGGCGAGCTTGGCCTGGGCGATGACACTGGGGACATTCGTATTGATGCGGGCCATGGCAATCCTCCGTGATTGACGGCGCGTCCGTGCTGACTCTGCAAACACATCGACTGCGGTCGCGGCTGCGGGCGATCTTCGCCCGGTGGTTCTACTGCTCCGACGGTGCCGGGGTGTGCCGGCTGCTGGCTGGGGTGGTGTTCAGGCGAGCCTGGGAACTGCGCGGTCGCTGGTCCCGGTGGAGGCCTGCTTGATGGAAGTCGGTGTGACGGCCGAGGTCCTGGCGATCCTGGCGGGCAAGGGCGTGATGGCGCCCGCGGTGCCTGGAGAGGGACCTGGCGAGCCCGCGCGGGGTGGCCCTGCGGCCAGGCGCGAGGCTGTGGCCCGCATCTTGGACCGTTCGGGTCCTGGGGCGATCGGGGCCGAGGCTGCGAGCGAGGCGAGGTCGTTCTGACCCACGAGCGTTGCGGCCTGCTCGTTCTCTCGCTTGATTGCCTCGTAGACCTCCTTGCGATGGACGGCGATCTTGGTCGGGGCGTTGATGCCCAGTCGTACCTTGTCGCCGCGGATGTCCACCACGGTGATCTCGATCTCGTCGCCGATCATGATCGTCTCGTCGCGCTGCCGGGAAAGCACCAGCATCGATGGGCTCCTTCCGCTGAACTTGGGCGGGCTTCCGTGCCCTTCCCACCTCGGCCCGAACGCGCGTGGCGTCGGTACCGCCCGCCTCCTCTGGGGAGCGCGGCCTCACTCTCTGAACGGTGTTGACTGGGTCTTCTGGTGTCATCTCCGGCTCGTTACGCCGAGGCGGCGCGCCTGATCTCCTCGCCCGCGGCGACCTGCACGAGCGGGTGGCGGGTGGTCCAGCGCTTCTCGGCGAGGACCATCTGCTCGCCGCTGCGCGTGAGGGTGTTGACGACCAGCGGTCCCTGGAGATTCCCTGTCAGGGTCTGGTCGACCTTGTTGACGATGACGAAGACCTGGGCCTCGTCGAGCTTGGTGAGCTTGAGCTCGACCATCTGCTCGGGGCGGATGGGGACGGCGTACTCGGGGACGAAGAGCGTCGGGTCCGTGACCACGAAGGCCAGGCTGGGCTCGTCGACGCACTGGAGCCAGAAGAAGCAGGCGTCGTCGCCCGGCTCCAGCAGGCAGTAGCGCGTGAACTGCGAGAACCCGAGGAGGCCCTTGGGGAACTCGAGCACCCGATCATCGGGAATCTGGAGAACTCCGAACCGAGTCGTGTGAACCTGCATGGCGTCAGCTCCGCTGAGTCGGCCCATCCTGGTCAATCCCCCGTCGCGGCCGAGGCGGCGGGGCCTTCCATCCTGGAATCCGCTCCTGAGGCTGTCGCCCTCGGAGAGTCGTGGCGGGCTGAGCGGCGTGCTCTAGCCCAGGAAGTCGAGCAGGCTCAGCGATCGGCTTGTGCCGGCCGTCTGGAGCGCTGCCTGGAGCTGCGTCTGGAGGAGCGCAATCCTCGACGCCACCTCGGCAAAGTCTGCGTCCCGCAGGCCGCTGCGCGTTGCTTCGTCCTGTACCGCCCGATCCGTCTCGCGTGAGAGTGCGCTCTCGACGCGTTGTCCAAAGCCGCCGACCATGCCACGGACCTCCGTGAGGCCCCCGATGGAACGATCCAGCATCTCTCCCGCAAACGAGATGCCACGAGTGTCGTTGCTCCGGAGGCCGTCGCGCAGGTCGACGAGATCGCTGAACATGCTTGCGACGCGGACGCGAGCGCGGTCCTGGCCTCGCATGGTGGAGGAGGCGGGGTCGTAGTTGGCACCGAGGAGCCCGAGCTGCTCGGCGGCGGGCGAGTTGTTGAGGCTGGAGGTCTGGATCGGGCCGGGGAAGGAGGGATCCTGCGAGAGCGTGATGCCGTTGGGCCCGTCGGAGAGGGATGCGGTGAGGGCGGTGGTTGGCAGGCCAGCCGCGGCGAGCTGGCTGGCGGCCTCGCTGTTGATGCGGGCCAGGAGCGAGGCGACGTCGGTCATGTCCTGGGGGCGCAGGTCGATGTCGATGGTGGTCTGGGCGGCGTTGCCGAGGGTGATGCGGATGTCGCGGTTGAGGTTGGGGTCGATGAGGCCCGTGGTGGGATCGGTGACGCCGTCGAGGATCGAAACACCCTTGCCGAAGTTGAAGTCCGAGAGGCGTGTCGACGGCGAGAAGCTGCGGATGCCCAGGCGTGCGGCGGTGGCGTTCTGGCCGGGGACTTCCTCGATGGAGAGCGAGCCTGCGGCGCCGCCGGCAACCTGATTGATGAGGTCGATGGAGGCGCCGTCGTCGGAGATGACCACTTCGACGCCGAGGTTGGCGGATTCGATGAGGTTCTTCACGTCGCCGAGGGTCTGCGCTGAGGAGAGGTCGACGACGCTGGATCGGCCGGCGTTGCTGACGCGGAGCTGGCCGAGGGGGCCGGTGAGGCCGGTGAGGGCCGCGAGGGGCGTGCGGAAGGAGAGGTTGGGGCGAGTGTCTGCACCGGCCGGCGATCCGGCGGCGAAGGTGAGGGAGCCGGCGTCGTTGGCGAGGCCGAGATCGCGGGCGGTGGTTCCGGCACCGACCTCGGTGAAGGTGAGCTGGGGCGGGGGCGTGCCGCCGACGACGTCGATTGAGATGCTGCCGCCGGCGAGTGAGACGCCACCGGGTCCGAGGATTGTGACGCCCTGGTCGGCTTCGTACTGCCTGATGGCGGCGGTGAGGCGGGTGGTGACGTCGGCGAGGGTGTCGCTGCCAGAGAGATCGAGGGTTGAGCGTGGTCCGCCGCCGAAGGCGAACTCGATGGGGCCGATGGAGACGCCCTGTGCCCGGGCTCCCTCCAGCTCGGAGAGGCGCGTGCCAGCGGTGAGGGTGGGGTTGAGATCGGCGGTGCCCCGGAGGCGCGTTCCGGCACCGACGAGGGGGTTGCCGGCGCCGAGGGTGATGGGGACGTTGGACGCGAGGCCGAGGTCGGTGGTGAGGCCGGTGGTGCCGACGCCGGTGTAGCGGTAGTAGCCGTAGAGGGACTCGATGGGGGGTCTGCTGGTGACTGTTCCGCCCATGGCGTAGCCGGCGACGGACTCGCGATTGGCGGTGTTGAAGAGGCCGGCGAGGATCTGGTCGACGACGGTGGCCTGGCCGAGGCGTTCTGCCGGGCTGGTGGTGAGGGAGAGCTGATCGGCGGCGATGCTCTTTCCCTGTCCGGCGGCGTCGGCGGCCTCCGCGAGGATCGAGTCGATCACGTTCAGGGAGGAGTCGGCGTGTGAGAGGTTGCGCTTGATCTGGTCCGAACGCTCGAGGCGATCATCGAGGAGGCCGATCGCCGCGGCCTTGACGATGTCGTCGCTCATTCGCTGGATCTCACGGCCGGTGGAGAGCTGCTGCTGGGCGATCAGCAGTCCCACGTTGGCGCGGTTGATCGAGGCCAGCGACAGGCGCGAGGCGAGCATGTTCGGGACGCGGGCGAGGTTGGATGGGATGCTGGACATGATGAAAAGCGAAAAGCTGGAAAGCGGAGAGCGAAAATGAAGGCCGAAAGCACACCCGTGAGTACGAACCGCTAGATCAACTGAAGCAGGGTGTTGGTCATTTCCTGGGCGACGCTGATGACTCTGGCTGCGGCCTGGTACTGGCGCTGGTAGTCGAGGAGGCTGATGGACTCCTCGTCGATGGAGACGCCGCTGATGGCGGCACGCTGGCCCTCGAGAGAGTCCTTTACGACCGCGGCGGATTCGGAGGCAGATGCGAAGGCGCTGGCCCGGGCGCCGACCTGCTGGGCGGTGTCGCGCCAGGCGTCGGCGATGGAGCGGCTTGAGAGGCCTTGGACCGTCGTGGTCTGGAGGCCGGCGAGGGCGAGGGCGGTGCCGTTCTCGACGAGCTGGCCGTTTACCATCCGACCCGCCGCGAGGCGGCTGGGGTCGCTCGCGAGGTCGGCCCGGACGGCGATATCGGAGGCGTCCGTGCCTGTGAAGTAGGCGTTCATTCCCAACGTTCCGAGGACGCCGGAGGTGTCATCGGCGAAGGTGAACTCGTAGCCGGGGAGGGAGGAGACCTGGAGCTGGCCGCTGGGGGCGATGGTGGCGGAGAGGCCAGGGATGGCGGCCATCGCGTCGGCGATCTGCTGGGGCGTGGTGTCGTCGGCGGTGCCCGGCTGGCCGGCGCTGTTGATGCCGTCGAGGTCGACATTGATTCGGACGCTGGTGACGGCCTGTGTGGCGCGGTCGCGGACGTTGACGATGAACCCGCCGTTGACGGCCCGGAAGGGAAGCTCGGAGAGCGTCTGGTTGGCGGGGTCGTTCAGGGGGCGCGTGCGGTCCAGCGTCGGGAGGCGCAGCGTGGAGCCGGTGGTGGTGAGCCAGTTGAGCGGCACGCCGGTGGAGTGGAGCTTGTTGACCTCGAAGATGAGCTGGCCGGAGATGTCGTCGAGGGCGCTGATGGTGCCGTCGACGGCGTCGTCGCGCGAGGCGAGGAGAGCGCCGACGCTGCCGCTGGAGATGTCGAGCTGCTGGGCGTTGTCGGCGACGCGGATGGAGATGTTGAGGCC
>CAZBXF010000020.1:21442-27201 GCA_964495635.1 uncultured Phycisphaeraceae bacterium
GAGAGGAGCTCGTTGGCGCGGGCGATGGAGCCGTCGATCTGTGCGTCGACCTGGGTGCGCTGGCCGGAGAGGTCAGAGCGCACCCTGCGGATGAACTGTGCGAGCTTATCGCCCTGCTGGACGACGCTGGCCGAGCTCTTGGTCTGGTTGGCGCGTTCGGACCAGACCCGGAAGAAGGAGGAAAGCTCGCTGGAGAGGTCCGAGTCGCCGAGCTCGCCGAGCACGGTCTCGACCTGGGCGTAGATGTTGCTGAGGGTGTCGGCGGCGGCGGACTCGCTGGTGCCTGCGCGGAGGCGCGACTGGAGGGCCTCATCGACCTGGCGCTGGATGGCCTGCATGCGGACGCCGGAGCCGATGGAGCCGCCAAGGCCGGTGCCGTCGCCGCGCAGGGTGGAGAGGATGCCGCGCTGGCGTGAGTAGCCGGGGGTGGCCGCGTTGGCCATGTTGTTGCCGGCGATCTGGATTCCCAGCGAGCTCGCGTTGAGGGCGCTGCGCCCGATGTTCATCGCTCCGGTGAGGCTCATGGGACTGACGCTCCGATCTTGCACGGGCGCACGGTGCGGTGCGCGCCGGGCCGGGTTGGTCTAGCTCCGAAGGTCCAGCGATGTCGTGACGGGCCCGCCGGCCTCGACGTAGCCCCTGGGTCCATAGGTGCCGCTGTGGGACAGGGTCATGGCGACCTGGCGCAGGACGCTCTCGACATGGGTCAGGAGGCCTTGGGCGATGGCGTGCATCGAGGAGTTCTGCGCCTGGACCTTCTGCACGAGCGTGCGGAGGTCCGCGGCTCTTCGGAGGAGGTCCTGGCGGGCCGGGGCCGGGGCGGACTGGGCGAGGTCAGAGAGGGTGAGGGCGCTGGCGGGGCGGCTGCGGAGCTCCGTGAAGCCCGAGGCGGCGAGGGCCACGAGCTCGCGGCGCTTGCCGTCCAGGGCGCTGATCTCGGTCAGGAGGCGTTCCTGGAGGCGGGTCGCGTCGGCGAGGCGGCTGGGGAGGGCGAGGCGCACGCTCTCACGCTGCTCGAGGTTGGCGGCGTGGAGGCGCTGGTAGGCGCTGGTCATGGCGTTGAGGAGCGCGCCGAGTTCCTCGCCGAGCTGCTCCGGCGAGAGACGCGGCGCGGATGGCCTGGCCTGCGGTGATGCCCTTCGAGCGGTCGTGTTCATCGGGGAGAGTCCGAGGGCGGGAGGGCGGCGAGCGGGCGGGAGGTGATGGCTGCGGCGGGGTCTTTGGACGGCGCGAGTGACGCGTCGACGGAGGAGCCCGACGATTTCTTCAGCAGATCCCGTGCCAAACGGTCAACGAGCGGCCAGTTCTGCGAGGTGACCAGCTTTTGCGCCATGGTGGCGTCGAGCATCCCGCGGAAACTGCGCTCGCCGGGGCCGGGGCCGAAGGGTGGCGGGGCGGCGCTGGCGCTCTCGCGGAGCTGCTTGAAGATCGGCTGGACGAGGGCGGTGGAGACGAGGCTCTGGGCCGCGGCTCTGGCGTCGGCTTCCTTTGATGCGCCCGGCGCGCGGCTGGCTCTCGCGATGACGCTGGAGAAGAGCTCACGCTCACTGAGGTCGCGCCGCGCGGTCTCGTCCGGAAGGTACGGGAGGCGCTGGCCGGGGACTGCGGCGGGGCCCGAGAGGGAGATGGAGGCGGGGCTCGGGATCATGGGGTGGTTCGTGAACGCCGACTCAATCGATGACGATGCGGGCCTGGAGCTTGCCGGTCTTGTGGAGCATCTGGAGGATGCCGATCTGCTCCTGGGGTGGGATGTCGAGCTGCTTGAAGGCGGCGAGGAGATCGGAGAGGCGGGCCCGCTCGGCGGGACGCGCGTTGGTCTGGAGGCCAGTCCAGCGGTCGCGCTGGATGAGCGGAAACTGCTGGGTGGGCTGTGGGGTCGGGAGGGTGGTGGTGATCGAGAGGTCCTTGTGGGTGATGGCCACGGGCGCGATCTCGATGTCCACGGGGATGATGATGGCGCCGGTCTTCTGGTTGAAGATGATGGTGTTGGGGAGGTCGAGCTGGCTGAGGTTGACCTCCGCCGCGAGGACGTCGGCGAGGAAGCCAGCCTTGTCGGTGCGTTCGGCCTGAGGGATCGTCACGCGGACCGTGCGGGCGTCGACGGCGAAGGCCACGGCGGGGCCCTGCGGCTGGGCCTTGGCGTTGATCGAGAGGGCGATCTGGCTGGCGCTGCTCCAGCCGGCAAAGGGGGGCTCGATGATGAGGTCGAAGGAGTCGCCGATCTTGGGGGGCGGGATGTCGTCGATCATCCGAGCGCCCATGCGCACCCGACCGACGGTGGGGCGCGATGGGTCGGCGATCTCGATCATTCCTTCAGCCATCGCGTACGGCGGCATCCCGGGGAAGGGGCCACGCAGCGGCGAGAGGAAGAGCTGACCGCCGGCGATGCTCTTGGCGCTGTTGACGACGGCGACGGTGACGTCGAGGAGGTCGTCGGCCTTGGCGCCCTGGCGAGGCACGACGCAGGTCACCAGCACGAGGGCCGCGGCCCGGCTGTTGGAGAGGTTGAGGGGAGAGTCGAGGGCGTTGCCGCCGTTCTTGAGGACCTGGGCGAGGGGTCGGGCGACGGCGAGTTCCTTGCCCGAATCGCCGGTCCCGGGCAGGCCAACGACGAGGCCGACGCCCTGGAGGATCGTCTCGCCCTGGTCCTGCAGGCGCGTGATCTCCTGCACGGTGCCGGCGTGGACCCGAGGCACGACAAGGAGGAGCAGCAGGGACGCGATGGCGAGGATGCGTCGGCGGTGCATGACCGGGAAGACGCAAGCCGCGTGCCACGGCGCGGTGGCGGGGCGTGGGCGAGCTAGAAGTTGAAGACCGCCTCGAAGAGCTGCGTGATCCAGCCCTTGCTGGCCGTGTCCTTGGTGTCGCCCTCGTTGATTGAGCGGAGCGTGAGGTCGGCGAGCTGGCTGGAGAGGACGGTGTTCTGGGCCGTGACATCCTCGCGCCTGCACTCGCCCGAGAGGACGACGGTGGTGGTTTCGTCGTCGCGCTGGATGGTGCGGCGGGCCTCGATGACAAGGACCCCGTTGGGCTTGACGTCGATCACGGTGGCGGTGATGCGGTCGGTGTAGCGGTCGGAGCGCTCGTACTTGCCGTCGCCCTTGAACTTCTGGCCGCTGGTGACGTCGACCGAGGTGATCGGGCTGCTCTCGCTCTCGGCGAGTTCACCCTCGATGAGCTTGCCGAGGTCTGGGAAGTCCTTGAGGGAGGCCTTGACGGTCGCGTCCTTCTTGGTGTCCAGGACCTGCTGGCTGCTCTGGCGGCTGGTCTCGGAGATGATGATCGTGATCTTGTCGTGGACCTCGTAGGTGCGGGGCTTGGGCTCCTCGACGAGCATGAGGCTGACGCCTCGGAGGGGCGCGGCCTCGTCGGCGTTGCCGTCCTCGTCGAGCACCGGGGGCGGGGGTTCCTTGCGGAGCAGGCTCTGACCGTGGGCCAGTTGCTGCCCAGCGAGGAGCGCGAGCAGCGCGGGCGCGAGCCAGAGGGCGCGAGTGGTGGTGGGGCGCGTGCTGGAGGATTGCATCAGTTGCCCTCGGAAGCTGGTGGTGCTGCGCGCTCCGGAGGGCGGGCCCCCCCGGGTGCGCGGCCGCTTTCGCGGGACTCCGCCTCGCTGGACTGGGCCACCATCACGGCCCTTCCCGGGGCGTCGATCCGCGCCCGGAAGGTTCTGGTGGCGCCCTGGGTCCTGAACTCGATCACGTCTCCGACGCGACCGGGGCCCATCGCGCGGGCCTGGGCCCGCACCGCGAAGGTGCCCGACACAACATCGACACTGATCAGATCGCCCTTGGCGACCACAACGGGAGACTCGAGGCTGCGTGCGGGGATGACAGATCCGGTGGCGATCCGTGTCCTGACCGTCATGCCCGTGCTTGTGACTGGGTCGGCGGGATTCTCAGCGGCGGAGATCCAGCGAGACTCACGGGCGGCCGTCGCGATGTCGATGCCGTCGCCCCGGTTGAGCTCGGAGAGGGCGACGAGCACGTCGCGCCGGACCTCGACGGTCGGGCGGAGCGTTCCGGAGGCGACGATGCGGTCGCCCTCGAAGATGCGGACGTTGATGGGCATCTGCGAGCCGCTGCCGCCGGGCGTGATGGTGGCGGTGCGGCCGGTGAGGGGCGTTGCGAGGATGGATGCGTCGGACTTGGGGAACTCCAGCCGAACGTCCATGGGATCGACGCCCAGGGCCTGGGCGACGCGCTCGGAGACGCGCTGCTGGAGCGCGGTTGGTGGTGCTGGGCGTGGGGTGGCGCGGCTGGTGGCGCCGGCGGGCTGAGGTGGCGCGTTCGGCGCGGCCGGCGCTGGGCCAAGGCGCACCGTCGTGGTGCCGCCCGAGAGCAGGAGGCGGCCCATGTTCACCTCCGGATGGGACTCGATCGCAGTGCGGATGCGGGCGAACTCGATGCGGAGTGAGCCGTCCGCACCCGCCTCCTTGGCGAAGTCCTCCACGATGACGAGTGCCTTGAGGCGCAGGGCTTCCGGGCCGGTGAGGTCCGCGATCTCGCCGAGGGTGACGGGACCGGCCTGCTGGATGCGGGGCGACGACCGGACGGAGACGGTGCTCTGCTGGCCGAGGGCGGCGGAGGAGCCGAACACGATCGCCAGCAGCATGGCAAGCACGGCCAGACGGGCGCTTGGGTTGTGCTGCATGGCGGGTATCTCCTCGGGAACCGCTCGGTGGGTCAGATCGACTCAGTCTTGCTGCTCAGGAACGCTTATCGCCTTAGCTGGGCGACGCTGCGGAGGGACTCGTCGGCGGACCTGATGGACTGGCTATTCATCTCGAAGGCTCGCTGCGTGCGGATGAGCTCGATGAGTTCCTTGGTGGGATCGACGTTGGAGTTCTCGAGGAAGCCGCCCTGAAGGCGGCCGCGGTTGTCCTCGCCGGGAATGCCGCTCGTCGGCGGGCCGCTGGCGTCGGTATCGACGTAGAGGTTCTCGCCGATCTGCTTGAGGCCGGCTGGATTGACGAACGTCGTGAGCTCGATGGGGCCGACCTCCTGCGTCTCGGTCTCGCCGGGGAGGGTGAAGGTGATTCGTCCGTCGCTGGTGATGGTGGGGTTGATGGCGTTGGTGGGAATCTGGACGGTGGGCTGGACGCGACGGCCCTGGTCGTTGGCGAGGACGAGCTCACCATCGGAGTTGAGGGAGAAGTTCCCGGCCCGGGTGTAGGCCGTTCCGCTGCCGGAGAGGGAGTCCTCCACCTGCACCTCGAAGAAGCCGTCGCCGGTGATGGAGGCGTCGAGGGGCCGGCCGGTGGCCATCGGCGAGCCCTGCGTGAAGTCGAGCTGCGTGCCGCTGACCTTGACGCCCAGGCCGACGTAGGTGCCGATGGGACGCTGGTCCTGGTTGGCGTTGAGGACGCCGGGCTGGGACTTTTCGATGTAGTAGAGGTCCTGGAAGTTGACGCGCGAGGCCTTGAAGCCCGCGGTGTTGATGTTGGCGAGGTTGTTGGCGGTAACGTCGAGCGCTGTGTTGAGGGCCGAGAGGGCCGAAGCGCCGGACTGGAGGGCGTTGATTGCCATGAGGTTCCCCTTCGGAGTCAGGATCGAACGAACGGAGAGCGCGGGCGGACTATGAGACGCGACCGAGCACGTTGATCGCCCGGTCGAGCATGCGGTCGTGCTGCTGGATCATGGCGACGTTGGCGTCGATCTCACGCGAGGCTGAGGTCATCTGCATGAGGGCGCGGACCTCGTCGGCACCGGAGTCTTCGAGGGCCCCGGCGCGGAGGCTGCCGGTGGCGGGCTTGAGGGAGG
>CAZBXF010000021.1:0-27052 GCA_964495635.1 uncultured Phycisphaeraceae bacterium
TCGTGGAGATGTCTCACGCGGGTGTGGACTGGTCCATGGTTTCGGAGCGGCTCGCGAGATCACGCCCACTGGATCTGGCATCGGACCTGCCGCCCGACATCGCGGCGGCCCTCTCCGGGGAGCCCTCATACCCCGAGCTCTTCACACGGGCCTTCGGTGACAGTACCGTCACGCCCAGCCGGATCATCCTCGCGATTGCGACCTACCAGCGCACTCTCATCGCCGACGACACGCCCTGGGACCGATTCGAGGCGGGCGACACGGAGGCACTGACGCCCAACCAGCGTCTGGGCTGGATCGCGTTCCAGTCCGCCGCGTGCATCAACTGCCACCAGCCGCCGCTGTTTACGGATCACACGTTCCGCAACATCGGTGTCCGTCCGGCGGCCGAGGATCCGGGGCGGGCCGCGGTGACCGGCAATCCCGAGGATCAGGGACGTGTCAAGACTCCCGGTCTGCGCAACACGGGCCTCAAGCGGACGTACATGCACACCGGTCGGATGAGGTCACTTGATGAAGTGCTCAACTTCTACGCCCGCACGCCCGACGCACCTCCGATGTTCGAGGACAACATCGACCCGCTGGTGACGCAGGTGGTCATTCTGGAAGAGGAGTTCGACCCCTTGCGTGATCTCCTCGAGAATGGGTTCACGGACGAGCGTGTCGCGAACGAGACCTTCCCCTTCGACCGTCCGGCCCTCTATGGAGAATCGACGCCACGGCTGCCGCAGTTCCTGGGTGAGGGTGCGAACCCGGGCCTCGGGGGCCTGACGCCGGTGTTCCTCCTCGACTCGCCCTCGATGATCGGCAACCTCGACTACCGCATCGGTCTGGACCTGGCGGCGGGCGGCTCGAGCGCCTCGCTCTGGCTCTCGACGCAGCCACCGGTTGGTGGTCGCGTGGTGCCGGAGTGGCAGCTCGGCCCTGTCTACGCGTCGGGCCTGGGGCCCGGTGACGGATACGCGACGCTCTTCTGGCCGCTGCTCAACGGCGCATGGGAAGATGGCACCGTGCTCTACGCGCAGTGGGCGGTGGAGGACGCGTCGGCCGTCGGGGGCGTGGCGACGAGCGAGGTCATCCGGCTGCCGCTCTTCTGCGGTCGCGCGGGGTGCCTGCCCGCGTGCGCGTACGACTTCAACCGTGACGGCTCGGTTGATCTCGGCGATGCGCAGGATCTGGCCCAGGTCTTCGTCGGCCTGACGACCGCCGCGGACGGCTGGCTTGATGGTGACGTCAACGGCGATGAGAACGTCGACCTGAGCGATGCGCAGTCGATCGCCCGCTGGGTCGTGGGCGGGACGTGCGATATCTGAGTCCCGCTTCCGTACCGCGGGGGCGACGGGGGACTAGAGCAGGCCACGCGACCGGGACTGGTACTCGGCCTCGAGGTCCTGCAGGATCGGCTTGGCCCTCATCCGGAACGCGGGGGGCATCTTGTCGATGATGAGCACACCGTCGAGGTGGTCCATCTCGTGCTGCCAGCACCGCGCCAGCAGCCCGCCGGCACGCTGGGTGAACGTGTTTCCCTCGAGGTCGAGCGCGGTGATGGTGATGACTGGCGGCCGGAAGACCGTGCCCCTGATGTCGGGCAGGGAGAGGCATCCCTCCTCGTACGGCTCCACGGGGCCCTCCGGCTTGGAGAGAACCGGGTTGATGTAGACCTGCGGTCCGGGCTGGCACGTCATCGGGTCGTCGCTGACCTTCCGCCCCTCGCCCGGCGGCACCGAGGCGACGAACATCCTCCACGCGAGTCCGACCTGAGGCGCCGCGAGTCCGATGCCCTCCTCCTCGGCCATCAGTCGCACCATGGCGTGCGCAACCTGTCGGACCTCGTCCGTCAGGACGATGGTCGCGGCCTTCCGGCGCAGGATCGGGTCGGGGTAATGAACAACCTGAAGGGAGGAGGGATCGACCGGCATTGGCGAAGCGTATCGGGTTCGGGCGGGATGGAGGGTGCCGGAGTCGTGCTGGCGTGGGGCCAAACTCTCGCCTGTGGCAAGGCGGCGTGGGCGGGTCGGAGTTCGTACACTTCCGGTTCGGGAGGGTGCCGTCGATCGGTTGGAGCGTCGCGCCGGGCGTGGCCCGGCGAAGGCGGACAGTCCCGGGCTGCGTGGCGACGACCCCGCACCCTCAGCAAGGGCAGGTGAACCTGGTGTTCTGGGGCAAGAAGAACGAGGATGCGAACAAGCCCGGCGCTACGCCGCCGGCGGCGGGACCTTCAACTCCGGCTCCGGCCGGCGGGACGCCCCCCTCCGGCGAGGCGGGGTTCTCACCCGAGAAGGCGTTGCGGTTCTTCACGCACGCCAAGACCGTCCATGAGACTGAGAACTTCGAGTACGCGGTTCAGTCATGGCTCAACGGTCTCCGCTGGGATCCGTCAAGTCTGTCGGGCCTCGAGGGCTTCTTTGGTTCGATGGATGGCTGGCTCGCGAAGTCGGGCAACAAGGCCGTGGGCAAGGAGGTCTATCGCTCTGTCTCCGGGAAGGGTGACGTCGATCGCTACCTCTACGCCCTGCTGGAGTGGGGACATCGTCCGGCCGAGGTCATGCTCGGGGTGCGTGTGCTTGAGCAGGCCGCGAAGCTGCGTCTGACGGAGCCCGGCACGTGGGTGGGGGTGCGAGTGCTGGCGGCGGCGCTGCGCGACAAGAAGACCCGCAAGGACGTTCTCCTGAAGATCGCGGAGTGCTTCTCGACGCTCGGCGCGTATGACCGTGCGGTCCATGCCGCCGAGGCCGCACTCAACATGGACCGGACCGACGGCCAGCTGCAGGCCTACATCCGCGAGCTCGCCGCCCAAGCCACGATGACGCGTGGCGGCTATGACAAGACCGGCCAGGCGGGCGGGTTCCGCGAGAACATCCGTGACGCCCAGAAGCAGCAGCAGCTCGAGGAAGCCGACCGCATCTCCAAGACCGACGAGACGATCGATCGGCTACTGCTCGCGGCGAAGACAGAGCTCGAATCCCGGCCGGGAGACCTCCCGACCATCGAGAAGTACTGCAAGCTGCTCCTCGAGCGCGGCCGCCCTCAGGACGAGGAACGGGCCCACGTCCTGTACATGCGAGCCCACGCCGACTCCAAGGCCTTCCGCTTTCGCGAGATGGCCGGCGATATCCGCATCCGGCAGGCGCGCCGGAAGATCCAGTCGCTCAAGAAGATGCTGGAAGGCGCCCCGCAGGAAGAGAGCGGCCAGCGCATGCTCGCGCAGGCCCAGGACGAAATGGCCCGCCTGGAGCTCGAAGAGTACAAGCTGCGCGTCGAGGCCTATCCGAGCGACCTCACCCGCAAGTTCGAGCTTGGCAAGCGGTTCTTTGCCGTGGGCGAGTTCAACGAGTCCATCACGTGCCTGCAGGAGGCCCAGGCCGATCCGAAGAACCGTGTGCCCGCGCTGCTGATGCTGGGGCAGTCGTTCCTGCGAATCCAGTGGATCGATGAGTCGATCGGCACATTCCGGCAGGCGCTCGAGATGCGCGATGTGATGCCGGAGACGAACCTTGAGCTCCGGTACTGGCTGATGGTGGCGCTCCAGACCAAGGGTGAGTCTGATCGTGATCTCGACTCTGTGGTCGAGGCCGACAAGCTCGCGTCGTCCATCGCCGTCCAGCAGATCACGTACCGCGACATCCGGGTGCGGCGCGACGCCATCAAGAAGCTGCTCGGCGACCTGCGCGCCGCCAAGGGGGCCTGATTTGGCCGTGGCCCGCGTGATCGCCGTCATCCCCGCGCGTCTGGGCTCGACGCGGTTCCCGGCCAAGGTGCTCGCGAGCGCCACGGGCCGGCCGCTGATCCAGCACGTGGTTGAGAATGCCCGCCGGGCCCGCAGCCTCGAGCGCGTCGTCGTTGCGACCGATGACGCCCGCGTCGAGGCGACGGTGCATGCGTTCGGCGGTGAGTGCGTCATGACCCGCGCGGACCATCCGAACGGCACCAGCCGCCTGCACGAGGCTTCGCAGAAGCTCGGGCTCGTCCCCGAAGACATCGTTGTGAATGTGCAGGGCGACGAGCCGGAGATGGAGCCGGAGGTGATCGACGCCGCCGTCTCGACGATGCGCGAGCCCGCCCTTCGGCCCGTGCCGGTCGTGACGGTCGCCACGCCCTTCCAGGCCGGCGAAGATCCGGCCAACCCGAACATCGTGAAGGTCGTGCTTGGGCTTGACGGACGCGCGTTGTACTTCTCGCGTTCGCTCATTCCACATGTCCGGACCGGAGCGGAAGCGCCGGCCTCGCCGCTGCGCCACGTCGGCCTCTATGTCTACCGGGCGGGCTTCCTCGCGACCTACAGCACGCTGCTGCCTACGCCACTGGAGCGGTCCGAAATGCTCGAGCAGCTCAGGGTCCTGGAGAACGGCCACGAGATCCGCTGCACCGTGCGAGAATGCCGCGGCGTTGGAATCGACACGCCCGAGCAGTACGAAGCATTTGTTCAACGCTGGAAGAAGGGCCGCGCATGACGCACCGACCCAACGCAGGCACGCCTGCAGAATCGTCACCTCCTCCCCAGCACATGGTCTCTGATGGCGCAGCTCGAATGCCCCCGAGTTGGCGTCCGCGACGGTCCGACCCGCTGTCCCTTGGCGTGTTCGTCCTGGTGCCACTTGGGCTGCTTGTCGTTCTCATCAACCTGGGGACCACCGACCACTGGTTCCAGCTACCGTCGAAGATCCGTCTCGGCGTCACGATCGCTTTCGGCGCGGTGCTGCTCGCCTGGCTGTGCAACCGGATCGTCGTCACTGGCCGTGCCTCACGCCTGGGCTTTGCCGGCCCGATGGCCGTCGGTGCCCTCTTCCTCCCGCCGCTCGGCTCGATTGCGCTCTTCATGACCATGGGCACCACCGGCCCATGGCTTCAGTCACACGCCTCGATCGGTGTTCTCATCTACGTCACCGCATTCGCGATCCTCGCCGGTCTTGCGCTCCTGCCGACGTATGCCCAGAGCGCGCTGGGCGGCTTTGCCTTTGGCGTAACGCTCGGGATTCCTGCGGCCCTGTGCGGCTTTGTGGGCGGGGCTCTGATCGGCTACACCATCGCGGGGCGGGCCGCGGGTGACCGCGTGGATCGCCTGATCGACGAGAAGCCCAAGTGGCGGGCCGTGCGCGATGCGCTCCTGGACCGCCGGCGTGGCTGGCTCGGTACCACCGGCATGGTCGCGCTGCTGCGCCTGCCCCCGAACTCCCCCTTCGCGCTCATGAACCTCGTGATGGCCTCGGTCAAGGTGCCGCGGAGCTGCTTCCTGGTCGGCACCCTCCTGGGGATGCTCCCACGATCGAGCCTCGCGGTGGTGATTGGCGCCGGCGTGGAGCAGCTGACCAAGGAGTCGCTGGATGCCGCGGTTCCCGGGTGGGTCCGGTGGACGGGAATCGCCCTGACGGTCACGATCGTCGGTGTTATCGGCTACATCGCCAATAGCACCATCGAACGCATCACGCGTGCCCAGTCCGGTGCGGGCGATACACTCGCGCCGTGAACAATCACGATTCTCAATCCGCAGCCACCCACGACGATGCGGGCATCTCGCTCGATCAGGTTCGTCGCATCGCCCGTCTCTCCCGCCTCGAACTCTCGGAGAGCGAGGCTCAGTCCGCCCGGTCCAGCCTCGCGAGCGTGCTCGGCTACATGGAGCGGATCCGTTCCGTGAACCTCACGGACGTGATGCCGCTGACTCACGCATCCGCGGATGGCAACCGACTCGATGCCGACGAGCCCGGACGCACACTGACGCCCGAGCAGATCCGGGCAATGGCCCCGCTGCTCGATGGTCCGTTCGTGGTGGTCCCCAAGGTGGTCGGTGGTGGCGGCGGCGAGGGGAGCGCGTGATGCCCACCACCGAGTCGAGCCAGTCGCCGGGTGTGCTCCGCACCGTCGAGATGGTCACGCGGCGGGAGCGATCCGCCGCAGATGTCGTTGCGGACGCGCTCGCGAGGCTCCCGCTCGCCGCGAAGCTCAACGCGACGCTGGGAACCTCTCCCGACGCCTCCATGCGGATCGCCGAACGCGTCGACCGTCGCCTCGCGGCGGGCGAGCAGCTTGCGATGGCCGGCGTGCCCATCCTCATCAAGGACAACATCGCGGTCGGCCCGGATCTTGCGGCGGTGGGAGATGGCATGGGCTTCGGCTGCGCCACGACCTGCGGCTCCAGGTTTCTCGGGTCGTACCAGTCGCCATTCAGCGCCACCGCCGTCGAGCGGCTCCTTGCGGCCGGTGCGGTCCCGATCGCCAAGACCAACATGGACGAGTTCGGAATGGGCTCCTCCGGCGAGAACTCGGCCTTTGGCGCCACCCGTAATCCTTGGGCCCCTGCCCGCGTGCCCGGCGGCTCTTCCAGCGGCTCCGCGGCGGGCGTCGCGGCGGGCATCGCGCCGCTGGCCCTCGGATCCGACACGGGCGGGAGCATCCGTCAGCCAGCGTCGTTCTGCGGCATCGTCGGCGTCAAGCCAACCTACGGACGCGTCAGCCGCTGGGGTCTTGTCGCCTACGCGAGTTCGCTGGACCAGATCGGACCGATGGCCCACAGCGTCTCGGACTCGGCGGCCTGCCTGGAGGTCATCTGCGGGCTCGACCCGCACGACGCGACCAGCGCGTCCCGGCCCGCACCGCAGATCATCGCTGATCTGGAGCGACCCGTCTCGGGCCTGCGCATCGGCGTGCCCCGCCAGGCCAGGAGCGAGGCCAACCACCCGGGCATCGACGCGGCGATGCTGTCGGCCTCGTCGGCCCTGCGCCAGCAGGGTGTGACGGTCGTTGACGTCGACCTTCCTCACACGGATGTCGGCATCGCGGCGTACTACATCATCGCGGCGGCGGAGGCGAGTTCCAACCTCGCCCGATTTGACGGCATCCGCTACGGCCGTCGCGCCCCGCTTGCGCCGGGCGAGAGCCTCGAGACGCTCTACGCGAGGAGCCGCGCCGAGGGCTTCGGGCCAGAGGTCAAGCGCCGGATCCTCCTGGGCACACACGTGCTGAGCAGCGGCTACTACGATGCCTTCTACGCCAGCGCTCAGAAGGTCCGACGACTCATCCTCGGCGACTATGAGGCCGCGTGGTCAAGCTGCGACGCGATCCTGATGCCGACGGCGCCCGGACCTGCCTTTGCGATCGGCGAGAAGACCTCGGATCCACTCTCCATGTATCTCGAGGACGTGTACACCGTCGGGGTCAATCTCGCGGGATTGCCAGCCGCGTCGGTCCCGGCCGGCTTCGCCGAGGTCGGAGGCGAGCGGCTGCCGGTGGGCGTGCAGCTCGTCGGGCGGGCCTTCGACGAGGCGACGCTGCTGCGACTGGCGCGGGCCATCGAGCGAGCTCTGGATCTGCCGCGGCTGGCGCTGGTCACGAAGTGAGGAGACTTGCGGACGATGGCGCGGGTGCCTCCCAGGCCGGTATCAGGCGCGAGTCGGTCTGGTTCGGTGAACGAGCCGGACCTCGTCGCTCGCCTCATGACGCTCTACCGGGGCGGCTGGTTTCCCATGTACGAGGAAGAGACCGGCGTCCTTGAGTGGGTCCAGCCGAACGTCCGCTCGGTCATTCCTCTGCGCGAACCGGAGTTCCGGGTGACGCGATCGCTCCGGAGCGCCGTGCGCCGAGCGGAGCTCATGATCACCACCGACGCCGCGTTCGGCGAGGTGATGCGGGCCTGCGCCCGGCCTGCCAAGGGGCGGGAGCAGACTTGGATCAACGACGACATCATCCAGTGGTTCCTCCTCCTGCATCGGCATGGCCACGCCCACAGCGTTGAGGCCTGGCTCCCCGACCCCTCAGCACCGGGCGGCCGAGTTCTGGTCGGCGGGCTGTACGGACTCGCGATCGGAGCTGTCTTCGCCGGGGAGTCGATGTTCTCCCGCCCTGACCTTGGTGGGACGGACTCGAGCAAGGTGTGCCTCGTGCACCTGGTCCACCATCTGCGCCGGCAGGACTTCGTGCTGCTCGACGCTCAGCTCGACAATCCACACCTCCACCAGTTCGGTGCCGCCGCGATGCCCCGCGCGGAGTACCTTGACGTCGTCGCCAGGTTCGGAAGCGAGCCCCGTGCATGGACGCCCTTCGAGCCTGAGGCCACGGTCCGGGCCTTCTCCGCCCGCGGCCAGTGAGGCTGTGGCTCCGGCAGGGATGCCTCGCTCCCGATAGGCTGCTGCCATGCTCGACCAAGCTGCTGGCAGAGGGTACATCGTGGCCGAGGGTGGGGGGCTCGGATCGACGCCGGGCAACCGCGCCGCGCTCATGGCACGCATCGTCGATATGGCGCGAAGGTGCGCTGGGAGTGAGAAGCCCCGCGTCGTGATCCTGGGCGCGACCCGTCTCGAGGAGGCGGACGAGCGCCGCGCGGACCTGATCGCCGCCGGCGCCGAGGCCGAGAACCTCGACACGCCCGATGACGTTGATCCGCACGCCCCCGCGATCGTCGACCGGGTGCGGGCAGCTCACGCGATCTTCCTTCGAGGTGGCGACCAGTCCCGGTACGTCCTCCGCTGGCGGGGAGGGCCGCTCGAGGCTGCCATCCGCTCCGTGTTTGAAAAGGGTGGCGTCGTCGGCGGAACGAGCGCGGGTTGCGCTGTGCTGGGTGAGTGGACGTACGACAGCAACAAGGGCTCTCTCTCCGCAACCGAAGCACTCGCCGACGGCCGCCACGAAGAACTCACGCTCACCCACGGCTTCCTCGGTCTGGTGCCGGGCGTGCTCTTCGACACGCACTTCACCGAGCGCGGACGCGTCGCGCGTCTGGCCGTCATGCTCGCCGAGGTGCGTGAGCGCCAGTTGGCTGCGCCATCCCAGGCCCCCGCCGACGGGGCGGGCGAAGCGCCGGGAGCGATCATGGGAATCGGCGTTGATCCCGAGACCGCTGTCATCATCGGGCCCGACGGCGTCGCGGAGGTGTTCGGGCTCCACTCCGCGACACTCCTGCGACTGACCGGCGCGTCGATCGTGGAGCGAGGTCCCTCGCCGACGCCGCCCACAGTGACCCACCTTCGGTACGCCCAGTTCCTCCCTGGCACTCGGTTCGATCCGGTGAGTGGAGAGGTGCTCTCCCGCCCCGACAGCGTGCGATTGAATCCGCACCCCGATGCGGTGCTGGACAGTTCTTTCGAGGCCATGGAGCTTGATGGGAGCAACCCGGCCATCGGCTCTCTCGGCCTCCTCGTCTTCCGGCGAGAGGCGCCGGTTGAGGCAGATCCGCCCGTGGGCCGGCGCCTGCGGGGCAGGCCGACCTTCGTCGCGGGCGAGGGACGGCTGCCCGGGGTGGTCGTCTCAGGGCGAACGTTCGCCGGCGATGACACGTGGGAGATTCTCGCGAGCACGCAAAGAACCCTCGCGAGCCAGCCCTCGACGCTCATCTGGTGGCTTGACGACGGCTGCCGCGTTGCGATCGGCGCTCTGGGCGGTGTCAGCCTCGCGCCGGACACGGCCTCCAGCCTTGTCGTGCTTGACGGCTCTGGCGTGACCCACGTCGGCGTGCTCGAGTACGAGAACTTCCGCGGGCCGGCCCATATCGAGGGAGCCACCCTCCATCTGCTCGGACGTTCGATGTCTTTCGAGCTGGGATCGCGACCGATACGGATCCAGCGACTGAGCTGAGGTCCGGACTGGTGCAGAAACCACAACGCGAGGATTCCCACGAATGCTCCGGTCCGCGCCCGACCCGCGGCCGGACCTGGAGCCCTCGCGTGTTCACCTCCCCTCGCTCACCCTGGACCCTGAGATCGACGGTGTGGATGCTCCTCACGCTCCCGGTGCGCACGCTATGGGCGGGCTACGGCCTCCTGTGGTGGGCCTTTGACGATGACTTGCCAGTGGCCACTCACGGATCACGGCGGGCGGCGACTCTCAATGGCGATGCCCCGCCGGGAGCGTCGCCCGCCGGTTCTCATGCCGTCCCGGGCCAGGAGCGTGCCTTTGAGGTGGTGGACTCGCGCCCCGCGGCCGCTCGCTCACGCCCGCGTCCTACCGGCGCCCTGCGTGCTGGCTTTGTCGCCACCCTCACGCTGAGCACCCTGCTGGCCGCGGTGTCGCTCATCCTCCTCGCGGCCGGTGTGCTGCCGGTCATCTCGGGCGTGCTGCTCTGGGTCATCACCACGATCGCGACCGCTACCGTCTCGGTGCTGCTGGTTCGAAGGCGCGAGCGCCGACTGGCGCTTGAACGACTCCGGCGGTCTCAGACCCGAATCGGACGAGCCAAGGCCCGGGTCGGCCAGATCACGAGCGCGACCTTCCAGCGTGCCAGCCAATGCCATCACGCCGTTCGCACCGGCCTGCTCGCGGCCACCCCCGCGATCCGTCGGATCCGTGAGAGCCTTTCGAAGCTCGGCAGCCGACGCCACGGGCCCGCAACGGGCTCGTCGGCGTGATTTGTCGCTCGAAGGCCGGGCGCACCACGCACCGCGCTTCTAGCATCCGCCATGACGGCAGCGTCGACACATGGCAGGCCCTCCGCCGCGCGTTTCGCGGCCGAACGCATCGTGCGCACGCTCCGTGACGCTGGCCATCTGGCCTACTTCGCGGGCGGCTGCGTCCGGGATGAGCTGCTGGGCCTTGATCCCAGCGACTACGACGTCGCCACCGACGCACTGCCAGAACGTGTCGTGACGCTGTTTCCAAGGGCCAGCGAGGTCGGCAAGAGCTTCGGCGTTGTGATTGTCCGCCTTGGCCAGGAGATGGTCGAGGTTGCCACCTTCCGGAGCGATGGCCCCTACAGCGACGCGCGCCGCCCCGACTCGGTCCGGTTCAGCACGCCGCAGGAAGACGCCGCCCGCCGGGACTTCACGGTCAACGCCCTCTTCCTTGATCCCACCGGCAACGCCGCAGAGGGGGAGGTCGTTCCCGGTGTCCAGGGTCGCGT
Organism: uncultured Phycisphaeraceae bacterium; assembly: GCA_964495635.1. Taxonomy (GTDB): domain Bacteria; phylum Planctomycetota; class Phycisphaerae; order Phycisphaerales; family UBA1924; genus JBBASU01. The sequence goes on from CAZBXF010000021.1 coordinate 10,826, forward strand.
GATCGACTACGTGAACGGTCGCGCGGATCTCTCCGCGAAGATCCTGCGCGCCGTCGGCGATCCCGAGCGCCGGCTCGCGGAGGATCACCTGCGCGCCCTCCGCGCCGCGCGCCTGGCCGCGAAGCTCGGCTTCGAGGTCGACGAGGCGACCAGAGCCGCGATCCGCGCCCAAGCTTCCGAACTCCGAGGTGTCAGCCGCGAGCGAATTGGTGACGAAGTTCGGCGCATGATGACGCACCCAACCCGCGAGCGCGGTGCAGGCCTCATCGAGGAACTGGATCTGATCGAACCCGTCCTCGCCACCGAGGCTCTCGTGATCGGAACCGCACAGTGCCTCCGTCACCTGCCCGAGGCCGCCCCATACCCCGCAGCTCTCGCCGCATGGGCCCTGGACTGGGGTGCCGTGCGGGAGTCTGGCGACATCCCTCGAGTCGTGGACGGGTGGCGGGCCGCCCTCGACCTCAGCAACGACGAGCGCGATGGGATGCGTGCAGCGCTGCTCCATGGGGCCGTCGTGGTCGGGTCCCATGCTGGCGTGTGGGGGGACCTCTCCATCGCAGCCCGGAAGCGTGCGGCGTGCAGCCACGGCTTTCAGTTGGGCCTCGACGCTTACCGAGGCCGCTGGAGAGGCCATGTGGAGCTGGCGGAACGCGACGTGCAAGCCCTCGCCTCGGACGGGATCGGGCTCCGTCCGGACCCGTTCCTGTCAGGTGAAACCCTGATCGCAATGGGGCTCAAGCCCGGCCCTGCCTTCAAGAAGATCTTGGACGGGGCGTACGACGCCCAATTGGAGGGAAGGGTGAAAAATCTTCAGGAAGCGTTGGAACTCGCCCGAACCCTGAGCGTCTGAGCCCTTGGACGGGTTTGGGTATGCTCTGGTTCGGGAGGATCTATCCCGGCCACCGGACCACGTCTTCGACCCCGCCGATCATGCCCTCCCAGATCCACGTAGACGTCGAACAACGGTTTGACGAAGCACAAGGCCTCAGCCAAACGCAGAACCGGCCTCATTCACATCCGCGACCTGCAGAGACACGGAGACAAGCGATGAACGCACACGGCACCGCGAACACCATGCGAACCCCGACCATGCCCCTTCGAGCCGGTCGAGGGCTCTTCAATGCTCTCGTCGGTGGCGTCGCCGCGATGGCGCTCGTCGCCGCCGCTGGCACCGCCATGGCGCAGACTGGCGCAGCCCCCGCGGCGGCCACCAGCCCGGCGGCCTCCGGTCCTGTGGCGGCCACGCTGATCTTCAAGAACGGTCGCGTGCTCAAGGGCACGATCATTTCCGAGACGCCCATCGCCATCAAGTTCAAGGGCGAGAGCCATGGCATCGCCTTCGAGACCGAGTACCAGCGCAGCGAGATCCTCGAGGTGCAGCGTGGCGAGGCCGTTGTGGCCGCCCCCGCAGCCAAGGCCGACGTTCCCGCGACGGTGCCCGCAGTCGCCAGCCCCGCCGATCCTGCACCCACGGGTGACCGCGTCTATGTGTTCGAGCTCACGGGCAAGTTCGGCGAGGACATCGCCCTCAAGCCCATCACCGACGCCCTCCGCGATGCTCGGAACCAGCGCGCCAACACCCTCATCATGATCCTGAACAACCAGGTCATCGAGGCCGAGTCCGACACCGCCGCCGAGGAAGAGCAGCTCCAGACGGACTACAGCGAGATCCGCGGCGCCGAGCCGATCCTGTCGCATCTGCTCCAGCAGATGCCCCGTGACTGGGAGCGCGATGGCCTGCCGGCGCCGCGTGTCGTGAGCTGGGTCAAGAAGGCCATGGGCGGCCCGGCCTTCATGCCGCTGATCACCAAGGAGATCTACTTCGCGCCCGACGGCAAGCTCGGCGGCATCGGCTACATGGATGTGGGCATCATCTCTCGCGGCGGCAGCCGTCGCGTGCTCGAGAAGTGGCTCGCCGCAAGCCTCCAGACCGCCGTGGGCTGGGTGAACCACAGCGGCTTCCCTCAGCCCGAGGAGCTCTGCCGCGCCCTCACCATGGTTCGTGACGTCTACACCCTCCGCATCGAGAACGGCAAGCCCGTGATCGTCACGGGCTATCCCTCCAACCCCGGCGAGATCCTGCTGACCGATGACGGCGAGGGTCCCAACGCAGACAACATCGTCCAGCTTGCCCGCGGCGAGGGCAACGACGTCCTGACCATCAACGCAGACATGGCGACGATGATGGGCCTCTCGCGCGGGACAGTCTCGTCGCAGGACGAGCTCCTGCAGGCCCTCGGCTTCACCGAGGCCAACCTCGTCAAGAGCCGCGCGGACCAGATCTTCTCCAGCTGGTCCCGTGGTCTTGTTGACGCCCGTGCTGATCTTCGCCGCTACCGCGAGGAGCTCGGCGAGATCCGCGTGGAGGGCGAGTGGGCCGAGCGTCGCAACGCCCGCAGCGCTCAGATCCGCAAGATCGATCAGATGAAGTCCACCCTCATGGCGTGGGGTGATGGGCTCGAGCCCCGCTGGCTGCTCCGCAACGGCTACCGCATCACCGACGATGGCAGCCCCGACCTGGCTCCGCTGACCGCGATGCAGGATCAGATCCGTGCCGCCCAGCTGGCCGACCGCCGCTGATCAGCGCTGATCGGCCGCCGAACCACCACCCCCGTCCCCCACGTACAGAAATCTGGTCACGCCTGCGTACTTCTGCACCCTCAACCTCCACTTCTCCCCGCCGACCAGAGTTGACCCACCGAACCCGAACCTCTTCGAAAGGGCCTGAGCAATGAAGCACCACAGCACCATCCGCCGTTTCCTGACGGTCGTCGCGCTCGCGGCAGTCGCGGGCGGCCTCTGCGGCGTCGCCTCCGCCACCGACCGTGTCGTCCTCAAGGACGGTCGTGTCGTCGAAGGCACGATCATGAAGGAGATGCAGGGCGCCGTCTGGATCAAGACCAGCGTCGGCGGCATCGTCGCCGAGCAGATGTTCTCCCCCAGCGAGATCTCCAAGGTTGAGAAGGGCGTGACGACGACGCCCGCAACGACGACGCCCGAGAGCAATCCGGCGAACCCCGCCGCTCCCGCCGCGGCTCCCAACCTCACTACGGCACCGACCTCCGACGCCGCGCAGGACAACTTTCCGCCCGGCGTTCCGCGGGCACTGGTCCTGACCCTCGGCGACCGCGAGAACGGCCACATGGTGGGGGTCTACATGGTCGCCTCCGCCCTGCGCGATGCCCTCCCCACGATGGAGAAGGAACTCGGCACAGACAAGACCGGCGTCGCGGTGCTCCGCATCCACTCCGGCGGCGGCTACGGCTACGAAGTTCCTCGCCTCTCCGACTTCATCCACAACGAGCTCAAGCCGCGGTTCCGCACCGTCGGCTGGATTTCCTACGCCATCTCCGCCGCCGCCATGACGGGCCACACCCTGGAAGAGATCTACTTCACGACCCAGGGCAGCTACGGCTCCTGCACCGGTTTCTACGGCTCCGCCGACCGTCCGGTCGAGGGCTTCGAGCTCGAGAAGGCCCTCTACGAGATGGAGAAGATCTCCACCCGTGGTCAGCACAACCCGCTGATCATGCGGTCCATGCAGATTCAGCAGCCCCTCTCCGCGACAGTCACTCCCGAGGGTGAGGTCCGGTGGTATCCCGACGCCAAGAGCGGCGAGATCATCGTGAACCGCGAGAACGAGATCCTCTCCTTCAACGCCCGCAGCGCCGAGCGTGTGAAGTTCTCTTCCGGCACCGCCGACACGGTTGAGGAGCTGGGCAAGCTGATGGGCTACAACGAGCTTCACTGGGTCGGCCGGCGCGTCGCGGGCGTCCCCTGGCCCGTCTCCCGCTCCGAGGCGATCCAGATGAAGTTCCGCGAGCAGACCAGCATCGACGAGAAGAACTTCGCCCGCTACCGGCAGAACTTCGGCATGCACGTTGGCCTTGCTCAGGCGGAGCAGGATCGTTCCGAACGCGGCAAGTTCGTCGGCAAGGCCCGCCAGGCTTTCCAGCAGATCAAGAACATGGTCGACAACAACCCCAACCAGGCCATCTGGAACTGGGGCGGCCAGGAGCAGTACAAGATGTGGGTGGAGCAGCAGGAGAAGCTCCTGCGCGACCTGATGCGGTAAGGCCCAAAACCGCCGTCCGCACCCACAGGAACGCCCTCTTCCGCGGGCCCGCCAGCAGTGGCGGGCTCGCGTTCTTTTCAGGGTCACGCTATGGTTGCCGTCTCTCCGACATCCGCGAGGGGCCTCGCCGTCGGAGCCGAGCCGCTGCTCAGGAGAAATCGATGGTCGCTTCCCGCTCGTTCGTGCCAAACCCACTCGACGCTACCAAGTTCGAGAACGTCGAGCCCCTCTTCAAGGCGCTCCTCTCTCGCGCCGTCTCCAGCGCCGCCGAACTCGTGACGTGGCTCGAGGACCGCAGCGAGCTTGCTGCCGCGTGCTCGGAGTCTGGGGCCCGCCTCTACATCGCGATGACCTGCAACACGGACGACAAGGCCGCGAGCCAGGCGTACCTGGCCTTCATTGAGCAGGTCGAGCCGCGCATGAAGCCCCTCTCCTTCGAGCTCGACAAGCGCCTCGTGGAGCTCGCCCAGCGTCACGGCCTCGACGAGCGCCGCTACGGCGTCCTGCTGCGCGGTGCCAAGGCCGACGTCGAGCTCTTCCGCGAGGAGAACATCCCCCTCCAGACCGAGCTCGCCAAGCTCGGCCAGAAGTACGACGAGATCAACGGCGCAATGACCGTCCAGTTCGACGGTCAGGAGAAGACGCTCCCGCAGATGGCCCGCTACCAGGAGCTGACCGACCGCGCCGTGCGCGAGTCCGCGTGGCGCGCCGTGGCCGAGCGCCGCCTGCGTGATGTGGATGCGATCAACGCGATCTACGACGAGATGATCTCCCTGCGTCACAAGGTCGCATCCAACTCCGGTTTCCCCAGCTACGTTGGCTTCGCGTACAAGGAAAAGCACCGCTTCGACTACGGCGTCGACGCCTGCCGCCGCTTCCACGATGGCGTCGAGCAGGGCGTCGTACCGCTCATGCGCGCCTTGGAGCGCGAGCGTGCCGGCCTCCTGAAGGTCGACGCGCTCCGCCCCTGGGACCTCTCCGTCGACGTCAAGGGCCGCGGCCCGCTCCGCCCCTTCGAGGGCGGTGCCGACATGGTCCGCAAGAGCCGCGTCGCCTTCGAGCGCCTCGACGGCCGCCTCGCGGCGATGTTCGCCAAGCTGGGCGACGGCTCCGAGCGCGTGACGCAAGCCAGCGACATTGACCGCGTCCTCATGGACCTCGACAGCCGCAAGGGCAAGGCTCCCGGCGGCTACCAGTACATGCAGGATCGCTCCCGCCGCCCGTTCATCTTCATGAACGCCGCCGGCCTTCACAAGGACGTGGAGACGATGGTTCACGAGGCGGGCCACGCCTTCCACAGCATGCTCTGCATCGATGAGCCGCAGGTCGAGTACCGCCACAGCCCCATCGAGTTCGCCGAGGTTGCGAGCATGTCGATGGAGCTCCTGACGATGCGTCACTGGGGCCCATCAAAGGACGGGAAGCAGAGCTTCTACTCCGGCGAAGAGGACTTCCGGCGCGCGATGCGCATGCAGCTCAAGCGCAGCGTCCTGCTCCTCCCCTGGATTGCCACCATCGACGCTTTCCAGCACTTCGTCTACGGCTACCCGACGCACACCCGCGAGGAGCGCTCGACGTTCTGGCTCGGCCTCGACGAGCGATTCGGCAGCGTCGTCTCCTGGGACGGCATCTCCCAGTACCGCCCCAACGGCTGGCAGCGTCAGCTCCACCTCTTCAGCCATCCCTTCTACTACATCGAGTACGGCATCGCCCAGCTCGGCGCGCTCCAGCTCTGGCTGCAGAGCATCGAGAAGGGCGAGTCCACCGCTGTCGAGAGCTACATCCGCGCCCTCTCCCTCGGCGGCAGCAAGCCCCTGCCCGAGCTCTTCGCTTCGGCCGGCCTGGTCTTTGACTTCGGAGCCGACACCGTCAAGCGACTCGCCGACCGCGTCCACGCTGAACTCGCCAAGTTGCCCGAGTAACCAACTCTCACGGCAGCCGGTTGCTTCAGACGTGCACGGCCAAACCCCGTCGCGGTGTCACGGTCGCCGCAGGCGATCGATGCACCCCTGCGCATCGCGGAAGAGTTCCGGCGCCCATACGCGCCGCAGCTTCCATCCCTGGCCCTCAAGGATGGAGCAGCGGAACACGTCCCAGCCGACCGAGTCCGTGGACGCGGCGGAGTACCTCGAGCCGTCGCAGATGACGCCGATGGCCTCCGACGTCGGAACTCCGGCCGGCAGGTGCGCCAGATCGATCCTGAACCCCTCGTTCCCGCAGTTGAGCGCCGTGTCCGCCTCAGGGCAGATTCTGGACAGGTGCTGCGAGAGCGCCCTTGCCACCGGGCTCGCATTCGCGCTTCCGTCGGACACCATCGCCAGCGGGCTCGGGCCCGAGTTCGAGCTGGCTCTGGCCGCCAGCGCGTCGGCAAACTGGAGGTACGCGAAGAGAAGCCAGCCACCGCCGGGAGCGGTCCCCTCAGGCGGCTGGGGCAGCGCGGCATACTCGGACCGCGGGATCGATGTCAGCAGGTGCACAGCCTCGCGCGCACGCGTCACGAGCACATTGAGCCGACGCCCACCCCCCGGCATCGCCAGCGGTCCGAACCGCCTGTAGAAGCGTCCCTTCGGGTCCGGCCCGTAGGTTGTGCTGATGATGATGTGATCGCGTTCATCTCCCTGGATGTTCTCGAGGTTCTTGACAAAGAGCCCGTCAAAGGACCCCGAGCCTCGCCGCTCGCGCGCCTCGGCCAGCAGCTTCGCGAACTTCGCATCCTGCTCGGCGGCCTCATCCAGCCGCTCGACAATCAGGTCCCGCTGGGCCACGTTGAAGCAGCCAATGCCGATGGACGGCGGTTTGGGCCGCCCCAGTAGTTCGCGTACGAGCGCGACTGCCGCATCCGCCTCTGCAAGGTTGGTCCGGTCTTCGTACACCCCGCCGACATGACGGATCTCAACTGCCGCCGCCGCGACGATGTTCCTGGGATGGGCCGGGATTGCCTGAAGGCGGCTCCCGTAGAAGTGCTGATTACTGAAGCCGATGAGATCTGCGTTTCGGCTCCGGTAGTGGACGTCGAGGTAGCTCTGCTGGATGTCGAGCGAGAGTGCTCCGGAGAGCAGATCCTCGATCTCACGCTGGCTCACCTCGAACAGGTCCTGGTCGGTCTCGACCTCCTCCTGCTCCGACTCTGCGAGGGCAGACTCAAAGAAACGAGTGGGCGGCAGCTGCTTCGGATCACCAGCCACCACGAACCGGCGGGCCCTCGTCAGGACCGGCAGAGAGTCCTCGAGCCGGAGCTGGCTGGCCTCGTCGAAGATGACCACGTCAAAGACCGCCTCGCGCGGAAACACCTGCGCCACGGTCTCCGGACTGGCCATCCATACCGGACGCAGGTCCATGATCGGATCACCGCCATCGATCGTCCGGCCCAGCGCCATGACCTGCCGGAGGCGCATCGCGTTCTTCCCCTTGGTCATCAGGCGCTGCTTGACCTGAGCCCCCAGACTGCTCAGGCGGTTCCCGGTCGAAGCTACCAGCCGCTCGCGCCAGGCCTGCTGCCAGCGCTGCGTGATACCTTCGACCACGAGCGGGTACTTGCTCGCCTGGAGCGTGCGCAATCGCTCCATCTGGTCGGCCATGCGCTTGGGATCGAGCGTGCGGACCTGCGGTGCTGCCGTCAGCCGGCGCGTGATCTCCGCATGGAGCGAGGCCCGCTCGAGGGCCACCATCGCCTCTTCCTCACCCAGACCGCTTGCGAGGAGCGCTCCAAGTGCCGCGCGCCGGGCCGCATCGGGCTCCCGCTCGAGCAGGTCCTGCACGCGGACGACCTCCTCGAGCTGCGGCAGCCGCTCAACCAGAGCCTGCATCGTCGGGAGTGCCGCGTGCCCCTTGCGAGCAGAGGCGGCCTGCTCCGCAAGCCACGCGGGCGAGAACAGGTTTGCCTGCGCCAGGGCCAGCTCAAGCCGCGACAAAGCCTGAGCACGCACCACCGACCGCTCGAGGCCGTCGGTCAGCGTGCGGGCCTCGACGGAGCCCGCCCCGGCCCGCAGCGCCTCCCGGACATGCGACTGGAGCGAGGCGCTTCCCGGCTCCTGCACCATCGACAGCAGGGTGATGGCCGGCTCGTGCGATGCGTGCTCGCGGATCAGGCTTCCGACGTCGATCTGCCCCGATGGACGCGCCGCTCGCCCCGAGAGGTTCGCAAGTGTCTGCTCCACGACCACCGCCGCCCTGAGCCGGCCCAGGAATCCCGCGGCACGCGTCGCGTTCTCCGCGGACAGCGACAGTCCCAGCGAAGCAAGCACGCCAGAGGCGGCACTCTTGCGTGAGAACGCAAGGAAACTCCAGAAGGAGCCCGCGACAGCGAGGTATCGCTCCAGCGAGGCGATCTGGTCCGTCAGCAGCGACGCCGACGGCGAGCGTCCAGCGATTGACGCGAGCAGTTCGGCATCGAGTGGGCCGGATCGCAGCGACTCCATGGCTGGTGCGATCGCCGCCAGGCTCTGCTGCGCGTGCCTTGCCTCATCTGGCCTGGACGCAGCCCAGCGGGCCCGGACCGCTTCGTCCGACTCTTCCAGAGCGCGAGCGAGCACACGCGCAAGCGCGGAGCGCCCCTGAGACTGCTGCTCCAGAGAGATCGAGGGCGAGAAGGGAGCGATCGAGTCGTGACGCGTCGAGTCCGCCTGCTCCGCAAGACGTGGCAGCGCTCCGCAAGTGCCCCTGATCTGCTCCATCGGGACATCAAGGAACTGCGCGATGCTCAGGTTCACCGCACCCACCCACGGGTGACCTCGCCACCCGATCGCGAGTGATCTTCGGAGCATCTCGCGGACCGGTCTGGTCGTCTCGGCAAGGGCGTGGTGAGGGATCGATGCACCCAGCTGCCGCGCGGCCTCCTGCTGAGGGCCGCCCTCAAGCCCAGCTTCCCCGTCACGGCCGAGGCTGAGTTCGAGCCAGCGTCCAACGAGCTCGTGGAGCGAATGAGAGAGGCCCCCGGGACCGTCCGCGTCCTCCATCAGTGCACGATGCACCTGCGTCAATTCACCGTGGATCTGGATCAGTTCGGCATCGATCTTCGCGAGCCGGTCGGTCGCCGCCGTGCGCGGCCTGGGTGCCGGAGCGGCCTCCACGAGGTTTTCGACCTGCTGCCGGATGCTCATGTACAGATCGCGTTGATCACGCTGCGGGTCATGGATCAGAGCGCACAGACCGCCGAGCCCGACGTGCTCAAGCCTGTTGAAGACCACGTCCAGCGCGGTCCGCTTGTCGCAGACGAAGAGCACCCGTTCGCCCCGCGCCAGGTGGTCCGAGATGATGTTGGTGATCGTCTGGCTCTTGCCGGTCCCCGGCGGCCCATGCACAACCAGACCGGCCGAACTCCGGGCAAGCTCGACGGCGTGGGCCTGGCAGGGATCCACCGGCGCCACAAACCGTTCACTGGCGAAGTCTCGGGCCTTGACGGACCCACGCGGGGCATCCGCTTGTGCACCCTCGCCCGGCCCATCAGGCGGGGCGTCAAGCGAGACTCCGGCCCGAAGGAAGCTCTCGATTGGGCCCTTGGGCGGCTCCGACGCGGCGTTCATCGCCTTGGTGTCGCTCAGCAAACCCTGATTTGAGGCAGGGAACAGGCCCAGGACGGCGCTCATCAGTACCGTCGGCTTCGGCGGCGCATCGTCGGCTCGGGGGATCGGCACCAGCTCAAGACTGCCGGGCTGGGACTCGCTCGCGAACGTCTCCGGCATCGCCATGCCCAGCGACGCCGTCGCGTGCGCGACCAGCGCGCGGATCTCCTTCCAGGGGTCGCGGCCTTCCTCGTCTGAGTAGAGGTTCTCCGGCCTTGCACGGCCGGTCTGCTGTTCAAGCCAGGCCAGCAGAGCCTCGTTGGGCACAACACGGTCGACCTCGCCCTCCTTGCACGCGAGGTCCACCACCGGCGTCGCGCCCGCCCGCACGGTTACGGCGACAGGAACGAAGGCCACCGGCGCCATCACGCGCCGCCCGACAGAACCCATGCCGGCCGCTCCGGCACCCGGCGGCAGCGAGAGGACCGGAAATCCCACGTTGAGCACGTACACGCCCGTGTCGTTCTCGTAGGTTCTCGCCTCGTCGATGATGACGCGGAGTTTGCCGAGCAGCGACTGCTGCTGGGCGTAGTCGCGCCGCTGCCTCGCCAGCCCCTCGTCTTTCGCTGCGTCGGGCGGTGCACTGTCGGTAGGCTGCGGCGTTGGTCGCTTGCTCCGCGTTCCGAACCGACTCGACTCGGCCCCCGGCGGCGGAGGAACCCGGGCCGTGATCGAGGCTTCCGCTCCGTCGCTCAGAAGCCCCACCAGCAGCGAGCCCGGAGTCGCGTCCGCCAGCGCACTCATCAGCGAGAGGTCGATCCGCTGCCGGCTGTTGTGCGGGCGGCAGTTGATCGAAGGTCCGCCGGCGATCGACGCGTAGAGCCGCTCCAGCATCCGGCTCAGAATCCGGTTCGGGGCCGCACGCGTCGCCACTCCGGCTCCGGTGCCTGATCCTGAGCCGGAATCTGACGCGGCTCCCGAGGCGGGGGTGGAATGACTCTGGCTGGAGGTTGGTGGCGTGCTCATGGTGTGTGAGAGTGGTTCCGTGGGAGTGTAACGACCGTCAACTTCCCGGTTCGCCAGGCCATCCCCTCTCCGGAGCGAGGTACGCTCCCCTATGGCCCACCACCAAGCGACCTCCATCCCGCCGGGAAGCCCGGTACCACACATGCCCCCCGAGGTCTTCGCCGACCTGACCGTCCGGGTGAGCGCATGGATTCGCGCGTATCACCAGGGCATTGAGGATCACCCCGTCCGCTCACGCTCAGCTCCCGGCGACGTGCTGGCCGCGCTCCCGCTCCATCCGCCCAGGATTGGGCTCGGTGCCGATCCCAGTTCGGCCGGGATCGCTTGGAACGCGGTCCTCGACGACATGTCGCGGATCATCCTCCCCGGCCTGACGCACTGGCAGTCGCCGAGCTTCTTTGCCTTCTTCCCCGCGAACACGAGCGAACCCGCCATCCTCGGCGAGATGCTGGCGGCAGGGCTGGGTGTGCAGGGCATGCTCTGGCTCACGAGCCCCGCGTGCACCGAGCTCGAGATGCGCGTCATGGATTGGCTGGGCGAGGCCATCGGTCTTCCAGAGTCATTTCTCTTCCGAACGGGCGGCGAGGCGCGTGGCGGAGGCGTGATCCAGGGCACCGCCAGCGAGGCTGTTCTCGCGGCGATGGTCGCCGCACGACGCGCCGCGATCCAGAGATACCGACTTCTGCACGGCCCGAGTGCGCCGCGTCCTGACCTTGTCGCGTACACCTCCGGCCAGGCGCACTCGTCGATCCTGAAAGCCGCGATGATCGCGGGCATCGCCGATGGCCCCGACGACCAGACCCACGTTCGAATGGTCGACGTGGACTCTCAGTGGCGGATGCGTCCCGACGCCCTCCTCGCCGCGATGCGCGACGACCTCGCCGCCGGACGACTCCCCTTCTTCGTCGGGGTCACGCTCGGAACCACCGGCGTCACCGCCGTCGACCCTCTGGCCGAAGTGGCTCGCAGGATCCGAATCGCGACCATCGCGGGCAGCAACGAGGAGACTCAGCTCCTGCGAAGCGTGTGGATCCATGTCGACGCCGCACACAGCGGCGCGATGCTCGTCTGCCCGGAGCACCGCTGGATGATCGAGGGCGTCGAGCACGCCGACTCCTTCTGCTTCAACCCGCACAAGTGGCTCCTCACCGGCTTCGACTGCGACGCGTTCTGGGTTCGCGACCGCCGGCCGCTCGTGGAGGCGATGAGCGTGACGCCCGAGTACCTCCGCAACGACGCCAGCCAGAGCGGCAGGGTCGTTGATTATCGTGACTGGCACGTGCCCCTCGGCCGGCGGTTCAGGGCCCTCAAGCTCTGGCTCGTCATGCGCCACTACGGACTCGATGGTCTCGAGGCCTACATCCGCACGCACCTGCACCTCGCGGCAATACTGGAGCAGTTCATCTCCGCCGACGACCGCTTCGAACTCCTCGCCCCTCGGACGAGCAACCTCGTCTGCTTCGGACTGAGATCCCGCTCCGAGAGCGCGGACGCCGCGGCGGAGGCCGACGCGCGCTCCCGCCAGCTCCTCGACGCCATCAACGCCTCGGGAAAGGCCTACGTGACCCACACCACCCTTCCCGCCCGCGCCGGCGCTGATGGCCAGCCAGCGTCCCACGGCCGGTACGTCATCCGCGTGTGCATCGGCTCAACCCGCGTTGAAGCGCGCCATGTGCTGGCGTTCTGGGACCTTGTTCGGTCAGTCGTGGATGACCGGGGTGACGTCCGCGCCCCCAGACCCACGCCGTAGCGCAGCATCGCCCCGCGGGCCTTAGGATGCATCGATGCTGCGTGGCATGTCGTTGGCCAACAAGTGCCTCCTGCTCTTTGGCGGAGCGATCGTGCTGATCGTGGTGGCCGCGCTTTCCCTCCCCTGGTGGCGCATGTCACGCCTCGTGGACGAGGGACAGTTTGATGTCTCCCGTTCGCTGGTTGAAGCCTGGATCCGTGCGGGCGACGACCTTCTCCAGCTTGATCGGCCGGGTGAAGCCGCGGCGAGCCCCGCGACCCGGCGGCGGCTCGGCGAAACGCTCCGCGAGGAGCGGGCCGGCATCGTGGCAACGCAGTTCTCCCTCGGGGATGCCGGCCGGAGCGACGAGCCCTTCGTTCGAGAGGCCCTCGACGCATTCCGCTCGAACGTAGGACTCGCCGAGTTCCGCTCGGCACGCTGGATGGGGCTCACACGCGTCTACACCCTCGCCGTGCCCCTGCAGGTCTCAACGACGATCGGCACGCGCCTCGTCGGCGTGGTCGTGCTCGAACGGCGCAGCGCCGAGGCCGGCCAGCTCCTGGCCCTCAACACCCTGTTCCTCTTCTCTGCCGGGTCTGCGGTGCTGGTGCTCGCGCTTCTGGTCTTCTCGATCATCACCAGGCGCCTGGTCCTGGAACCGGTCCAGGAACTGCGTGACACCACGGAGAGAGTGCGGGAGGGCAACCTCGCCGTGCGTTCACAAATCGCAACCGGCGACGAGTTCGAGCAGCTCGCAGGCACGCTCAACCAGATGCTCTCCGACCTTCAGAGCGGCCAGGACCGCCTGCGCTCCATCAACTCCGCGCTCGACCTCAAGCTCCACGAGCTCGCCGAGTCCAACACGCTCCTCTACCAGGCCGCGAAGGTCAAGGGCGAGTTTCTCGCCAACGTGAGCCACGAGCTCCGCACGCCCCTCAACTCCATCATCGGCTTCGCCGACCTCCTCATGGATCAGGCGAAGGCCGACAGCGAGAAGCCCGACGCCCCGCCAAGCGTCGCCAAGCGCGTCCGCTACCTCTCCAACATCATCACCGCCGGCCAGGGGCTTCTCGCGCTCATCAACTCCATCCTCGAGATGGCCCGCATCGAGGCCGGCAAGGTCGACGTCAAGGTCGAACGCATGAACCTCCACGACGCCTGCGAGGGCCTGCTCGGCCTGATCCAGCCCCTCGCCGACAAGCGTGGCGTCGTCCTCACGCTCGAAGTCGCCGAAGATGTCCCCGGCGTCATGACCGACGTGAAGCGCTTCCAGCAGATCGTCTTCAACTTCCTCGCCAACGCCGTGAAGTTCGTCGAGCCCGAGTCACGCACGGGCCGGGTCCCTCATGTGACACTCCGCGCCGAGCGACTTGTCGCGAGTGCCACCGCCGCCGAGGAGCGCGTCCGCGTCAGCGTCATCGACAACGGCCCGGGCATCCCGCGTGAGGATCAGCAGCGCATCTTCGAGAAGTTCTACCAGCGTGACGCCGGCCACACGAAAGAGCACACCGGCACCGGCCTGGGCCTCGCGATCTCAAGGGAGCTCGCCCACATTCTGCAATGCGAGATCCAGCTCGTGAGCGAGCCCGGTGGCGGCTCGATGTTCTCGCTCATCATGCCCCTTGAACTGCACCCGCAGCCCGCCGCAGAGGCCGCGCTCGAAGCCAAGTTCAGGAGCGCCCTGGTCGCAGGCCGCGAGTTCGAGTAGCGCCACGCGGCCGCAGCGCCCGATCATGCGTGCGCCACCGGCACCAGCCCCGCCCCAGGGCGAACCAGCACAGGCTGCGTGTACGCCACAGAGAAGCCCATCCGTCGCACGTTCCGCTCCGTCGGAATGCCCGGCTTGGAGCCGATGGTCGCCACCTTGGCCCCGCGCTCGGCGGCGGCGTTCATCCTCCACGCGATCATCGCCTGCTGCAGGCCGCGCCTCCGATACTCCGGAAGCACCGAGAGCCCAAAGAGCGCACAGATTTCCGAGTGAACCTCCAGCGAGCCCGCCCCCGCCGCGCGCCCGTCCGAAAGCCGCGCGATGATGCAGGTCGTCCTTGGATGACGGACGCACGCGATCGAGAGCTCCACAAACTGGGCCGCGGGCGACTCCCCCGGAGGCATGAACCCGCCCACCGCCGTGAGCGCAAACTCCCTTACCTGCGCCTCGTTGGTGCGATCCACGACCTCGATCCTGAGGTCCTCGGGCGGCGTGCACGCGGGCGCGTATCTCTCACTTGCGCTCAGCTCTCGGTACAGCACACTCTCATACCCGCGGGTCACGAATCCCATCGACATAAGCGTGTCGTGGAATGACTGATCCGCGTACGGGCATGCCTCGATCCGCGGCTCGATCCCTGCCGCCTCGTACCACGCCACGACATCCTTGATCTCCGCCGGATCGACGGGGCCAGCCATGCCCGCCCCATAGACCGCGTTGATCCACGTGCCGGGCTTACCCATGGCGGCGGTCCCGCCCGCGCACGGACGCCAGCTGTCGGCAACCTCGCTCGTGCCAAGGGCGATGCGAGCCTGCTCGAGGCGTGCCACCTTGAGAAGGTCGATCGGATCGCTCGGAATCTCACGGACACCGGTGGAAGAAGTCTTGCTCAGGGGTTTGGATCCATGCGCGGCGTGGGGTCTCAGCCGCTGGCGACAGTGGGGGAGTGGCCCAAAGGGTCCCGGATTTCAATCCGGCTCCCGACCGGTGTATCCTTGCTCCTTCTCCCGCGCCTTGCAAGGGTCGGGACCGGGAATAGCCGTCACAGGAGTCTCGCGCGATGGGCCACGCCAAGTCGAACGATCCCAACGTCTTTCTGCTCCCCGATCTTGGCGAAGGCCTCGCGGAGGCCGAGCTGATCAAGTGGCGTGTCACCGTGGGGCAGGCCGTGACCGAGCTCGAGGTCCTCGCCGAGATGGAGACCGACAAGGCCCTCGTGGAGGTCACCAGCCCTCGGGCCGGCACGATCGCCGAGCTCCACGGCGAGCCTGGTCAGGTCATCAAGGTCGGCACCCCGCTGGTCGTCTATGGCAGCGGAAGCGCTTCGAAGAAGCCCGCCGCCACCACCGAGCCCAAGCCCGAGGCAAAGGCAGAGCCCAAGGCGAGCCGCGCCGCCGACAACGGTCACAAGCCCACTCAGGGCAACCTGATGGACCACGTCCCCGAGCCGACAGCTCGGACCGAGGACGCTGGCACCGTCGTCGGCGACATGAGCGGCGGCCTTGCGGGCATCTCGGCGGCCCCGGGCAAGGCCCTCGCGACCCCCGCCGTCCGGCGCCTTGCCAAGGACCTCGGCATCGACATCGACTCCGTCTCCGGCACCGGCATCGGCGGCCGAGTCCTCGAGAAGGACGTCCGCGCTGCTGGCTCACCCGCGCCGCGAAGCGCCCCGGCACCAGTCACCCCGGCTGCCGCGCCCCGCGCCGCCTCCGTCGCGACTCCCGCCCCCGCACCGCGTCCGGCGGCCCCCGCGCCCGCACCCCGCGTGGCCATCCCCGAGGGCGAAGACTCCGTCCGCATCCCCTTCCGTGGCGTGCGCCGCACCATCGCCAACCGCCTGCGCGAGAGCATGAACCAGGCCGTCCACTTCACCGTGATGGACGAAGCCGACGTCTCCGCGCTCGACAGCCTCCGCAAGCGCCTCGCCGGCGCCAGCGGCGAGAAGGTCTCATTCCTCCCCTTCGTCTGCTCCGCGATGTGCCGCGTCCTGGGCGACTCCCGCTTCCGTGCCCTCAACGCCACCGTTGATGAGAAGCCCGGCGACGCTGCCTACGAAGCCTCCATCATCCAGCACCGCAGCGTGCACCTGGGCATCGCCACCGACACCGACAGCGGCCTCATGGTCCCCGTCATCAAGGACGCCGACCGTCTGGGCGTCCTCGAGATCGGCCGCGCCATCAACGCCATC
>CAZBXF010000022.1:0-7440 GCA_964495635.1 uncultured Phycisphaeraceae bacterium
CTGACGCTTGATCCTGATCTCTTTGACCTGCTGCTGCGATGTGAGCGGGCGAGGGGCGAGACGGGCGGGGCGTTTGACGTGCGGCTGGGGGGCGCGATGGACGCGTGGATCGGCGGGGGGCCGCCTGCGCCTCCGAGCGAGATTCCGGAGATGGTGCTGGATCCGGTCGGGCGCACGCTCGGGGTTCGGTCCGGCGCGGCGCTGCGGCTTGATCTGGGCGGCGTGGCGAAGGGCTTTGCGCTCGACGGCGCGGCGGCCACGCTTGTCGAGTCGGGCGTGCGGAACGCCCTGCTCCACGCCGGCACGAGCAGTGTCATCGCGATTGGTGATGGCCCGGCGGGTGGCGGGTGGAAGGTGCGCATCGATGGGCGTGACGGCGGGGTGCCGTTCGATGTGTGCCTGCGGTCACGGGCCATGTCGATCTCCTCATCCGCCGGCCGGACGGCGGAGGGCGGGGGCGGTCACATCCTGGATCCGCGGGAGGGGCGATCGGTGCCGCTGGGCACGACGGTCGCGATCCTCGCCGACCATGGTCCCGGTGCGGCGGTGGAGTGCGAGATCTGGTCGACGGCGCTCGCGGTGGACCCTCGCCTTCTCGATGATGTTCCTTCGACCATGACCACGATCGTGCGCCGGGCCGCGGCGCACGAGTGGAGCGTGCGTCACCCGCGGGTGGCGCGGAAGCAGTCAACCACAGACGCCGCGGATCTTGCGGCGATGGAGATTTCGTGATGGCCCCGACCCGTCGTTCGTTCCTCGCCCAGTCCGTCGGCGCTCTTGGCGCGATGGCGATCCTGCCCGAGCTCTCGTACGCGCGTCCGCAGAACGCGGCGAAGCTCAACATCGGCCTTGTCGGCGCGGGTCGGCAGGGGCGTGCGATCATCGCGGAGCTCCAGAAGATGGAGAACGTCTCGATCATCGCGGTGTGCGACAGCGAGGAGTCGCGGGCGAGCGGCGGCGCACGCCGGGCGACGGGCTCGACGGCGTACACGAGCCACACGGCGATGCTCGCGGCGGCGAAGGACCTTCAGGCGGTCGTGATCGCGACGCCGACGCACCTGCACACGCAGATTGCGCTGGACTGCATCGCGGCGGGCAAGCATGTCTACTGCGAGGCTCCGCTGGCGCACACGGTGGAGGACTGCCGCAAGATCGCCGGCGCGGCGAGCGCGGCGAAGTCCATCTTCGCGGTCGGGCTCGAGGGTCGGTCGAACCCTGTCTACAAGCTTGCGCGCACGTTCTATCGGAGCGACTCGGTGCGGGACGCGATCTCGATCGAGGCCCAGAGCTTCCAGAAGACCTCGTGGCGATTCCCGGCTCCGAACGCGGAGCGCGAGAAGGAGGTCAACTGGCGTCTGGACCCTGCGATCTCGCTGGGCCTGCCGGGCGAGATGGGCGTTCACCAGTTCGATGTCGCCTTCTGGTACACCGACAGCTATCCGAGCAGCGTTCGCAGCACGGGCTCGGTGCGTCTGCACAAGGACGGGCGGACGATCGCCGACACGATCGCGACGGAGATGATCCTGAAGGATGATCTTCGCTTCAACTACCTGGCGTCGCTGGCGAACTCCCATGGCGGGCGGCATGAGCTGTTCCGGGGGAGCAACGCGGCCATCAAGCTCGGATGGTCGCACGGATGGATGTTCAAGGAGGCGGACGCTCCGACGCAGGGGTGGGAGGTCTATGCGAATCGCCAGCAGTTCCACAACGACGAGGGGATCACGCTGATCGCGGGCGCGACGAAGCTTGCCGAGCAGGGCAAGCTGAAGGAGGGCGTGGGCCTGCCGCATCCGTCGGTGTATTACAGCCTGTGGGACTTCATGGTGAGCTGCACGGAGGGCAAGCCCGCCGTCGCGGACGCCTCGGTGGGCGCGCGTGCGACGATGGCGTCGATCTACGCGCAGCGGTCGCTGCTGGATGGCAAGACGATCGAGATCACGCCCGAGATGCTGAGTGTCTGAGCCTTGCACGCTTGTGGAAAGGACGCACGTTTGAACTGGCCACGTCTGAGAGATCTTCCCGCGGGAGCACGCCTTGGCCTGACCGGGCTGCTCGTCACGCTGCTGATGGGCATGGCGGCCTCGGCCATGCACATGGTCTGGCACTATGAGAAGCGGGATGAGAAGCCGGGTTTTTCGAAGGATGACATCGTCTCGGCGTACCACGGCCTGAAGGCGCCGGCGACGCTGCTCGCGGCGCTCTCGGCTGGTCATCCTGACAACCTCAAGCCGGAGCAGCGCAAGGTTCTGACGGACTGGCTGAGCGGCACACGCGTCGCGGAGGACTACGACAGCCTGGACCTTGGCGACCTCGCGCCGGCGGAGATCATCGCCACCAGCTGTGTTTCCTGCCACGCGCGCAAGTCGACGGATCAGATTGCGAGCCGCCTCCCGCTCGAGAACTGGGAGGACATCAAGAAGGTCGCGTTCCCCACCAACATCGAGCCGGTTCCGATCAAGATCACGGCGGTCTCGACGCACACGCACGCCCTGGCGCTGGCGGCGATGAGCCTGACGCTCTCGCTGCTGGCGTTCATGTCGCGACTGCCGCGGGGGCTTGTCTCGCTGCTCACGCTCGCTGCGGGTGTGGGCCTCACGGTTGACATCGCGAGCTGGTGGCTGGCGCGACTGGATCCCTTCTTCGTCAACACCATCATGCTTGGTGGCGGCGTCTACAACCTGTGCACCACGCTGCTGACCTTCCTCCTCATTCTCGATCTGTGGTTCCCCAAGCGCTCGACCTGAGCGCGACTCCATCCGCGCCACTCGCGCCCATCGCAACGCACCGCACGAAGCCTGGAGCCTCCCGATGCCCAACGACCGAACCTCCAATGACTCAGCCCTTTCGCGCCGCGGCCTTCTGCGGGCCGGCCTCCTGGGCGGCGTCGCCCTCGCTGCGGGCGGCGTGGCTCACGCTGCGCAGGAGAGCGCTGCCAGGCCGGCGACCCAGCCCGCGGCGCCGGCGGCGAGTGCCGCTGCGCCCCTCTTCCTCATCTCGCTCGCGCAGTGGTCGCTGCACAAGACGCTGTACGCCAACACGCTCGACCATCTCGACTTTCCCAAGTTCTCGAAGGAGCAGTTCGGCATCGACGCCGTTGAGTATGTCAGCACCTTCTTCAAGAAGAAGTCCGATGCCGCGTACAACGCCGAGCTTCGCAAGCGCTGCGATGGGCTGGGCGTCAGGAGCGTGCTCATCATGGTCGACGGCGAGGGCGCCCTGGGCGATCCCGATGCTGCCAAGCGGGGCACCGCCGTCGAGAACCACCGCAAGTGGCTGGAGGCGGCGAAGGCGCTCGGCTGCCACTCGATCCGCGTCAACGCGCAGAGCGAGGGCACGTTCGAGGAGCAGCAGAAGCTCGCGGCGGATGGTCTTCGCAAGCTGAGCGAGCTTGGCGATACCTTCGGACTCAACGTCATCGTCGAGAACCACTGGGGCAACTCAAGCCACGGCGGCTGGCTCGCGGGCGTGATGAAGCTCGTCAACCACCCGCGCTGCGGCACGCTGCCGGACTTTGGCAACTTCGACCCCAAGGTGTACGACAAGTACCAGGGCGTGAAGGACATGATGCCCTTTGCCAAGGGCGTCTCCGCCAAGAGCCACGAGTTTGCACTCGATGGTCCCAACAAGGGCGACGAGGTCCGGACCGACTACCGGCGGATGCTCAAGATCGTGCTCGATGCGGGCTACAAGGGCCACATTGGCGTGGAGTACGAGGGCGACAAGCACTCTGAGAACGATGGCGTGATGCTGACCAAGAAGCTCCTTGAGAAGATCCGTGCGGAGATGAGCGCGCCCGCCAAGCAGGCTCCGTGACGCAGGAAAGCGAAGAACGGGAGAGTGAAAGGCGGAAGGTCAAGGCCCGGGAAGTCCTTCGCGTTCGCTTCTTCTCCGGCGGCTGTGCCCAGTTCCAGGATCTTTTTCTCCGTGGCCCTTCGTGTTGTCCGTGGTGAACTCTCTTCTTCTCACTGCCCGCAGGAAATCCGATGCTCATCACCAGCCCCCGCACCGTCGCCGGTCTCTTCACTCTCGCGCTCTGCGCGCTGGCCGGTGCGCAGCCCATCAAGACCCTCATCATCACCGGGCACAACAACCATAACTGGCAGTACACCAGCCGCCTGCACGAGCAGACGCTGGAGGCTACCGGGCGCTTTGATGTCGACATCACCGACACCCCGTGGACGGACCTCGCGGATGCCGCGAAGGTCAAGCAGTACCAGCTCTTCGTCCTTGACTACAACGATTTCGGCGCCGCCAAGCCCTGGGGCGAGGCTGGGCAGGCCAACTTCACTGCCGCCGTCCGAGCGGGCGCGGGCGTGGCCTCGATCCACTCGGCCAACAACTCCTTCAAGGGCTGGGACGACTACGAGAAGATGCACGTGCTGCTGTGGCGCGACAAGGCCGGCCATGGCAAGTTCCACGAGTTCGAGGTGAACTTCGTCGATCGTGAGCACCCCATCGCCAAGGGCCTGCCGCCCTCCTTCACGACGCGCGACGAGCTCTACCACGGCCTGCACCACAAGCTCAACACGAGCTTCAGCCTTCTTGCCGAGGCCAAGTCCTCCACCGAGTCCGGCGGCAGTGGCAACGTCGAGCCGATGGCCCTCACCACCAAGTTCGGCGAGGGGCGCATCTTCGCCACGCCACTGGGCCACGTCTGGACCGGCGCCGACGAGACCAAGGTCAGCATCACCACGCCCGGCTTCAAGTCCCTCGTCGCACGCGGTGCCGAGTGGGCGGCTACCGGCAGCGTCACGCTCCCCGCCGAGTGGGCCGACACGCGCACGCACAACGTTCTGACGCCGGAGGAGAAGGCCGAGGGCTGGACTCTGCTCTTCGACGGGACCTCCACCGAGGCCTGGCGCAGCTTCAACAAGCCCAACTTCCCCGACGACGGCTGGAAGGTCGAGGGCGGCACGCTCCGCCGCCAGAAGGGCCAGGCGGGCGGCGATCTCATCACGCGCGAGCAGTTCGGCGACTTTGAGTTTGCCGTGGACTGGCTTGCCACGCCCGGGGCGAATTCCGGGATCATCTACCGCGTCGCGGAGGGCCGCCGGTTCCCGTGGGAGACCGGCATGGAGATGCAGATTCTGGACGACGCCGGCCACCCCGACGGGAAGAAGCCCAAGACCCGCGCCGGCACGCTCTATGACCTCTACGCCACGAGCGTTGATGTCGCGCGTCCCGCGGGCGTCTGGAACCAGGCCCGCATCGTCGCGCGCGGCACGCGGATCCAGCACTATCTCAACGGATTCCTTGTCGTGGATACCGACCTCGCCGGCGAGGACTACAAGGCCGCGCACGCCGCGAGCAAGTGGCCGGGGATGAAGGAATTCGCCACGCAAGCCAAGGGCCACATCGCGCTGCAGGAGCACGGCGACGAGGTCTGGTTCCGCAACATCAAGGTGCGGCGGCTCGACTCCGCGGCGCCCGCCCACTCAGCCAACACACCCGCGGCCAAGGACCGCGCCGGCTGGATCGATCGCGTCGCGACGTTGAACGACCGCCTTGATGCACCCCTGAAGTCCAAGGGCCCGCGCCCCGAGATCGTCTTCATCGGTGACTCCATCACCGAAGGGTGGCTCTACTCCGGCAAGAGCACCTGGGAGCAGCGTTATGCGCCGCGCCACGCCATCAACCTTGGCATCGGTGGCGATCAGACGCAGCACGTTCTCTATCGCCTGAAGAACGGACATATCGAGCGTCTCAAGGCCCTCGCCGCGGCGGACCTCGCGCCGCGCGCCTTCGTCGTGATGATCGGCACCAACAACAGCAACGGCAAGGACAACACGGCCGCCGAGATCGCCGATGGCATCGTCGCGATCACGCGTGAGCTTCGGGCCGCGCTTCCGGGCACGCCAGTCCTGCTCCTCAACATCTTCCCGCGAGGTGAGAAGCCCAACGCGCAGCGCGAGAAGAACGCCGAAGCCAGCCGCCTCGCCGCGGCCGCACTCGCCAGCGACGCGATGGTCACCACGCTCGATCTTGCGGGCACGTTCCTCGAGTCCGACGGCACCCTCACCAAGCCCATCATGCCCGACGCGCTCCATCTCAGCGAGCAGGGCTACCAGCGCTGGGCCGACGCGATGGAGCCCGCGCTCCAGCAGCTGACCAAGTGACTTGAGCGTGTTGCTTCTCCGAGGCGAACCTGCCTGTTCCTGGGCGGCACGGGCGTGCTGATCGGGTCTTTGTGCCGGCAGGGGCTTCACGGGGAGTGGCCCGCAGCCGGGCGAAGGGTGGCAAGCAGACCATCACGGGCGGATCTGCAAGCTCTGGTTTCCGAACATCTTGCGAACAATGTTGTGGGCCTGTTTGGATTCTTCGGAACTCGTTTTGCTTCCGTGCATATCACTCTCTAGAGCACACTCCTTCGGCGGCGGGTCCGGGTGGCCCGCCGACGACGCCGCGGGCTCGGTCCGGACTGCGGAGTCAGAAGAGATGAAGATCACGCACGCTACCCGTGGCGCGGGCTCGACCGTTGCCTGCCCCGTTGGGTCCGCTCCGCGACTGCTTGCGCTGGCAGCGCTGGCGGGACTGGCGGTTTCGACGGCGGCGGCGCAGCCTGGCGTCACGCGTCCTGGCGCGCGCTGGCCGGCGCCCGAGGCGCTCGCGCCGGTTGCTCAGGACTCGCCGTCTGCGGCGGTCGGCACCGAGGCCGATGGGCTCGTCGAGCCTCTGGCGCTCTATCCCGAGCAGGTCCTGATCGCGATCTTCCGCGCGAGCCAGCATCCCCTCGACGTGGTTCGCGCGGCACGCTGGTTCAAGGCTGGCAACTCCGTGGAGGGCGCCGCGGCGCAGCCGTGGGCCGCGAACCTTGCCGGACTGCTGGAGTATCCGGCGGTGATCGAAGCGATGGACGCCGACATTGACCGCACGCAGCGGCTCGGTGAGCTTGCGCGAACCCAGCCGGAGGTGCTGTGGAGTGCGATTGATCGCCAACGGGTGACGCAGGGTCAGCCGGGCGTGTCTGTCGCGGGCACACAGGAACCCGCCGCGCTCCTGGCCAGCGGCACCCGGCCCGCGAGCGTGCCGCTGCCGACCTTCGGCGAAGCGCAGGCTGGAGTGCCGGAGGCTGCGTCCACGGATGTTGCGACATTCAGCAACGCTGGGGCGGGCGAGGAGCTTTCGTCGGTGATCCTTCCCGGCACGATCGCGGCGCCTGTGTGGACGACGCCGGTCATCGTGGCGCCGTACGTGCCTCGGAGGTCGGTGTGGTTTGTCTCGGGGTGGGGGGGCTCGTGGGGCAGTCCGTGGTGCGGTTGGAACGATGCGTGGGCCTACCGCTGGCGGAGCTACTACTCGCGGCCGTCGTTTGCGCTGTCGGTGTCGATCGGCTCTGATCCGTGGCGGTGGTCGAGGTGGGACTGCCGCCCGGTTTCGTCGTGGCGCTCGTCATGGCACTCGTCCTGGCACGGGTGGCCCCGTCGGAGCGTGGTGGTGGTG
>CAZBXF010000022.1:7540-14217 GCA_964495635.1 uncultured Phycisphaeraceae bacterium
CTCGTCATGGCACTCGTCCTGGCACGGGTGGCCCCGTCGGAGCGTGGTGGTGGTGTCGCGGCCCGTGAGCCACTGGGGCTCTGGCTGGAGCCACTGGGACCAGCCGATCTGTGAGCCTGCCTGGGATTCGGGCCTGTCGCTGTCGTTCACGTACGTGAGTGGCGGCAAGCGCGACTGGGGCCACTCTGGGAAGGGCCATGGCTGGAATCGAGGCCATGGGGATGGCCATGGTTACGGTGATGACCACGGGCACGAATACGGCGAGAAGAACGGCCACGACGGAGCGCGGGGTTGGTCGCGTGATCGAGGTCACGAGGGTGACGGCGACCGGGGCGGGGATGGTCGCGAGCTTCCGGTGCGGCCGGACGTTGCTTTGCGCGAGCCTCGCGCCCGTGGCGCGTTTGGTGCGGTGCCGCCGGAAGAGGCGACTCGGGCGGCTTCGGGGTGGCCACTGCTGAGGGCCACACAGCGATCGTCGCGGGAAGTGTCGTCGGCCGGGTATGAGGGCTCGCGTCGTGTGGTTCCGCCGGAGGCTCCGGTGGCGGCGCCACTTGCCGCGAGCGCCCCGGCGCGGCCGATGCCCTCGGCGTCCGTCCAGGCACAGCCGCTCCGGTCCTCTTCGCCGCCCGGCATCATGCGGGTGGCTGAGCGGGCACGACGTTCCAGCGAACCGGCCGCCTCCGGGCGGATGGCCGGGCCCTCGCAACCCGCCGCGTCGTTCGAGCCCCGTGCTTCCGAGCCGTCGCGTGTGGCGTCCGAGCAGGCTGGGAGCCGCGCGGCGCGACCGATCCCTTCGATCCGTCCGTCTGACAATCTTCGGCGCGGGGCCGTTGCGCCCCCGGCCGCGCCGCGCCAGCTGGCTGCGCCATCGGCGCCGAACCCGCCTGCTGCGGAGCGGCGCGTGGTGCGTGCCGACCAGCCGCGGGTGGAGCCGGCTCCGCCTCCGGCGGCTGCGGTTCGGTCGCCATCTCGCGTCCAGACCGGCCGCGAGGAGCGTGCACCGCGGAGTGCGTATCCGGTGGCACGGGCCGCTGCGCCGCGCGCGTCGGACCAGGCTCCTGCTCCGCAGCCGCGGCCGAGCGCCCCGCCGCCACCACGGGCCGAGCCTGCGCCACAGGCTTCCTCGCAGCCCAGCCCGGCGCCCGCCGGGAGGAAGCCGATCCTCTCGATCCGCCCGCGCGACAACATCCGGCGCGGCGGCAAGTAGGCGTTCCCGGCCGGTGCGAGGGGTCACGAACGTTACCGAAGGCCGAGGCTGCTGCCTCTCGGCGCGGGGTGGACGCTGTCTGCTATCTTGGGCGTCCGTCCGAACAGGCACGGACGACGGTGCAGACCCCTTGAGCCACCCCGGAGCTACTCCATGGCAGACACGACCAGCTTCAGCACTCGCGCCACGGCGCCTGACTTTTCACGCCGCGGCTTTGTCCGGACGGGTCTGGCCCTTGCGGCCGGCGCGACGCTCGGAGGCACGGCCTCGGCGCGGCAGGCTTCGCCGGCTCCGGCCGCTGGTCCGGTCACTGGTCCGGGCAGGGCGAGCGCAGGTCCGCGCACGCTCCGAAAAGCCGTCATGATCGGCATGATCGCCGGCCCCGGCGAGAAGCCCACCCTTACTGACAAGTTCAAGTTCGCGCGCGACTGCGGCTTTGAAGGACTGGAGATCGATTGGCCCGCGCCGATCGAGCTCGATGCCCTCGCCGAAGCGCAGGAGAAGTCCGGCCTCACGATCCATGGGGTCGTCAACTCGGTTCACTGGAGCCTGCACCTCAACAGCCCCGACGCCGCGGTGCGGGCGCAGGCGATCAAGGCTTTGGAGAGCTGCGTCGACGCTGCGGCCAGGCTCAAGGCTTCCAGCATTCTGCTGGTTCCCGGCGTCGTCAACGCGTCGATGTCGTACGCCGACTGCTACAGCCTTTCGCAGCAGAGCATCCGCGAAGTCCTGCCGATGGCGCGCGAGAAGGGCGTGGTGATCGCGATTGAGAACGTGTGGAACGGCTTCCTCCTGAGCCCGCTTGAGGCGGCGAAGTACGTCGACGACCTGGCCTCACCGGCCGCGGCGTTCCATTTCGACATCGGCAACGTCATCAACTTCGGCTGGCCGGAGCACTGGATCGACACGCTCGGCGCCCGCATCGCCAAGCTCCACATCAAGGACTTCTCCCGGAAGAAGCGCGACAACGAGGGCCTGTGGAAGGGCTTCGATGTCGAGCTTGGCGAGGGCGACGCGGGCTGGGACCGCACCATGAAGGCCCTTGATCGCGTGGGTTACTCCACCGATCCGCGCGGCCTCTGGGCCACTGCCGAAGTCCGGGGCGGCAACGAAGAACGCCTCAAGCAGATCAGCACGCAGATGGACGCCCTGTTTGCGAAGGGGATGTGATCGTGCGGACTGGGTGCTTCACGCCGCGGGCTGATCCAGCGCCACCGCCGCGTTGATGATCGCGAGGTGGCTGTAGACCTGCGCGATGTTGCCGAGCGCGATTCCATGCCGGGTGTCGTACTGCTCCGGCGCGATTCCGGTCGGGCCGAGCAGGCCGACGAGGCCGTCGAGGGTCCGCCGCGCGTCTTCATGTCGCCCGATCAGGTGCAGCGACTCAGCGAGCCACCCTGCGCAGATCAGCATCCCGCCCTCGCCGCCCGGCAGACCGTCATGCTCGCGGTACCGGCGCACGACGGGCCCTTCCACAAGGTGCCGCTCGACGGCCTCGACCGTTGCGACAAATCGCGGATCGGTCGGCGAAACAAGGCCCGAGAGCCCGATCCACAGTGTCGCGGCATCGACAAGATCTGTCCCGTATGCCGACGAGAAGCACCTCGCGCGCTCGCTCCAACCGCGCTCAAGCACATCCGCGCGGATCGCTTCCGCCAGCCGCTCCCACGCCGCGTCCGATCGGCCGAGCACGTGGCGCTGCACCTGCACCGCGCGCGACGCGGTCATCCAGCACATCACCTTCGAGTGGACATGATGCCGCCGATCCGCACGGATCTCCCAGATGCCGTGGTCAGGCTCGGTCCAGCGTGCCTCCACTGCGCGCACCATCGCGCTCACAAGTCGCAGGTGATCTGGCGAGATCGGCATCCCGCGTTCGGCGAGCAGCGCGACCAGATCAACGATGGGACCGAACACATCAAGCTGCACCTGCATCGCTGCGGCGTTGCTGAGCCGCACCGGGCGGCTCTGGCCATAGCCCGGGAGATGACCGAGTTCCGCCTCGGGCGGAAGCTCCTGTCCGGCCACGGTGTAGATCGGGCGCAGGCGGTCCGGCGTTTCGCATCGATCCACGACGCCGAGGACCCAGTCCAGAAGGCGCATCGCGTGCCCGGTGTTTCCGACGCGTACGAGCGCGGCGGCGCCGAGCGCGGCATCGCGTGGCCAGCAGAAGCGGTAATCCCAGTTGCGCACGCCGCCGAGATGCTCGGGAAGGCTCGTCGTCGCGGCGGCGACGATGGCGCCCGTCGGGCCGTGGCACATCGACTTGATCACCAGCGCGGAACGCCGCACGGCCTCGGTGTGCAGCGTTGGCAGACGAAGCGATCGGGCCCAGCCCGACCAGAATCGGCGTGTCTGCTCGCGTCGGACCGACTCGGGGAGAATGCTCGGCCCCGCGTTGGCTGAGCCCCATCGCAGCTCCAGCGTGATCGGCGCATCGCTGAGCTCGAGCTCGGCGTGCGCTGTCTGGTGCGGCCCCTCCTCGGCGATGGTCCAGGCCACGCCGGGGCTTCGGAGCACGAGCGGATCCGGACCGCCGTCGATCTCAAGGCCATCGTCGATGACGCGAAGGCGGCTCACGGCGCGGCCGAAGTCCAGTCGCGGGGCGAAGCGCATGCGCACGTGTCCTGAACCTTCGATCACGCGGATCAGGTCCGTTCGACCCGCGCGCTGGTAGGCGCGGCCGCCCGTGCAATCGAGGTAGTCGGTCACGCTGAAGCCGGCCCACTTCGTCACGAGCACCATCGTGTCAGGGTCGTATGACTGTGTGGGCGCGGCGTCTTCCTGGGCAGAGCCGATGTCGAACGAGCCCGCGCCCGGGCCGCCGAGCAGCGCGCCGAAGATCGAGGGCGAGTCAATTCGCGGCAGGCACTGCCACACCACGCGCCCCGCGGGATCAACCACGACCGCCGTGCGCTGATCGGACAGGATCGACAGCCGCTCCAGCGGCACCAGCCGTCGCGAGGCGAGCCACTGCGTCCGGAGATCCAGAAGACGCGTCAGCACTTCGCGCACTTCTGCGACGCTCTCGACACGGGCCCGCGCCACGCTGGGGCCCATGCCGACCTTGATGCCGAGGTCCTGAGCGCCGAGCGAGCGGATCGCGTCCTCATCGGTCGTGTCATCGCCGATGAAGACGACCGCGGTTGCGCCGACAGTCTCGCGCAGGCGCGCGAGCGCGGTTGCCTTGGTTGCGGGCGTGAAGCACACTTCGACGACCATGTCACCATCGATCACGCGAGCGCCGGAGAGAGATGCCGCGATGTCGAGCGCGAGCTGGCGCGCCGTCCCTGCGAGCTCCGCGGGCACGCGCCGGTAGTGGAACGCAACGCCCGCGGGCTTGCGTTCTACCACGACGCCGGAACGGATCCCGAGCCGCGAGTCTGCCGCGCGCTCGAACGCCTCCGCGACGCGGGCGAGGTCATCATGATCAAACGGCGGCAGCGGAAAGCCCGGAAACTCCGCGCCGTGGCTGCCCACGAGCCAGAGGGCGGGTTTGTCGCCGCAGAGGCGTGACAGCTCATCGCGCCCGCGGCCGGAGATGACGGCGGCGTGCGAGTGATCGAGGCGGGCGATTGCGCCGATCGCGTCGACGGCCGAGGCGTCGGCCCGGGCCAGGTCAGGCCGCGCGACGATCGGCGCCAGTGTGCCGTCAAAGTCGCTCGCGACGAGCAGCACGGGAGACGAAGCGAGCTCCGTCAGACGCTGGAGAAGATCATCGTTCATTCGGCGAGCGCCTCGAGGAAGGTCTGGGCCCATTGGAAGACATCGTGCCTGCGCACCTGGCTGCGCAGGACGGCCATGCGCATGCGGCGGTCCTTCTCGCGCATGCGCAGGGCCTCGACCATGACGTTCTTGAGCGCGTCCACGTCGCGTGGGTTCACGAGCAGCGCGCGGCGAAGCTCACGCGATGCGCCGGCGAACTCGCTCAGCACGAGCACGCCGCCGAGGTCCTCGCGGCAGGCTACGTACTCCTTCGCGACCAGGTTCATGCCGTCGCGGAGCGGCGTGACGAGCATCACATCCGCCGCGAGGTAGTACGCGACGAGATCCTCGCGATCGAGAGAACGCCGGAAGTAGTGCACCGCGACGCGACCGGGCTCGGAGAATGCGCCGTTGATCCGGCCGACGGCTTCCTCGACCTCGCTTCGCACTTCCGGGTAGCCCGCCGCGTCCTCGCGGCTGGGAACGGCGATCTGCAGAAGGACCGCGTCGTCGACGGTGAGGCGCTTTTCGCGGAGCAGCTCCTCGAAGGCGCGGAGACGGTTGGGGATCCCCTTTGTGTAGTCGAGCCGGTCGACGCCGAGCATGACGCGCCGGTTGCCCAGGCGCTCGCGGATCTCGCGGGCCTTGCGGCGCACGGCGGGCAGGCGCGCGATGCGATCAAAGTCATCGGCGTCGATCGAGATCGGATTGGACCGCACGTGCACGCGCCGGCCCTTGTACGTGAGCTCGCGATCGGTGCCTTCGGCCTGATCATCGCGGCGGGCTGCACGCGAGAAGTTCTGCGCGTTGGCCTCGGTCTGGAAGGAGACAAGGTCCGCACCCAGCAGGCCGCGCAGGATCGCGGAGCGCCACGGCAGCCACGCGAAGAGCTCTTCCGGGGGGAAGGGGATGTGGAGGAAGAAGCCGATCTTGAGGTCCGGGCGCGCGTGGCGCAGCATTCCGGGGACAAGTTGCAGGTGATAGTCGTGGATCCAGACTGTGGAGCCGCGCCGCGCGTGGCGCAGCACTGCTGCCGCGAAGCGTTGATTGACTTCGGTGTAGTGGGCCCACCAGCTGCGGTGGAACTGCGGGGTGCGGATGGCGTCGTGGTACAGAGGCCACAGGGTGCCGTTCGAGAAGCCCTCGTAGTAGCCGGCGATCTGTGCCGATGAGAGGCCGACCATCGCGAGCGAGATGTCACCCAGTGTTGAACCTCGGCTGGCGCGGCCAGCGGTTCCATCCCAGCCGACCCACGTCCCGCCGCGCTCTGCAAGAACGGGCTCCATGGCGCTCACGAGCCCGCCGGGACTCTTGCGCCATACGAGCGACTTGCGATCCCCCACGCGGTGCGCGGGGAGACGATTGGCGGCGATGATCAGTGGCGACTTTCCCGGCAAAGATGCCTCCGTCTCGGCACTGAGGCCGCTACACCGCGATATGGGGCTGATTCGTTCGATCGTGGCGAGTTCCCGGAGGAACCCGCAGTGAATGCGTCAGAGTCTTGATCGGGAGACCGGCGACTTCGGGCAGTCCACTTGCGCAGACACACCTTTGCCACCTCGCGCGACATGTTCTGGTACGCTCAACTCCCGATGTGGTTCACCAATTTCGGAAAGTTGTTTGGAAGAGGCTTGCCTGAGATGAGCTTACGAGACGGCGTTCAGGGGCGCGGTGGACGTGATCGGCGCTTGGTCGCGTGCTTCGCGGCGGGGGCGGGGCTTGCGATCGGTGCACCTGCGCAGGCGCGGAGTGGTGCGGCGATCGA
>CAZBXF010000022.1:14317-16140 GCA_964495635.1 uncultured Phycisphaeraceae bacterium
TGTCGCACGATGCGCGCATGGCGTGGTGGCGTGAGGCGCGATTTGGAGTCTTCATCCACTGGGGTCTCTACGCGATTCCCGCGGGGCAGTGGAATGGAAAGGCAGCGCCCAGCGTGGGCGAGTGGATCCAGCACACGGTGCCGATCGCGTCGCACGAGTATCAGGCGCTTGCGGCGAGGTTTGATCCGATCAGGTACGACGCTGATGCGTGGGTTCGTGCGATCAAGGGCGCGGGGGCGCGATACGTCGTCATCACGAGCAAGCACCACGACGGCTTCTGCATGTTCGACTCGGCCGCGACGCAGTACGACATCGTGGACGCGACGCCATTTGGCGATCCGGCGCCGCGTGATCCGCTGCGCGAGCTTGCGGACGCGTGCGAGCGGTATGGCGTCACGCTCTGCTTCTACTACTCGATCTGGGACTGGCACAACCCGGACTTCCGGCGTGATGACTCGGGCCTGGATCGCGTGCCGATGTACATGGAGTACATGAAGATCCAGCTCCGGGAGCTCCTTACCAACTACGGCAACATCGGTGTCCTGTGGTTTGATGGTGAGTGGACACCGGAGTGGACCGAGGCCCGCGGCAAGGAGATCGAGACGTTCGTCCGCTCGATCCGGCCCGACATCATCGTGAACAACCGGCTTGGCAAGGCGCGACAGGGCATGTCGGGCATCTCTGCGTACGAGGGGGTCGGCGATTTCGAAACACCCGAGCAGGAAGTTCCGGCGACCGGCCTGCCGGGCGTGGACTGGGAGAGCTGTCTCACGATGAACAACACATGGGGCTTCCGCAGCGACGACCATGACTGGAAGAGCGAGAAGGCCCTGCTCCACACGCTCGTCGACATCGCGAGCAAGGGTGGCAACCTGCTGCTGAACGTCGGCCCTACGGCGGAGGGCGAGATTCCGGCACCCTCGCTCGAGCGCCTGGCGGCGATGGGGCGCTGGATGGATGTCAACGCCGAGTCCATCCGGGGGACCAGCGCATCACCCTTCCGCTCGCTGCGGTGGGGGCGCGTGACGACTCGGAGCGATGCGAAGGGAACCACGCTTTTCCTGCACGTGTTTGCCTGGCCGAAGGCCGAGGGGGCCGGGGCTTCGGGCACGCTTCTTCTGCCCGGTCTGCGGACGGGTGCGACGCGGGCGTCGCTGCTTGCCGACGCGGGCACCACGCTCGAAACCAGGCAGACGGCTGATGGACTCGAGGTCATCATCCCGGGGCTGCTCAGTGCGCCGGATCCGGTTGTCAGCGTCATCAGGCTCGAGCTGGCGGGACCGCCGGTCGTTGAGGAGCTTGCGATTGCCCCAATGCAGGATGGCCTTTTCCTGCTTGGGCCGCTTGATGCGATCACCTCGGCCCATGGGCCGAAGGTGGAAGAGCGCGGCGGGGGCATCAACCTCGGAGTCTGGACGCACGCGCAGGCCGGCGCGGCGTGGACGATCCGGGTTGACAAGCCCGGCCGCTTCAAGGTCGAGCTGCTCAGCTCGAGCCTCCGCGCCGGGCATCGTGCGGTGATTGAGGTGCAGGATCAGAAGCTGCTGGCGAACATCCCGCAGACGGACTCGTGGGACGCGTACGTCGTTTCGTCCCCCGGTGAGGTCGTGCTCACGAAGCCGGGCAACCACACCCTGCGCATCGCGGCCGACGGACCCTTCGAGGTTGGCCTCATGAATCTGCGGCAGATCAGGCTCATTCCGGTGCCGGGGTCTTCCCCGTAAGCTGAGCGGAGCACCGCGGGCGGTCAGGTTGCCCACGCGGGTTCAGGATCGAGTATTCTGGACGTCAACTTCGAGGAGTTGACCCATGGATCAGTCCAG
>CAZBXF010000022.1:16240-21077 GCA_964495635.1 uncultured Phycisphaeraceae bacterium
TGGACCCACACGGCGGGGTTCCACGCGGCTGCGCGTCGGCGTCATTGGCTGCGGCGGGCGGGGCAGCGGCGCTGCGTCGGACATCCTCCACGCCTCGCCCGATACGGAGATCTTCGCCGTCGCGGATGTCTTTCCGGATCGTGCGGCGTCGTGCGTGCGCAACCTCAAGGAGATCGGCGAGGAGATGGCCCCGCGCGTGACTGTGACGCCTGAGCGCACGTTCACGGGATTTGATGCGTTCAAGGCGCTGCTTGCGACGGAGTGCGACGTTGTGATCCTCGCGACGCCGCCGGGGTTCAGGCCTGTGCACTTCGCCGCGGCGGTCAATGCCGGGAAGCACGTCTTCATGGAGAAGCCCGTCGCGGTTGATGCCACCGGGATCCGCACCGTCCTCGATGCAGCGGCCAAGGCGAAGGAGAAGAAGCTCTCCGTCGTGACGGGCACGCAGCGGCGCCATGAGGAGTGCTATCTCCGCGCGATCGAGCGCATCCAGAACGGCGACATCGGAGATGTGGTGACGTCGACGGTCTACTGGAACCAGGGCTCGCTGTGGATGAACAAGCGCGAGCAGGCGTGGAGCGACATGGAGTGGCAGCTTCGCAACTGGCTCTACTTCACGTGGCTCAGCGGCGACCACATCGTCGAGCAGCACGTGCACAATCTTGATGTGGCCCACTGGGTGATGGGTGCGCCGCCGGCCCGCTGCGTCGGCATGGGCGGCCGCCAGGTTCGGACGAGCCCGGAGTATGGGCACGTGTTTGACCATTTCGCGGTGGAGTACGAGATGCCCGATGGGCGTTCGTTCACGAGCTACTGCCGCCAGATCGACGGCTGCGCGAACCGCGTCGAGGAAGTGATCCACGGTTCGAAGGGGCGTGCGGTGCTGTCGTCGGGCCGGGCTCAGATCGAGGGCCCGAAGGCGTGGAAGTGGGAAGGCAAGCAGGAGAACCCGTACGTGACGGAGCACAAGGACTTCGTCGCGAGCATCACCGGCTCGGGCGCGTACCTCAACGAGGCCGAGCGCGTGGCGTTCTCCACGCTGATGGCGATCATGGGCCGCATGTCGGCGTACACGGGCAAGGCCGTCTCGTGGCAGCAGGCGATGGAGTCCAAGCTCGACCTCATGCCTGGTGCGCTCGAGATGGGCTCGATCGCGACGCCCGAGGTTGCAGTTCCCGGGAAGACCGCGCTGATCTGATGCACAGCGATCTGATCCGCAGAGATGGACTCGAGCCTCGGCTTTCGTGAGCAGGACAAGACCCGTTCGTGATGATGTGACTGAACTCGTGAGGAGATCCAACGTCGTGAATCGCAGAACCTTCATGGCCGCCGCGGCGGTGGGTGGAATCGCAACTGTGTCGTCCTCGCAGGCGGCCTCGCGCGTTGTGCAGGCGACGGCGGCTCAGCCCGACGCTGGCCGAGCGGGTAAGTTCCGCCACTCCGTGTGCCGCTGGTGCTTCGGCGGCATGAGCCTGGAGGACCTCTGCAAGCTCGCGAGCACCATCGGGTACTCGTCGGTGGAGCTGCTGGGGCCGGATGAGTGGGACGTGCCCAAGCGCCATGGCATGACGTGCGCCGTCGCGACCAACGTCAAGTCGAACAGCATCGGCAAGGGCTTCAACCGCGTCGAGCATCACGACGCGATTGTCGCGGAGCTCGAGGAGCGGCTGCCGCTGGTCGCGGCGGCGGGCATCCCGCAGCAGATCGTCTTCTCCGGCAATCGCGCGGGGCTGGGTGATCGCGAGGGACTGCGCAACTGCGCCGAGGGCCTCAAGCGCATCACGCCGCTGGCGGAGAAGCTCGGCGTGACGCTCGTGATGGAGCTCCTCAACAGCAGGGTTGATCACAAGGACTACATGTGCGACCGCACGCCGTGGGGAATCGAGCTCGTGAAGCAGGTCGGCAGCCCGCGCTTCAAGCTCCTCTACGACATCTACCACATGCAGATCATGGAAGGCGACGTGATCCGGACGATCAGTGACAACATCGACGCGATCGGCCACTTCCACACCGCCGGCGTCCCCGGCCGCAACGAGCTTGATGATCGGCAGGAGCTCAACTATCGCGGCATCGCGGCGGCCCTTGCGAAGAGCGGCTTCACCGGATTCCTCGGCCAGGAGTTCATGCCCACGGGCGATGCGGAGGCCGCGCTGCGGAGGGCGTTTGAGATCTGCAACGTCTGACGGGCTTGTGTGCGTAATGAAAACGCCGCGGACGGTGCGCTGGTGCGCTCCGTTCGCGGCGTTGTGCTTTGTACAGATGCTTCGCGGCCCACACAGCGAGCCGCGTTGCGGCCTCATGCCGCTCCGAGCTACAGCGGGCAGACGCCCAGCACGACGAAGCTCGCCACCTGCTGCGCGTCCGTCAGGTCCGCGTTCTCATCGCCGTTCATGTCACCATCGAGCCAGCCCGCCTCGGGCGTGATGGAACCGACGAAGACCTGCGCCATGAGCTGCGCATCGGTGAGATCGATGTTCTCGTCCTGATTGAAGTCGTAGTTGGCGGGGCAGCCGGGAGGCGTGCCGGGCCCGATGGTGCCATCAAGGTTGATGCGTTGGGCGTAGATGTTCCCCGAGTCGCTGCGGTTGTCGCTCCAGACCGAGGCGATGCCGCCCCCGACGAGCGAAGCGGTGGGGAAGCGGCCCTTGCTGCTCGGGACATCGGAAACGGTCGTGAGCCCATTCTCCCAGGCGGGCGACCCGTTGCCATCAACACGGATGGCAAGGACGGTGTCCTGCGTGGAGCCCGTGGGGGTGCTCTTGAAGACGCAGATGGCGCCGGCCTGGCCGGGCTCGACGGGCATGGCCCGCATGAAGTCCTCGATGACGGTGTCGAAGGGTGTGAGCTCGATGCCGCCATCGCCCCAGCCGCGGCCACCCTGCGGCGTGATCATCTGTGCGTAGAGGCCACGCGTGCCCTGGCTTGTCGTGCGCTCGCTCCAGAAGACGTAGATCTCGCCGGCGGGCCCGATGACGCCCGCGGTGGGGCCGACATGGAAGCGCGTCGTGTTGGTTGAGACGCCGACGCCGCCGAGCGCGAACTGCTGGCTGCCGTTGACGTCGACCTTCTGCACCCAGCTGTCAAAGCCCGACCCGCCCGCGCGGTTGTCGTGCCATGTCACGACTGCGCCGCCAGCGCCATCAGAGACGAGGTTCATGTAGTACGCGATCGGCACGGCCGAGGCGAAGAGCGTGATGGCACTGCCGGAGTTCCAGAGGCCTGCGCCGGTTGTGCTGTAGCGCTGGATCGTGGGGTGACGCGGGCTTGAGAAGGACCGCGTGTCCTTGAGGTACGAGACGATCACGCTGCCGCCGACGCTCGGCACCATCTGGAAGAAGGCGGGCCCGTCGGAGGCACCCGCACCGCCAACGCCCGAGCCCGCGATCAGCACGCCTGCGGCGTCGAGCAGAAGGTCGCCATCGGCGTTGAGCCGCTGCATGATGAGGCCGCGCGGCGGCGTGGTGCCCGAGTTGCTGCGCGACCAGACGGCGGTGAAGTTGCCATCGTCGGTCTGGCAGATGCGAGCATCGAACTCATCGACGGTGTTGCTGGTGAGCTGGACGCCGTTGCTGCCCCAGAGCATCGTGCCGTCGAGCGCGATGCGGTAGGCGGAGATCTCGCGGTCCGTGCCGCCACGGATGTCGTTGAAGATCAAGAGCGCGTTGCCGCCGCTGTCGGTGCGCAGGTCCCAGTCGCCGGCGGTGGAGGACTGAGAGTTGTTCTGGCTCACGAGGATGCCCTCGGGGGCGAACTGGGCCTCCCCCGCCGCGTTCAATCGCTGGATCCGAACCTCGTAGTTGATCGGCGCGGGCACCGAGCTGAACCAGGCGATCCAGCAGCCGCCGTCCGGCGTCGCCGCGACCTTGCAGAGATCCTGCCCGCCCGGCGCGGTCGCGATCGGCGTGTTCGCCGAAGGGTTTGTGGTCCACTGGGCGTTGGCACTGTTCGCGAGGCCGCACACCAGCGAGAGAGCCAGCGACGCCCGAAGGACGCGACGGGAAGCAGGGCAGGAACGAATCTGCATTTCAAGGCTCCGAGAGTGGGGGAGGGGTGAGGGGAGTGGATGGAACCGCAACCGGCCCACGGACCGATCCGCGGCAGCCCCGGCGGCATCAGACACGATACCGCGAGTCTCTGGGAATGGTCCATGATTCTGGCAGAATCCGCGGGATTCCGACCGGGTCACGAGGCGGCCTGGCACGCCGCTCCCAGGCCAGTTCCGGGCTGCGGACCGGCCTGTGTGGCTGCCCGGGTATGGTGGTCCGGCACGCGGTCTCTCCGGTCCGGCGAGGGCTGGTGATACACTTTGGAACGGGGTTCACGGTCCAGAAACCGCGCCCCTTCGGAGCTGACCAATGCCCCATTACACCAAGCTCGGCCTGATGCCCAAGAAGCGCCACGTGCAGTTCCGTCGTCCCGACGGGTGCCTCTACTCCGAGGAGGTCTTTGGGACTGAGGGCTTCTCGGGCCCTACGACGACGATGTACCACATCCATCCGCCGACGCAGGTCTACGGGTGGAAGCCGCTGTATTCGACCAAGGTCGAGTACGTCGAGCAGGACGTGATGCGCATGCGGCACGTCAAGAGCGCGCCACTGAAGCCCGAGGGTGACTTTGTCACGGGCCGGAAGGTCCTCTTCGGCAACGCCGACTGCGAGATGGCGGTCTGCAATCCCGCCGAGCAGATGGGCTACCACTTCAAGAATGGTCAGGGGGACGAGTGCCTCTTCATTCACTTCGGTTCGGGCGTGTGCCACACGATGATGGGCACGCTGAAGTTCGGGCCCAAGGACTACCTCGTCATTCCCAAGGGCGTGATCTACAAGGTGATCTGGGA
>CAZBXF010000022.1:21177-26225 GCA_964495635.1 uncultured Phycisphaeraceae bacterium
ATGCCCTTGGGCAAGTTCCTGCTGATTGAGACGACCAACGGCAGCCACATCGGCCCGCCGCCGCGTTATGTGAGCAAGGCCACCGGCCAGTTCCTGGAGCACGCGCCGTACTGCGAGCGCGACCTGCGGCTTCCAGAGTTTCCGATGACCTGGGACGAGCGGGGCGACTTCCCGGTGCGCATCAAGGCCCGCGACCTGATCCACGAGTACGTCTACCACTACCACCCGCTCGACATCGTCGGCTGGGACGGCTGCTATTACCCCTTTGTGTTCAACATCGACGACTTCAGCCCCATCACGGGCAAGCTGCACATGCCCCCGCCGATCCATCAGACGTTCGAGGCGCACAACTTCGTGATCTGCTCGTTCTGTCCGCGCATGCTCGATTACCACCCGCAGTCGATCAAGGTGCCGTACAACCACAGCAACCTCGACAGCGATGAGGTGCTGTACTACGTCGAGGGGAACTTCGGCAGCAGGAAGGGGATCGAGGTCGGCTCCCTCACCGCCCACCCGCAGGGCATTCCGCACGGGCCGCACCCGGGAACGATCGAGGCCAGCCTCGCCGCGACGCACACCGGTGAGCTCGCGGTGATGTGCGACACGTTCCGCCCGCTCTTCCCGACGAAGCTTGCGGCGATGGATCTGTCGCAGGGCGGGCTCGACGATGCCAAGTACCCGGCGAGCTGGCAGGGCGAGCACTTCCCCGGCCTTTCGACGGGCAAGATGCATCTGAATGGCGTGACGGTGCCGCAGGCCAGCGCGATTGCGTTCCCGAAGGAAGTGAATCCGGTCGAGGTCATCAAGGCCGACGTGGCGCAGACGACGATGCCCGCGCCGCTCAACGGCCACGGGACTGGTGGGAATGGTGCGGCGAAGGGATCAACGCCCACGAGCACGGCGAACGTGTGGGCGCCGTGATGGAGGCGGGTGGGAGCGTACCGCGGACCGAGGACCTGTCACCATGATCGCGCGCCCGGACAACACGCACGACACAAGGTCCTCAGAGCCGCTCCATGCGGGGCTGCGGCTCTCGGCCCGCGCGTTCTTCGAGCTTCCGGCGGACGGCTGGACCTACGAGCTCGTCGATGGTGTGGTGGTGCCCAAGATCGAGTCGGAGTTCCCGTACGGCACGGCGCCGAGGTACAACGGCCTGCGAATGACGGCGGCGGGGTACGCGTCGCTGCCCGATGACGGCTACTGGTATGAACTCATCCAAGGAGTGGTCGTCTTGTCGCCAAGCCCGGGCCGGATGCATCAGGACATCGCGGGACTGATCTACTTTCTGCTCCGCTCTCACATCGAGGTACACGCCGGAGGAGCGGGGGGCACGCTTCTCTACGAGGTCGATGTCACGCTTGCTTCCGATGAGGTCTATCGCCCGGACCTCTGCTACTTCGCGCCCGGCCGCCTGGACCCCGGCAGTCAACGCATCGAAGTGGTGCCCGACCTCATCATCGAGATTGTGTCGGTCGGGAGTGCCGCGCGGGACCTTGGTGCGAAGCGCGAGGCCTACGAGCGTGCGGGCGTGGGCGAGTATGTCGTCGTGGACCCGATCGTCAAGCGCATTGTGGTGTTCGAACGCCGCGACAACCAGTTCGTGGAGGTGCCCGTCGGCGAGGCGATCGAACTGCGCGCTCTTCCCGGATTCCGGCTCGACCTCGTCCGGGTGCGAGCGGCGTTTGGCTGAGCGAGTTCGTTGGACGCGACCCAGACCGGGCTACCAGCCTTTCACCCCGGCAGCATCCACGCCCCTGAGATTGGCGTCGCGCCATTTCCTTGGCCGCCTCGTGCCCCCGTCACTCGGGCGAGCGTGATGGGCACGCGGTCGGCGCACAGTGCGCCCAGCACGGCGAAGCAGGCGGCCTCGCGATAGGCGCCGGGGAGTCCGGTCTGTTCCAGCATCGCGACGTCGCCGAGGCTGCTGGCGCGGATGGCCCGCACGAGGGCGGCGTTCCTGGCCCCGCCGCCGGCGAGGTAGATGCGCTGCGGATCGCCGAAGCGGTCGCGCAGGGATTCGCCGATGGTGGCGCCGATGACCTCGCAGGCCGTGCGCGCCAGGTCGCGCGGCTCGGCACGCAGCCGCCAGCGAGAGACCCACTCGGCGCACTCGTCGCCCGTGCCGAGGCTGCGGCGCGAGCCGCTCTGGGACGCGATGATGCCGTCGAGGTCGATCATCGCTTCTTCGTGCACCTCGCCCGAGAGCGCCTGAGCACCACCATCGTCGAAGGGCACGCGCAGCAGGCGCCGGGCCACATCGTCCAGGATCTGGTTGCAGGCGCAGAGGTCACCGGCCGCGATGCTTGTGGTTGGAGGTCCGGCGCTGGCGCACGCCGTCACGTTGCAGAATCCGCCGAGGTTGACGACGGCCCAGGGTGCCGGAACGTCGCGCAGGAAGATCCAGTCCGCGATCGGGGTGATTGGTGCTCCTTGGCCGCCCGCGGCGAGGTCCATCTGGCGGAGATCGTGCACCACGGGGACGCCCAGCGCCTGAGCGATCGGCGCGGGCTGCAGCAACTGCCATGAGAGCGGCGGTGCGTGGACGACTGTCTGTCCGTGCGCACAGACAAGGTCGCACGGATCATCGCCGAGAAGCTCGCGAAGGGTGGTGAGGTGGAGGAGCGCGAAGGCGTGGGAGGCGGAGGCGATCTCCGAGGCCGTGAGGGCTTCGCCGGTGGCGAGCCGGCGGAGCGGCACCGCGACATCTGCGAGCGGGCGCGAGACGCCCCGCACGAAGCGGGCCCGCATCTCGAGCCCGCGCCCGCTGATCTCAACGAGCGCGGCGTCGATGCCGTCGAGGCTCGTGCCCGTCATGCAGCCAGCCACGCGGCGCGGGAGGCCGTGGCGCGCGTGCGGCCACCATGGGGCGGCGTTGTCTGTGGTTGTGCTGTGGGCGCCGCTCATGCCGCGTCTCCGGGGGTTGGTCTCGTGATGGCGGGCCGTCCCGCGAGGCACACGAGTGTTGCCACGATCGTGCCCGCGACCAGCCGCCAGGGGGCGGCGATCACGACGCCCGAGAGGTGCTCGCGGGTCCAGGCCGTCCAGGCGATCCAGGTGGGCATGATGGTGGGCTGGAGCATGAGGACGACGAGGAAGCCGGCGACCATCGCGGCGATCACCGAGGCCGTCGAGCCGCGGCGCGTGAAGAGCGCGGTGAAGAAGACACCCAGGAGCCCGGCGTAGGCGAAGGCCATGACACCGAGGACGAAGTTGATGATCGATTCGCCGCTGGCGCGCTGCCACGCGATGCAGAGGATGGCCATCGCGCCCAGCACGAGGCCCCAGAGGACGACGGCCAGGCGACCCATCGCGACGTAGTGCGACTCGTCGCGTCCTGGGCGGAGCGGGCGGTAGACGTCGGCGATGAGCGTCGAGCCCATGGAGTTGAGCGAGGCGTTGATGCCCGCCGGGCCCGCGGCGAGAACGCCCGCGATCATCAGCCCTGCGAATCCGGCGGGCGTCTCGTGGAGCACCCACTTGAGGAAGACATCAGCGCTGTCGCCGGCGGCGTAGTCCGGCGTGGGGCGGCCCATGAGGTCTGGCCTCGTGTAGACGACCCACAGGAGGAGGCCGATGGCGGCGAAGACCGCGACGGTTGGGATCGTGATGAGCGTGCTCGTGATGGTGGACCAGGCGCCTCGCCGGGCGGAGTTGCAGGCGAGCAGGCGCTGTGTCAGGTCCTGGTCGGTGCCGAAGGCCGCGATGTAGAGGAGCGTCCAGCCCGTCAGCGCGGTGATGAGGGTGAAGGGGGTGCTGAGATCGGTCCAGAGCGGGCGTGTGGTGTCCAGGCCGGTGGCGACCATTCGGAGCTTGGAGGTGCCGTCGGGGCCGCCGGTGCTGAGGGCCTGCAGCACGTCGCCGGGGGCCGCGGGGATCGAGTTCCAGAGGAGGACGACCGCGACCGCCGCGGCGCCCATGTAGACCGCGACCTGGACTACGTCGGTCCAGATCACGCTCTCGAGGCCTCCACGGAGCGTGTAGAGGATGGCAAAGACCATGAAGCCGGCGATGACCAGCGCCATGGTCCCGTCGCTGCGCTCGCCGAAGAGCGCGAGCGTGACCGGGATGGCACCGACGTAGATCCGGGCGCCGTTGGCAAAGACGCGCCCGAGGAGATAGACAACGCTGGTGCCGAGCCTTGCACCGGGGCCGAAGCGCGTCTCGAGGAGTTGGTAGGGCGTGGCGACGTTGAGGCGGTAGTAGGCGGGGATGAAGAGGAGGGCGATGATGATCGCCGCGGGGATGCTGCCCAGGATCGCCATGAAGTACGTGAGGTTGCCGACGAAGCTGTCCTGCGGCACGCCGACGAAGGTCGCGGCGGACTGGGCGGTTGCGAGCGTCGAGATCGCGACTGCCCAGACGGGCATGTGGCGACCGGCGAGGAAGTAGTCGGCGCTGGTGGCGTTGCGCGAGCCACGGCGCTGGACGAGCACGCCGACGCCAGCGATGAGGGCGAGGTAGAGCGCCAGCACCAGCCAATCAAGCGGATCGAGCGTGCCGGCGGATGGGGTCATGGCCGTCCCTGGCGATCGGTGCCTCTTGGAGCAGCGGCCGGGCGATCCTTCGCCCTGCGGCCTTGCTGCTTCAGCGTACCAGCCCGGTCAGCGGCGGGCGATGGCTCGGGCGGCGGCGACCAAAAACGACAACCCCCGACCAGTTGGCCGGGGGTTTCGAAAACCCGCTCGAGCGTTTCCGCTGTCAAGCGAGCATAGGAGGAGAGAGAGACAAGACACCGTCGAAGTTCCGGCCTCCGCGGGGGTTACCCGGGTCAGCCGACCCTTCTTGAAGCCCGCTTGTGCGTTTCCGCTCCCAAGCGAGTCATAGGAGGAGAGAGAGACAAGACTCCAGTAACATGCCACAAGAAACGGACGATGCCAGAAATGTGGCCGTTATTTTTGGCACAATCCACACAAAGTCCCTAATCTCCGGCTTTACAGGTACTTGCAAAAGTGAACGAGGCCCCCGCACGGTGGTGCGTCGGGCCTCGGGAGGGTCTGGTGATGCCCTGGATCGAGCGATGATGCGGTCGGATTGTGACGCTAGGCCGT
>CAZBXF010000023.1:0-26195 GCA_964495635.1 uncultured Phycisphaeraceae bacterium
CAGCGCTGGGATGCGGACGGGCTTTGGGGTGGGGAAGGTCGGGCATGGGGAAGAGAGCGATGCAGCGAGGCAGCGAAGCAGCGAGGCAGGGGAAGAGTCGCGATGGCGGGTGTGGGTGAGATGGATGGCGGGGTGTAGCCGTGGCGATACAAGTCATGCGCGCGGTGCTCGCACCTTGCGATGCACACATGCTGCTCTGCTTTCACTGCATCGCTGCCTCGCTGCTTCGCTGCATCGCTTTCCTACCCCCACACTCCGTGGACGTGCCAGGTGCTTGGATCGCGGAAGGCCCAGATCCAGAGGCCGGTTTCGAGCTGGAGGCGGTAGTAGTCGCGCGGGAAGGTGGTGCTGGGTGGGCCGCGCCACCACTGGGCGTCGATGCGCTCGGGGCCGATGCCGATGCGGACGGCGTGGTGCTCGCCACGCCAGGTGAGACGCGAGGGGGGATGGTCGGGGCGGAGGAAGATGGCCTGGGCGGGCTCGGGCGTGTCGAAGAGAATGGGCGGACGCGTGTCAGAGCACGCCTCTGATCTTTTTTGAGCGTGTGAACTCGCTCGGGTGAGACTCGGGAGCGTGGCCATGGCGGGGCTGGTGCGCAATGCGTGCTCGGGGATGTGCGAGTCGGCGGGCGTGAAGCACCGGACGGCGTGCGTTCCCAGGCGCGCCACGAGCGTGTCGATCAATGGCGCGACATCGGCGGGGTCTCGCGGCGTGTGGGCGGCGGCGAGTGGATCGCCGGGTGATTCGCCGCTGAGCTGCGCGTGGCTGGTCTGCGTGTGGGGCAGTTTGGCGTGCGCAAGGGCCGAGAGGCAGATGCCCTCGACTCCCAGGCCCAT
Source organism: uncultured Phycisphaeraceae bacterium (assembly GCA_964495635.1). Lineage (GTDB taxonomy): Bacteria > Planctomycetota > Phycisphaerae > Phycisphaerales > UBA1924 > JBBASU01. The sequence continues at coordinate 837 of CAZBXF010000023.1, forward strand.
AGGTGCCTTCTCAAGGCGCGGACGCAGGAGCGACCAGAGATGGCGCGGGCTGCGTGTGGGGCGAGAGAGGGCGATGCGCGTATGGACCTGCTCGGTGGAGCGTGCATCGGCGCGGACGCGCAGGAGCGTGAGGCGCAGCCGCGTGACGCCGCGGCCGCGCCGGAGGAGTTCGTGCTCCAGGAGGTCGAGGAGTTCGCGGGCCGCGAGCTCGACGGCATCGAGCCGGGTGGTGGGCCCATCGAAAACGCGTTGGAGGCGCAGGGGCGGCTCCACACGCACTGGCTCAATGGACTCGAAGGCGCGTCCGGCGGCCTGATCGAGGCGGCGCGCCAGCAGCAGGCCAAATCGCGAGGGGAGACAAGCGCGGGGAAGGTCGATGATGTTGCCGATGGTGCGCAGGCCCATCTCGCGCAGCGCGGTGAGCGTGACGGATGGGAGTCGCAGGCCAGCGATGTCGAGCGGACGCAGGAAGCGTTCGGGATCGCCACTGGGCGTTGCGACGATGCGCGAGGCGGAAGGATGCGTTCGGGCCAGGGCCCAGGCCAGTCCGATCGTGGGCGCGACGCCGATGCGATGGCCAATGCCCATCGCGCCCAGATCGAGGCTCAGCAGCGAGAGGAGGCCGGGCTCTCCTCCAAAGAGGTGCTCGCAGCCGGCGATGTCGAGGAGGAGGCCAGCGTGGGCGTGTCCATCGCCGGCGTCGTCGAGCAGATCGAGCCCGACGATGGGCGAGAATCGCAGCAGCCTCGCGGCCAAGGCACGCAGAGCGCGTCGATCGGCCTCGGGCGCGTGATCGACCTTGAGCGCTTCGGGGGCGAGTGCCTGTGCGTGGGCGAGAGTCATGCCGGCGTGCACGCCGCGCGAGGCAGCGATGGGGCAGCAGGCGGCGACGATCTGTCGCTCACCGACGGTCCGGATGATGAGGATGGGGTCGGCGCGCCGGCGCCCTGGCCTTGCGTGGCCTTTGGGATGGCCCGCCACTCCGTGGGGAGTGGAAGAAACAGGCAAGGAGCATGAGGAAGCAGAAGAAGAGGAGGAGGAAGAAGCTGGGTGCTCAGGCGATGGCGCGGGCGACCTTCTTGATCTGCGACGTGCCAGGTCGACTTCCCAGTGTCTCAGCCAGACGCAGACCCAGCGTTGGCGTGGCTTGTGTGCTGGCGCGAGGCCTGTCAGGTTTGTCATGCCTGTCATGCCTGTCATGCTGCACCTCCTCAGCGTGGCGGCCGTCTTGGCCGTGTTGGCCGTGATCACGTGGATGCCAGAGTCGCATGGCGTCGTGTGCGCTCACCCACTCGACGGTCCAGTGGGGCGGAGCGTCGGGGTTGATGGCGGCAATTGCGTCTTGCGTCTCTCCCCCACTGCTGGCAGGAGTGCCGGGGTGCCAGCCGTGCAGGGCGCCGGGCTTGCAGCGGGTGAGTTCGATACGCCATCGCGGGCTGGTCGCGGTGGTTGGCTCGGGCCGGACGCGCCAGCGTGTGGCGGCGGCGGAGAGAAGCCGTGACTCGGTGGGTGGGCGTGCGAGGAGCGCCAGGCAGCCGCCTTCGGCCGCGGCAAGCTGCCAGCGGCGCGATGTGGGCATGTCCGATGCGCTCGCATCAGCGATCACGGCGGCGACGCCCGGCGAGCGCAGGGCCTGATCCACCGCCCACAGGTGCGCGGCGTGGACCTCGTGGTCGGCCACATCTACATAGATGCACGCGCTGGCCGGGATCCCCACGCGGGACAGGAGCCACGGCGATGGGCGCACGTGCTGCCCGATCCAGATGACCACGCCGCAGAGCTGTCTCCAGGCTCGGGCGGCGTGCCAGGCCAGCAGCGTCAGCGGCGGATGCCACGGATACGGGTTGGCTCGGCCGCGAACCACTGGTGCTGGCCACCCTGCCTGCTTTGTGACCAGATCTGCACCAAGCTCCAGACTCCACTCGTGCAGCACGCCCATCGCCAGCCCGCTGGGCAGGTCGCCGAAACAGGGGAAGGAGGACACGGCAGGAGAAACAGACGAGGATCGACCCGCGGCCCGCTGCACCACTCCCTGAGAGAGAAGTTCTTGGATAGACAGCGTTCGCACCATGGACCACCTCATGACGAGTACAGACGCACCGACGAGATCCGAAAGGCGCATCGCCAATACCGATCAAAGACCAATCAACATCGGTTAGGATAATACTTGGATCAAGGCTGTCAAGAGGACTTGAGTGGTTTTTGTTTGGTCATGCTCAACCACATATGGGACAAGAGGTTAGATTCAAATCTGCGACCGGGGTTCATCAGAGGGGCGCCAGACTACCCCTGCGCCGCGACCCCACGACCGTTCAGGTTGGGTACGTGAGGGGAGTTGGGCGGGTACCGTCTGCCCATGACTGGCGCGACCCAGCCGGAATCCATCGCCGCGATCATGGCGCCAGCCCCGGGGCGTGACAATCCGCTCACGCGCAGCGTGGCCGGCATGCTCGGGATGGGGTTCCTGGCGGTGATGCTGGCGGCGTGCATGCTCACACTGCCATGGAGCCTGGGAACCGTGGCGACGGTGGATGGGAGCGGATCAGGCCAGGTGCCGCGCTACAACGCGGGGGTGCCCTCGGGCGGACGTTTGCCGCCGTGGTGGGTGTCGCCCGCGCCGGATCAGGCGCTGCGGCTGAACGGGCTGGTGCCGGGTGAGCGAGTGGCGGAGATCGCGGCAGAAGCGGGCATCACGCCCGAGGAGGCGCTGCTGCGGACGGAGGATGCCGTCGGCGAGGCACTGCGCGCGGAGTGGCCGCGGTTCTGGCTGGGGACGGACGTGCTGGGGCGGAGCCTGCTCGTGCGCGCGATGGCGGGGGGCGGTATCTCGCTGTCGATCGGCGTGCTGGCGGCACTCCTCTCGGTCTTCATCGGGACGATGTACGGCGCGATCGCGGGCTACATGGGTGGACGGATCGACGCGGCGATGATGCGCGTGGTGGACGTGCTGTACGGCCTGCCCTATGTACTGCTGGTGGTGCTGCTGGCGGTGGCGGGCGATGCGCTGATGGACGAGTACCTCTCCCGCAGCAAGGCCCGCGCGGCGGTGGTGCAGCGAGAGGCGCTCCTGGTGCTGGAGGCCCGCGGTGTGCCGGCCGAGATGGCGGCGATGGATCCGTCCGAGCGTGCGGCGACGCTGCTGGCACGCGAGCCGGCGCTGGCGGAAGAGCTTCGGGCCCGGGCGCTCGTGGAGCGCCCGCCGCGGGTGCTGTCGCGCGGACAGCGGATGGCGTTCGATATCGGCGTGCTGCTGGTGGCCATCGGAGGGCTCTCGTGGCTGACGATGGCGCGCGTGATCCGCGGGCAGGTGCTGAGCCTCAAGAGCCGACCCTTCATCGAGGCGGCCCGCGCCATCGGCGTGCCGCCGGTGCGGATCTTCGTGAGGCACCTGCTGCCGAACCTCTCGGGACCCATCATCGTGTACGCGACGCTCACGGTGCCGCAGGCGATTCTGCAGGAGTCATTCCTCAGCTTCCTGGGCATCGGCGTCAAGCCGCCTCTGCCAAGCTGGGGCACGCTGGCAGCGGACGGGCTTGGTGAACTGAATCCGTACCGGTCTAACTGGTGGCTGCTGCTCTTCCCATGCCTGCTGCTGGCGAGCACGCTGCTGGCGCTGAACTTCGTGGGTGAGGGGCTGCGCGAGGCGCTGGACCCGCGTCGGAAGCGATGACAGCCGCGCCATCAGCGGACCGAATGGTCGACTTTCTCCGAGCAGAAACACGGGCGCACGCGGAGAAACGTGACGTGGTATGGTCAAGAATGGACGCCCCCGTTCGGGCACGCGAAAGTGAGCGTGCCAGCCGGAGCGGCGATGGTCAGTTGCTCGACGCGTGGGGGTCGATGGGTGTGTGAAGGACGGAAACGGCCGCTGGCCAAAAGTCTGGTGAGTGCACATGAACAATCGCTTCGCCGCTAAGGATCTCGTGCTGATCGTGCTGGTGCTGGCCATCGGCGTGATGCTCGCGCTCTCGATGAAGCAGAGCGACCGGGTCTTTGAGAAGCTCCGCAACGCCGAGCGTCAGCAGGAGGAGACGGCGCGCCAGGTCGCACGCCTCCAGCAGAGCATGGACGGCAAGTTCCCCGCCCTGGCGGCAAAGGTCGACGATGTGCAGGCTGCCCTGGCCGCGGGAGTCGCGATGCGCCCGGGCACGGGCGATGCTGGCACACCCGCCCGGGCCGCTGGAGGCCGTGATGAGTCGTGGGCCAGGCCGGGCGTGCCGGTGGTGTGGGCCAGCGACGTCTGGAACAGGCCCAACTTGCTCGTGAGCGACCCCAGGAGCAAGCCCGACTTCGCCGAGGGTGGGGAGTTCGTGAGCATCTTCGAGGGCCAGCCGCCGATCCTGACCCCCTACCGCTACGCGGACACGTACGGCCGCTACGTCAACGACGAGGTGGTCGAGAGCATCGGCCGCTACAACCCCGCGACGCTGATGCTGGAACACGTGCTGGCAGAGGCCTGGCAGATGGACCCCGAGGGGATGTGGTTCCGCGTCAAGATCCGCGAGAACGCCCGCTTCAGCGACGGCCAGCCTGTGACCTCCGAGGACGTCCGCTACACGCACGACGACATCCTGATCAACCCCGAGATCGAGGCGGACCGCTTCCGGGGCGTCTATGACGCGATCGACAAGGTTCTGACCATCTCGCCCAAGGTCGTAGAGTTCACGTTCAAGACGCCGCGCTTCGACAACATGGCCCAGGCCGCGGGCCTTCCGATCATTCCCAAGCACTTCTACTCGCGATTCAGCCCGACGCAGATCAACCAGAGCACGGGCCTCCTGATGGGCTCCGGCCCCTTCAAGCTCGCGAACCTTGACCCTCAGAATCAGTGGACGCCGCCCAACGACATCGTGCTGGTGCGCAACGACGGCTACTGGGGCCCCAAGCCCGCGCTCGACTCGGTGCGGTTCAAAGTGGTGCAGGACAGCCTGGCGCGCCTGACGACCTTCAGCAACGGCGATGCTGACATGGCCCGCCCGACCTCGCAGCAGTTCGACCTCAAGCGCAGCGACCCGGAGTTCAACCAGACCAGCCGCGCTGTGGATTGGTACAACATGCAGGGCGGCTGGAGCTTCATCGCCTGGCAGTGCGGCCCACGCAACCGGGACAAGCTGACGCCCTTCGCCGACGCTCGCGTGCGCCTCGCGATGACGCACCTGATCGACCGCGAGCGCATCAAGCGCGACATCAACAAGGACCTCGCGCGGATCGCCACAGGCCCCTTCAACAGCGAGACGCAGCAGGCAGATCCCACCATCAAGCCCTGGCCTTATGACCCCGCGCGGGCCCAGGCGCTGCTCAAGGAAGCGGGCTGGGAGGATCGCAACGGCGACGGAGTCCTCGACAACGAGAAGGGCGATCGCTTCACGTTCCAGCTGACCTTCGGCCAGGGGAACGACTCGACGTTGCAGATGGTGACGTACATCAAGGACCAGTGCGCCAAGGCTGGCATCGTCTGCGAGCTCAACCCGGTGGACTGGTCGATCATCCAGGACTTGCTCAACCGGCGCGACTTCGACGCCATCACCTTCGCCTGGAGCAGCAGCTCACCCGAGTCCAATCCGCGTCAGCTGTGGGCGATCTCGTCAATCGAAGGCACGGGCGACAACTTCGTGCAGTGGCGCAGCGAGAAGGCCGACGAACTGATCAAGCAGGGCGTGCGGACCATCGACTTCGACCAGCGCATGAAGATCTGGCACCAGCTCCACCGAGAGATCCACAACGAGCAGCCCTACACCCCGCTGATGGAACTGCCGTGGCTGCGCCTCGTCAGCAAGCGCATCGGCAACTTCGTGCCGTACAAGAGCGGCATGGAGCTGCACGAGTTCTTCATCCCGCTGGGCTCGCAGAAGTCGCAGTGAAGTCCCCGGAACGGACCGGCCGAGAGGCATTCGGAGACCACGAGCGATGGGAACGTACATCCTTCGACGACTGATCCTGATGGTTCCGACGCTGATCGGGATCACGTTCCTCGTCTTCATGCTCGTGGCACTCTCGCCGGGTGGCGTTGGGGCGTCACTGCGTGCCGCGGGCGGCTCGATGCAGAGCGACAGCGGCACTGCGGATATCCAGCAGGCGTATCTGGAGGACCGCTACGGGCTCGACGACCCGGTGGTGATGCAGTACCTCCGGTGGCTGCACCGCGTGAGCCCGATCAAGTTCGGCCAGCGCGGGCAGATGCTCCCCAACGGCGAGGTCATCGCGCCGCCGCGCCCCGTCAAGGCCCCGCCGGGCTGGCGATGGTTCGCCGAGAGCCTGCCCGCAGCCCCGGCCCGCACGCCGATCGCCGCGGCGGACATCCCTTCCGAAGAAGAGAAGCGCGACCGCAAGTACCGGGCCGCGAACAGCGTCTACGCCGGTGCCCGCCAGGCCCTGATCGCCGAGCGCACGCGGCTCGAGCTTGCCCTGGGCACCTTTGCCAGCGCGACCGGGCACGCGGACATCGTGGATCACACCGGCAAGCCCGACCTTGGTGCCCTCGACTCCATCACGCCCGACAAGGCAAGCCCGGAGTGGGCACCGGTGGCGGCGCAGTGGGAGAAGACGCTGGCGGCGTACAAGGCGGCGCAGGAGGCCCACGCGGACCTCGCTGCGATCTACAGCGCCACCATGTTTCCGCAGGTCGGCGTCGCCGTGATTCCCGGAGCGATGAGCGTCGCGTGGCCGGACCTCGGGCAGTCCTTCACGCGCGGTCGGCCCGTCATCGATCTCATCGGGACCGCGCTCCCGGTCACGCTGCTGCTCAATCTGATCGCGTTCCCCATTATCTATCTGATCGCCGTCCCCTTCGGCATGCTCGCGGCGGTCAAGAAGGGTGGCTGGCAGGACACGCTGCTCGGCGGGCTCTTCGTCGCGTTCTGGTCCATCCCGACGGTGTGGGCCGGTGTGATGTGCCTGGGGTACCTGTGCAGCAAGCAGTACCTCCAGCTCTTCCCCACCGGGGGCATCGGCAACAAGGACAACGCCGACATGCTCTTCCTCCCCACGATCGGCGTGGACGGCTTCGAGCGCGGGTTTGTGCTTGATGCGCTCTGGCATGTCGCGTTGCCGGTCTTCTGTCTCGTGTACGGCGGGTTCGCGATCCTGAGCAAGCAGACGCGTGCCGCGATGCTCGAGAACTTCTCCGCCGACTACGTTCGAACGGCCAAGGCCAAGGGCGTGGCGGGCAGGGACGTCATCTTCCAGCACGTCTTCCGCAACTCGCTCCTGCCGCTGATCACGATGTTCGCGACGATCTTTCCCGCAATGCTCGCTGGCAGCGTCGTCATCGAGCGCATCTTCAGCGTGCCGGGCATGGGTAGCCTCGTGATCGAGGCCATCAACCTGCGCGACCGCGAGGTGCTTCTGGCCAACACGCTCATCATCGCGGCAGTGAACCTGCTGGCGCTTCTGCTCGCCGACATCCTCTACGCGTTGTGTGATCCCAGGATCAGTTACAAGTAGTCCCCCAAGGGACTAGGCACCCGGGACGAGGGGTGTGAAGGAAGACGTGACAGTGTGGCACAGTGGCAAAGCGAGGAAGAGATCCACGAAGCATCGAGCCCAATTGAGCAAGTGAGCGTCTGACGATCTGGCCCTCTGACCATCTGGCCCCCTTGAAAGGCACTACCGCGGCATGGCTTCGACACCGACAACTCTCAAGCCCGGCGAGCCGGCGACCGTCACCGGCGTGCAGCTCATGCAGGGCATCGGCCATCGAGAGGCCAAGGGCTTCTGGGCCGACGCCTGGAGCCAGGTCGTGCACCAGCCTCGGGCGATGCTCGCGCTCGCCTGGATCTCAACCATCGCCTTCTTCGCAGCCTTCGCCCCGGTCCTCGCGAGCGGTCACCCACTCATCTTCACTCAGACACTGCCGGACGGGTCCGTCCGCACCAGCTACCCACTCCTCGAGAACCTGCGCGCGTCGGACATTCTCCTCGTCCTCGCGGCGGCGTTTGGCGGTCTGCTCTTCCTGGTGCCTCTGAGGCGGTTTGGCGTCACCACCGGGCAGAAGCTCGGTATCGTCCTCTCGGCGATGGGGCAGGGCGCGATGGTCGTCTTCCTTGGTGCCGCCATCCGTGGCTATGTCGAGCAGCGGAGCGTTTCTCCATGGATCCGCGACCTCGAGCAGAGTCCCTCCTTCACCCTGTGGGTCAGCGTGACGCTGACGCTGGTCTCCGCTGCCGCCTTCGTCATGGTGCCGATGTTCCGGGCCCTGTGGGCCCGGGCGGCGTTCGTGCTCGTTGTCGGGCTGGTGGCATCGGCCGCCGTCGGTTCGACGTGGAAGACGCCACCGGCGGTCTTCGCGTATCGAGCACAGGTTGAGGCGGGCAAGGCCGAGGCAACCTTCACACTGATCCCCTGGTCGCCCGTGCAGCGTGCGACGAACCTGCGCCTGCTGGAGCCGGGGAGCGACCCACTGACGCCCGAGCGAACGGCCTTCATCGAGGGTGAGCTGCGCCGCAAGTTCGTCGAGGCTGAGGCGATCGCAAAGCCGAAGATCGACGCTGCCAGAGCCGCGGCCGAGGCCGCCGCGACGGCCCGGGGGCGCACGCCGCAGGGCGTCCAGCGGGCGGGCGATGAGGCCGAGCTCGCCGAGCTGCGGGCGGTGCGGGCGGCGGTAAGGGCCGAGCACCAGCCGGCGCTGGAAGCGCGTGCGCGTGAGCAGTGGCCCACCGAGGGCCAGCCGCGCTTCGTGATGGGGACGGACGCGATCGGCCAGGACGTCATCAGCCAGATGATGTACGCCTGCCGCCTCTCGATCTCGATCGGACTCGTGAGCACGGGGATCGCGGTCGCGATCGGTGTGACGATCGGCGCGCTGATGGGCTACTTCGGCGGCTGGATCGACACGCTCCTCTTCCGCGTGGTCGAGATCTTCATGGCGATCCCGGTCCTCTTCCTGCTCATCGTCGCCGCGGCGGTCCTGCCCCGCAACACCTACGTCATGATGATCATCATCGGGTGCGTGACATGGACCGGCGCCGCGCGCTTCACGCGCGCCGAGTTCATGCGCCTGCGCAACCAGGACTTCGTGCAGGCCGCTCAGGCGGTCGGACTGCCGCTCCGGTCCATCCTCTTCAAGCACATGCTCCCCAACGGCGTGACGCCCGTGCTCGTGGATGCGAGCTTCGCGATCGCCGCGGCGATCCAGATCGAGGCGGTGCTGAGCTTCCTCTCGCTGGGCCCCGCCGAGCAGCCCAGCTGGGGACGCCTGCTCGCGAGCGCGACCAACGAAGTCGGCGAGTTCAAGTGGTGGCTGGCGATCTTCCCCGGCTTTGCCATCTTCCTGACGGCGCTCTCGTACAACCTGCTGGGCGAGTGCCTGCGGGACGCGATCGATCCGAAGCTCAAGAAGGCGCGGGTGTGAGAAGAAGGCACTAGGCACTGGCACTAGGGAAGACAGATGCGGGCAACCCGCACGATGGACCACATGCACACCAACTCACCTTCCACCTCTCCGCCTGATCAGCCGCTCGTCACGGTCCGCGACCTGGCGGTCTCCTTCGACAATCGCGGCGGGCCGCGCATCCAGGCCGTCGATGGCAACTCGCTCACGATCTACCCCGCGCAGACTGTCGCGGTCGTGGGCGAGTCGGGGTGTGGCAAGTCGGTCAGCGCGATGAGCATGCTGCAGCTGATCCCGCGCCCGCCGGGCCGCTTCGACCGTGGCAAGATCCTCTTCCGCAGCAAGCTCGGCTCGGGCGCACCGGGCGACGCTGGAATGGTGGACCTGCTGACGCTGAGCGACGACCAGATCCGGCGCGTCCGCGGCAACGAGATCGCGATGATCTTCCAGGAGCCGATGACGAGCCTGAACCCGGTCTACACCGTCGGCGATCAGATCATGGAGGCCATCTTCCTCCACCAGAACGTCAACTCGGGCCAGGCGTTCGAGATCGCGCTGCGCGCGATGAAGGACGTGGGCATCCCGGACAGTGAACGCCGCATCAAGCAGTATCCGCACCAGTTCTCCGGCGGCATGCGCCAGCGCGTCATGATCGCGATGGCACTCGCATGCCAGCCTCGACTCCTCCTCGCCGACGAGCCCACCACCGCGCTCGACGTCACAATCCAGGCCCAGATTCTGGAGCTCATGCGCGGGCTCAAGCGTGATCGAGGCATGGCGATCATGCTCATCACCCACGATCTCGGTGTCGTCGCCGAGAACGCCGACGTGGTCTGCGTGATGTACGCCGGACGCGTCGTTGAGTACGCGCCGGTCTTCGAGCTGTATGAGCGCCCGCTGCATCCCTACACCCGGGGCCTGCTCAACAGCATCCCGCGCGTCGGCACCCGCAAGGACCGCCTCGTCACCATCAAGGAAATCGTCGACAACCCCGCCGAGTTCCGTGCCCTTCCCGGTGCCGAAAAGGGCGTTCGCCCCTGGTGGCCGTGGCACGACGCGCCGGCCGATCTGGCGAGGCTCGAGGGGCCCGCCGGCGACTACATGCTCCACGAAGTCTCACCCAACCACTGGGTCGGCCTCTGGCGGACGAAGGAGATCGCCAGCAGCCCCACCCGCCCGCCGGACCTCAGCTTCCGCAAGCCGGAGCCCGCCCTCGCCGGCGCGACCGCCTGATCCAGACTTCAGAGTTTGCTTGCGAAGGCCTTGCCCGTCGGTTACGCTTCTCAATGGGAAGCCGTCCGAACCCGGGAAACCTGCGACGGTTCCGTCGTACCCGGGGGCAAGTCGGAGGCCGCACGCCGCAACAGCCAGGACGAGGAGAATCTGTCATGCGCCGGACATCGCTCCCCCATCGGCCACGCGGACACCACGAAGGCTTCACGCTGATCGAGCTGCTGGTGGTGATCGCGATCATCGCGCTGCTGATCGGCATCCTGCTCCCCGCGCTCGGCAAGGCCCGCAAGTCGGGCAAGCTGACGATCTGCCAGGCCAACCTGCAGCAGATCGGCGTCGCGACGCACACGTACACGGCCGACTATCAGGACAAGATCTTCTCGTTCACAGTGACGCCGCAGAACGCGATGCGCCAGCTCCCTGACGATCCCTCGGCCGGCATCACCGCCGGTGACCTGCGAACGTCGGCCGCCGGAGGCGATCTCGCGGCTGCGGCTTCGCAGGCGATCTACATCATCCGCCGGCGCACTCCCCGACAGGACATCGGGCCGATCAGCCTGTGGATCCCCCACGTGCTCTACACGCATCTGGTGCTCCAGGACTATCTCGCCGCGCGGCTGCCTGAGAAAATGGTCGTCTGCCCGGAGGACGCGGCACGTCTTGGCTGGCAGGACTGGAAGTCCTTTGACCTCGGACGCACGCCGCCACAGCCGACGCCCGGCGGCGACAACAAGCGATGGCCCTTCAGCAGCAGCTACCAGATCGTGCCGGCGTCATACTCGCCCGACTGGCTGCGCAACGGCTCCAGTACCGTCGTTCAGGCGGGGAGTGCGTCCACATACCAGCTTCTGGGCGGCAATCCGAATGTGCTCGGTCGCCGTCGCTTCCACGAGGTGGCCTTCCCCTCGCAGAAGGTGCAGATGCATGATCAGGGCGACCGGCACTTCGCCAAGCGTGCCGTCTACTTCGCCTACCCAGAGGCACGCCAGCCGCTGCTCTTCTTCGATCAGTCCGTCCGCATCAGGCAGACGCAGGATGCCAACCGCGGCTTCAATCCTGGCACGCCCACCGGTAACTTCCCGACCTCCCTCGCGTACACGCCGGAGTCCTGGGATCCGCCCGTGCGTCCGGGCGTCACGCCGGGCTATTTCCGCTGGACGCGCAGCGGTCTTCGTGGCGTTGACTTCGACGGCGGCGAGGTCAAGGCCGGGCTGTAACGGGGCCAACCTCCCGGTCGCGCAGAGTTCAGGCAGAGGCCGGGCTCATGCAGTCTCGTGCATGCCCGCCGTGCATCTAGATCGGAATATCGTCGTCGTCCAGATCGGGCCCGCCTCCGTCGCGGTGGTTCTCGATCGGTCCGGTCTTCTTTCCTGGTGCGAAGCCCCGGTACGTCGGCGGCGGAGAGGAGCTTCCCTGCCCGCCGCCGCCATAGCGATCATCGAAGGCCGGACCATCCGGCCCAGCACCTGCGTCGCCCATCGGACCCACGTCGAACGGAGGCGGCTCGGACGGATTCGTCGGCGCCGCGGGCCTCGCCTTGATGTCGGGCTGGGGCACACTCTCATGAGTCCACGCGCGCGGAGAGGCTGTGGCTGGGCCGCGCTTGGCGCCCGCGAACGGACCACCGGCGGCCGCCTGGCTCGGTGATCCGTAGGTGCTCCCACCTCCCCCACTACCTCCACCGCCTCCGAACGCCGCGTCAATCTCACCCGGCGCCTGGGCGGAGGCGTCGTAGTTCTTGAAGCGGGTGGTACGGTTGTCCCAGCTGAGCTTGATGACTCCGGTTGGGCCGTTTCGCTGTTTGGCGACGATGACCTCGGCGAGCCCGACCTTGTCCGGGTTCTCCATCTTCCAGTCCTCGTCCTGAATGTGGTAGTACTCCTCGCGGTGCAGGAGCATGATGACGTCGGCGTCCTGCTCGATCGAGCCCGACTCGCGCAGGTCGCTCATCCGCGGGCGGTTGCCCTCGCGCGACTCGCTGGCGCGGTTGAGCTGGCTGAGGCAGACGACGGGGATGTTGAGCTCCCTCGCGAGGCTCTTGACGCCGCGCGAGATGGTCGACACCTCGACCTGCCTGCTCTCGCGTGCGGCGCCGGGGGCGCTCATGAGCTGGAGGTAGTCGATCATGATGACCTTGACGCCGTGCTGGGCAACCATGCGGCGGGCGCGGGCCCTGAGGTTCAGCACCGTCAGACTCGGCGTGTCGTCGATGTAGATCGGCTCATGCTTGAGCTCTTCGGCGGCGAAGATGAGGTCGCGCAGCGCCTGGTCGGGGATCTTGTGCCCGCCGCGCATCATCTGGCTCGAGACTCCGGAGCGTGCGGACAGCAGACGCTGGACGATCGCGTTCTTGGACATCTCGAGGCTGAACAGCCCCACCGGCACACGTCCCTTGGCCGGCATCGGCGGACAGACGCCGCCGCGGGCGATCTGCTCGCAGAGATTCAGAGCCAATGCGGTCTTGCCCATCGACGGGCGTGCCGCCAGGATCAGCATCTCCCCGGGCTGGAGCCCGCGGAGCATCTCGTCCATCTCCGCGAAGCCACTCGCGACGCCCGAGAGCGCACCGCCCTCAAAGTCCATCTGCTCGATGCGCTTGAGCTCGATATCGAGCAGCTCAGCGAGCCCGGTCGGGTCGCTGCCGTGCTGCTCCTGCGCAATCTCAAAGACCCGCATCTCCGCGCTGTCGAGAACCTCGCGCGAGCCCTCGGGCCCCAGGTCCGCCGCGTGATAGGCGTCGTAGAGGATCTGTCCCGCCGCGTCGATCAGCCTCCGGAGCTTGGCTTTGTCCGCCACGATCCTGGCAAAGTGTGGCGCGTTGACAGCCGTCGGAACCGCCTCCGCAAGCTCGGCGAGGTACTGCGGCCCGCCGACCTGCTCCAGCACGCCGCGGTCACGAAGCATGTCGACGATCTGCACCAGGTCACCGCTGTGGCGCTGGTCGTAGACATCCACGACGGCCTTGTAGATGTGGGCGTGCTTCTGCGCGTAGAAGTCGTTCTCGTTCTTGATCAGGCCCAGAACATCGGGCACCACGTTCGGATCGAGGATCATCGAGCCCAGCAGGCTCATCTCGGCCTCGGGCGAGACCGGCGGCTGCTTGTCGAAGAGTTCCTTCGCGGAGATGGGAATGAAGCCTTCGCGCCCGCGCCCGTTGCGACGGCCGCGGCCACCAAAGGCGCTGTTGGGATCGTTCTGGTCCATCCTTACCTGGCAGAGTCTCACGTTCGCCGCCGTCGGGTCCGTCGCGACGTCGGGGGTGGGGAGCCTACGCCGGGCGCTCCTGCTCCGCCCCTGATTGCACCGTTCTTGACAACGCTTTCCACAGACTTCCCACCACTCGCCAAAGGGCGCCCGGAATCTGCCGGACGAAACCTCTCGTACCATCCTCCATGAAGTATCAGGTCCCCGGCCTCCCCCAAGCCCTTGTGGATGCCTTCGCCTCCTCGCCGGAGCTTCCCACACCCCTTCCGGCGGATCCGTTCCCCACGCTCAAGCAGTGGTTCGACGAGGCCAAGGCCGCCAAGCAGACGCCCAACCCCGACGCGATTTCCCTCGCCACCGTCGGGCCGAACGCGGCCCCGTCGTGCCGCATCGTCCTCTGCCGCGGCATCGACGTGGCCTCGGGACGGATCACCTTCTTCACCAATGATCAGGGCCGCAAGGGCACCGAGCTCGCAGCATCCGGGAGGGCTGCGGCGGTCTTTCACTTCGACCACTGGGACCGTCAGGTCCGCGTCGAGGGCTTGGTCGTCAAGAGTCCCGACGCCGAAAGCGATGCCTACTTCTACTCGCGACGCTGGGAGAGCCGACTCTCCGCGTGGACCAGTGACCAGTCCCGCCCGACACTCGGCCGCAAGGAACTCCTGGAGAAGATGGCGGGCGTGATCCAGCGGCTGGGTCTGAACCCTGCGGCGCTGGTCGAGCAGGGTGCGGACGCAAAGATTCCCCGACCGCCGCACTGGGGCGGGTGGCGGCTCCACGCCACCCGATGCGAACTCTGGCTCGGGGGCACCGGACGGCTGCACGACCGCGCCGAATGGGTGCGAGAATTTTCGGGCGTACCGGACCAGCCCGGCACCACCTCCTCGCCCTGGCGCAGCACCCGCCTCCAGCCCTGAGCCGCCTTTCGCTTTGCTGACGGAGCCTTGGCTCCTCTGCGTGCCCAAGATAATCGCCGCTCTCCACCCATCTGGGTGGGTGGACATCCCTCACGAAAAATGGTCCATTCGGGGTTATATCTCGGGCATGGGCCTCAGCCAGGGGTCCAAAACGGCCGAAGATGTCCGACACTCCCTCGGACGCTGAAAGGGCCCTGTGCATGAGCAAAGTCCGGCACTTGCTGACCGCAGCAGAGCTTCCCGCACTCGAAGCCTCGCTCGACCGCGCGCTCGACCGTGTCGGGGTCGTCTCGCAGCCGGAAGTGGTGCTGCGTCTGCTGGATCTCTGCAACGACGCCGGCTCGGAGCTCTCGGACTTTGCACGCGTCATTAAGAGCGATCCTGCCGTGGCGGGGCGAGTGATGAAGCTCGCCAACTCCGCGCTCTTTGCGCAGCGGTCAGCCGTGACGAGCCTCGAGCGCGCCTGCCTGATCCTCGGGCTTGAGCGGCTCAAGAGTGTGTCGCTGGGATTCCACATGTCGCGCGCTGTCGCCAATGTCGGGAGCAGGGACCTTGCCCGACGCGTGTGGACGCACTCGGTCTTCCGCGCGTGCTTCGCCGCAGAGCTGGCACGCCAGTGCGCCCCGTCGCTTGTCCCCGAGGCCTTCATCTCGGGCCTGATGCTCGACTCGGGCATCCCGCTGATGTCCACGATCCAGGGCACGACCTACGACGCGATCTACTGGGCAAACAAGAATCCGCAGGCGCTCTACCAGGCCGAGAGCCAGACCCTCGAGTTCACGCACATCGACGCGCTCGCGGCCCTCACGCGGCGCTGGCGCTTCCCGGAACTGCTCGCAAAGCCGATGGTCCATCGGCACCGGCGCCCAGGTGCGTCGGCACGCGAGGACGCGGGCGTGCGCCTCCAGCGCGTCGTCTATTTCGCCGGTGCCCTCGAGATCGCTGACGCGCCAGTCGCGCCAAGCGCCACCCCCACACGCGGCGGACCAGCCTCACCCATCCCGACCGCAGCCTCTCTCCCCGACACCACGGCCCGCGCCGTGCTCGGTCTGGACTCGGCGGGTGTGAACACGCTGATTGCCCGATCGATCGCGGAGTATGAGGCACAGCTTGCGATCTTCTCGGGCGTTGCCGGACGCCTGGGAAGCCAGGACGACCTCTTGGGCCGAGTACACGTCGCTCTGGTGCAGGCAGCGGACTCACTCGTGGAGGCTGATCTCCGTCGCGCCAGCGACGCCGCGCCCCTGAGGGTGGCCTGCGGCAGCCACACGATCGAGCTCGAGCGCCTGCCCGACGGCAGTGCCCAGGCGTTCCTCTACGACCAGGCGGGCCACCGTTTGCTCACCCACGCCTTCCAGCCCGGGAAGGCCAATCCGGCACGCGTGCTCGAGGGGCTTGGCCTGGCGGCCGCCGACTCGGAACTCGTTGCAACTCTGGCACGGGGCATGCAGCAGCTCGCGGCCTGAGCACAACTCCTCAGCCCGCCCGCACACGACGTAAAGGCTGGCCCCATCACGGCCCGCGTGGTATTCTCTCCCAATGAGCGCTGCACCCAGCAAGTCCCAATTCGACGTTGCCGACCTCGTGCACTCCTGTTGCCAGTCGCCCAAGCTGGCCGGGCTGGTGGCATATCTGGACTCGCTCGACGGGCGCGCGGACCTGGACATGCTCGCGAAGATGCTCTCTGGCCTTGAGCTCACGCGCAGCGACATCGCCCCCGCGTGCGTCTTCGGTGCCCGCGGCTACCGTCGCAATACCATCAGAAAGTCCGAGTGGTTCGAGCTCCTGGCCCTCTGCTGGCGAAGCGGCGACCGGACCCCGATCCATGACCACGCCGGCGTCTCCTGCGCCTTCCGCATCGTCGAGGGTGAGGGCACGGAGATCCGCTTCCGCAGGACACCCTCGGGCCTCATCTGTCCAACCGAGTCGGTCGCGATGGCTCCGGGTTATGTGTGCGCCGCCGCCGACGCGGACATCCACGAGGTCGCGAACATGCAGGCACCGGGAACGGACCTCATCACGCTGCACATCTATTCGCCGCCCATCCGAAAGATGAACGTCTACGAGTTCGCGAGCCCCGCGCCCGTCGAGTGCGCCAACGCGTACGCGAACGGTTCCGACGATCGCAGCACCGCGGGCGACGTGGGCCCGATCCCCTGCTGAGCAGGTTCGCAGCCCGGGCGGGACGCTGCTCCTCGCCCCGCATGCCGCCCCTGCCCACTCACCGACCAGCTCAATCTCCGAACGTCGTGCCGACAGACTTTGCCGCCAGCACCAGCGCGTGGTCGCGCGGCACGAGGCGCTGCTTGCCCGCGGGCTCGCTCACGTCGATGTCGGTGAGGCGACCATTCTGGATCGCGACCATGCGGCCCGTCTTTCCCTGACGCATCAGCGTCATGGCGTGATGGCCAAGCTGGGTCGAGAGCACACGGTCGGAGGCGGTGGGCGTCCCGCCGCGCTGCGTGTGGCCGAGCACGACGTAGCGGCTCTCGGTGCCGGTCGCGGCCTCGATCTGATCGGCCAGCCACTTGCCCACGCCGCCCAGGCGGATCGGATCGGGGCTCGTGGGATCGACACGGGCGACGAACTGCTGGCCATCACGCGGCTTCGCGCCCTCGGCGACGCAGATCAGCGAACTCTTCCGCCCGCGCTTGCTGCGGTGGATGATCTTCTCGTAGATCCGGGCCATGTCGAAGGGAATCTCGGGGAGCAGGATCATGTCCGCGCCCGCAGCCACGCCCGAGTGCAGCGCGATCCACCCGGCGTTGCGCCCCATCACCTCAACGACCATCGCGCGGTGGTGACTGTCGGCGGTGGTGCGGCAGCGGTCCATCGCCTCCGTCGCGACGTCGACCGCCGTCTGGAAGCCGAAGGTCATCTCCGTGCCGACGATGTCGTTGTCGATCGTCTTGGGCACCCCCACCACCGGAATCCCCATGCGATGGAACGTCGCGGCGGAGGTCAGCGTGCCGTCGCCGCCGATGATCACCATCGCCTCGACACCCTGCTGGCGCAGGTGCTGGTAGCACTTGTCGGTCACGTCCCGGACGATCGGCTTGCCATCGCCCTTTGGTGGCGGCGGGTTGTAGCCGACAACAAAGGCCGAGGGGTTCGACTTGTTGTTGGATCCCAGGATGGTGCCACCCCGGGCGAGGATGCCCAGGAGGTCCGTCTCGCGGATGGGGCGGAAGCGGTTCTCGATGAGGCCGAGGTATCCATCCTCGATGCCCATGACCTCGATGTTGCAGGTCAGGGCGTCTAGAGCCACGGCGCGGATGACCGCGTTGAGGCCGGGGCAGTCGCCGCCGCCGGTCAGGATCGCCATGCGGCGGATGTTGGGGCAGGAGAGGCCGGCGGCGTCGGTGCTCGCAGTCGATGCGGTCATGGCCGTCAGGGTAGCGACGGTCGCGCCCGCTGGCGTGCGGGTGTCGGGAAGTGGTCCCTTCCCGCCGGGCCGATGCCAGACGCCGGCCGGATCGGACCGATAGCATCCTGAGGCCGTGCACGAACGCCAAGCACGCCGCCGGAGCCCAGCGTGCCGCCCCAGCCGACCGAAACCTCCACGAGCCCGACGCGCCCGCCGGAGCAGGACGCCTCGCTCTACCTCCACCCGCAGACGCTGGCGCGTCTGCGCACCTTCGAGTTGCGCGCCAAGGCCATCGTCGAGGGCTTCGCCTCGGGCCAGCACCGCTCTCCATACAAGGGGCTCTCTGTCGAGTTCGCCCAGCACCGTCCGTACGTCACCGGTGACGACCTTCGCCACCTGGACTGGAAGGTCTACGGACGCACGGACCGCCTCCACCTCAAGCAGCACCAGCAGGAAACGAACCTCGACCTCATCGTCATGGTCGACTCCTCGGGCTCCATGAGCTACGGCAGCCGGTCCTTCGAAGAAGCCAGCGGCGTCGGCCTGCGCACCAGCCTCGACGGCCGGTCACACTGGAGCAAGTTTGATCATGCAACCGCGTTGGCCGCGGCCCTTGCCTACATCACGCTTACGCAGGGCGATCGCGTCGGCGTCGTGGTCTTTGCCGACGAGGTCAGGGCGATGGTGAAGCGGTCGAGCAGCACGGGGACTTGGCGGCAGATCGTCGGAGCTCTCTCGACGCACCCCCTGGAGGCCTCCAACCGCCAGCGTACAACGGACCTTCCCCGTGCGGTCGATCAGGCCATGGCCCGCATCACCAACCGCTGCATCTTCGCGATCGTGTCCGACTTCTTCACGGAGATTGAACAGGTTAAGGCGTCGCTCGCGCGTCTGCGTCACGCCGGGCACGATGCGATCCTCTTCCAGGTCCTCGACGAGGCGGAGCTGACCTTCCCATTCACTGACTCCGCACCCTTCGAGGGGCTCGAGGGCGAGGCGGCGATCCGGATCGATCCTCGGGCCCTGCGAGCCGCGTACCTCGAGGTCGCCAGGACCCACAACGAAGCCCTCGAGAAGGCTGCGACTGCATCCGGATCCGACTTCCAGCGACTCAGCACGCACGACTGGCTAGGCCCCCCGCTCGCGGCCTTTGTCGCGAGAAGAAACGCCATCATCAAGAGGGGGAAGGCGTGATGGAAAGGAAGACGCGTGGCACTTGGCACGAGTGCCAAGACAGATGCTGGACATGGCAGCAGTCAATCATCTCCGTCGTTCGCTGTGATCCCCCTTCCGCCCCCTGACCCTGTCGATCGCTCACCACCGGACCACTTCTTCGCTTCATCGCCAGTGCCCCTGTCTGTGCTTCGTCTCGTGCCTGGTGCCTGTCCCCAGTGACTTTCCTCAACCCCATCCTCGTCTCTGTCGGCATCGCCTGCGTCGCGATCCCGGTCATCATCCACATCCTCATGCGGCGTCGTCGACGCCCGGTGCAGTGGGGTGCGATGAAGTTCCTCATGGAGGCGTATCGCCAGCAGCGACGGCGCACCCGTCTTGAGCAGCTCCTCCTGCTCGCCAGCCGCTGCCTGCTGATCGCACTCGTGGCCCTGGCCCTTGGCAAGCCGGTCCTGGGCGCTCTCGGAGGGGCAGGGTCAGGTGGACCACGCACGGTCTACCTCGTCATCGACGACTCGCTCTCTTCCCGCGCCCGCGTCGACGGCACCACCGGGCTCGACAGGGCTCGGTCGCGCGCCGCGGAGATCCTCGCAACTCTCTCGCAGGCCCGCGGCGACAGGGTGGGCGTGATCGCGGCCGGCTCGCCCGCCCGTCCGCTGATCCTGCCACCCAGCGGCGACCTCTCGGTTGTCGCCGAGACGCTCCGACAGCTCGAGCCCACCGACGCCCGCGCAGACTTCGCCGGCGCCGTCACGCTCGTGCGTGATGATCAGTCGCGCGAGGCGAGCCGGGCCTCCGGCCTTTCGCAGGGCATCGGCGGCTCCGTCATCATTCTTTCCGAGTTCCGTGGCGGCATCGATCCCTCCCGCGCGTTGCCAACGCTCGCGGCAACAGAGTCGGTCGCCCTCCGAGCCAGCCAGCCGCCGCAGGACCAGCTCGCCAACACCGCCATCCAGCGTGTCGAGCCGACCCGCGCGCTGCTGATCGGCACCGCCGCCGGAAGCGAGATCGAGACCCGTGTCTCACTCCTTCGCAGCATCACAGCAGGCTCGACCCTCTCGGAGGAGTCTGTCCGCGTCCGCCTTCGTGTCCTCGCGGGCGAGGTCGAGATCGGCGCGGGCGAGGGCGTCGTGCGGTTCGGCGCCGGGCAGAACGCATCCAGTGCCATCGTGCGTGCCGCCGTCCGCAATCCGCCCGCTCGCGGCGCCCGCGTCGTCATCGAGGCCAGGCTCGATCCCGCCTCGGGTGGCTCGATCGCGCGCGACGATTCGTTCGTGGTCCCGCTCGAGTCTCGCGAGCGTCTTGAGATCGCGTTGATCGCGCCCGGACCGCTCACGACCAGCGGCACCGCTGCGGACTTCTCATCCGCCGACTGGGCCGCCCTGGCCCTCTCGCCGGGCTCCGCCATCGCTTCACGGCGGCGCGACGAGGGGGAGGTCCGCGTCGCACTCGTGGAGCCTCGCTCCGTCGGCGGCGAGGGTGGCGGCCTGTCTGAGTTCGACGCGGCATGGATCGTCGCCCCGGACCAGCTCACCGCAGCCGGCTGGCGCGCCGTCGCCGGCATCGCCGAGCGTGGCGGGCTCGTGCTGGTCTCGCCGCCCGCCGCCGCACAGACGCACGCATGGTCGGACACGATGAACGAGGCTCTTGGTCTCGCGTGGAGCATCGCCCGCACCGCGACGGACTTCGCGCCAAGGGTCTCGCTCGCTCAGGATCGATCCGGCTGGTCCGGCCCCGACCTGCTCGCGGTCATCGCCGCCGAACTTCCCGAGCTCGTGCGGCCTGTCCGAGTCGGGAGAGCCCTTGGCGTCACAGGACCGGCCGACTCGTTCGACACGCTGCTCGCGATCGAAGTGCCCGGAGCCGGGACAGCCGCCGGCGCGACAACGATGCCCCTGCTCGTTGTCGCGCGTGCCTCGCAGCCAGGCGCATCCTTAGCGACCGCGCCAAACTCAGGCCCGGGATCCTCGGCCGTCTCGCCAGCCCCGACGCGCGGCCTGGTCGCACTCCTCACGGTCGCGCCCGACCTCGCGTGGACGGATCTCCCCGCCAAGCCTCTCATGGTCCCGCTGGTGCAGGAGCTGGTGCGTCAGGGCGTCGGGCGCGCGATGGCCAGCCGCGTCGCGATCGCCGGCCAGACGCCGCTGCTTCCCTCCGGCACGCGCGAGCTCGTTCCGGTCCGGATCGCTGCTCTCTCCGCTGGCACCGACGCCGGCGATGCCGACACGGACGGCCCCACCGGCGCGTCATCGGGCATTCCCGTGTCGGGCGGACTGCCCGATCAGCCGATCCGAAACGCCGGGCTCTTCCTCGCGCGTGACGGCGCCGGTGTGACGCTGGCACCGGTCTCCTTTGTGCCCGATGCCGACGCGAGCGGCACGAGCACCCTGTCGCCCCAGGACGCCGCCCGCTGGCTCTCCACCACCGGCGTCGAGGCCCGCTGGCTGGATCAGGCCAATCTCGCGGAGGCGACCGCCAGCTCGCCGGCGGGCGCGAACACCGGCGAGACCTCGGGCACCTCGCCGCTGAGCACGATGCTGCTCATGGTCGCCGGGCTGATCGCCGTCGCAGAGCTGGCGATGGCCCGCTACTTCAGCCACGCACGCCGGGAGGACCTGGCATGACACCCCTCGATCGCCTCCTGTCTCTTGGCAAGCTCTCCACGACCTCCGAGGGAGTCTCTCTGCGCTTCGCCATGGATCCGCCCCTGTGGGCGTGGGTCCTGATCGTGCTGGGTGCATCGGCCTTGGCATGGTGGAGCTACTGGCGCCTGACGGGGGCACTCTGGGCTCGCCTCTCGCTCGCGTCGCTCCGAGCCCTGCTGCTCATCCTCCTGGCGGTGCTCATCGCCGGGCCGCAGCTCGTCAAGGAGAACCCGCGAACCGAGAACGACGCTGTCGTCGTGATGCTCGATCGCTCCGCGTCGATGGGCGTCGCAGACGCGCCCGGCGAGGGCAACTCGCGCCGCACGCGCGAGGAGCAGCTTCGCGAGTCTCTCGCGAGCGTCTGGCCCGAGCTGCAGGCGATGGCGGACCAGCGGGAGATCATCCTCCTGGGCTTCAGCGATCGCACGCGTGAGCTGGCGCTCCCCGCCGGGAGCGACTCGCCCCTCTCCCAACTCGGCGAGCCAAGCGGTCCACGCACGCTCCTGGGACAGGGGCTTGAGTCCGCACTCAAGCGGGCCTCGACACGCCCCCTCGCGGGCATCATCGTCCTCTCCGACGGTCGTTCCGCCGACACGCCCTCGCGCGCGGTGCTGGCTCAGCTCGAAGCCCGGCAGACACCCGTCTTCGTCGCGCCGCTGGGCTCCTCCATCCCGCTCGCCGACATTGCCGTCTCGCGGGTCGATGCGCCCGTCGCCGCTTTCCTGGGAGATCAGGTCCCCGTCGTCGTCGACATCGAACGTCGCGGCGAGGGTGCGGCCAGCAGCATCGACCCGGGCACGACGCTCCAGCTCATCGACGAGGCCACCGGCCTCGTGCTGAGCGAGGTACCCGTCACCAGCGCGACGGGCGGTCGCTACACCCTCATGACCACCGCCGAGCAGAGCGGCGCCGCACGATGGGCCGTGCGACTCATGCTCCCGAGGCCCGACCTTTCCCTCGAGAACAACAGCGCGCCCGTCCGCCTCGACCTCGTCGATCGGCCCATCCGCGTTGTCTACATCGACGGCTACCCGCGCTGGGAGTACCGCTACCTCAAGAACCTCCTCCTGCGCGAGCGCTCGATCCGCTCCAGCACATGGATCCTCTCCGCCGACAAGCGGTTTCTCCAGGAAGGCTCCGAGCCACTCCAGACCGTGCCCCGCACGCGCGACGACTGGTCGGGAATCGACGTCGTCATCCTTGGCGACCTGCGGCCCGGTCTCTTCGGTCAGGAGCAGCTCGAGAGCCTCCGCTGGCTCGTCTCCCAGCGCGGCGCTGGACTCCTGATGATCGCAGGCCCCGGGGCCATGCCCGGCGCCTGGCGAGAGAGCCCTGTGGCCGATCTCATCCCCTTCGCCATCCCCGCAGGCTCCACGGAGCTTGAGCGTTTCCCGGCGCCAGTCCTGATGGCCCCGGGACCGGGTGCCCAGCGCCTTGGGGTACTGATGCTCGGCCCCGGGCCGCAGGATCCCTGGCCCGCGGCGCTCTCGGATCCATCCCTCGGCTGGCCCCGCCTGCAGTGGGCCCAGCGGATCGAGTCCGGCTGGCTCAAGCCCACGTCCGAGGTGCTGGCAGAGGCCCGCCCCACCGACGCGCCCGACGCACCCGGGCAGCCGCTCGTCATCACGATGCGTTACGGCGCCGGCCGGAGCCTCTTTGTCGGCACCGACGAGACCTGGCGCTACCGCTTCGGCCGCGGTGAGACCCTGCCCGAACGCTTCTGGATCCCCCTCATCCGACTCCTCGCACGCGAGAGCCTCGCGCGGGGAGGCAGGCAGGCCGTCCTGGAAGCGTCGCCCGACCGCGCCCGTGTTGATCAGTCCGTCCGCGTGTCCCTGCGCCTGCTCGACCAGAGCCTCGTTGCTGCCTCGGCAGGACAGACGGCCCAGGTCCGGATCTCCCGCACCGGCCGCAGCACCGACGCGGGCGCCGCGGCCGCCGCGGACAACGAGACCATCACCCTCGCGCCCGAGGCTCCGCGTGAGGGCGAGGTTCAGTCCGCGTCATTCGCCAGCTCGTGGACGGGCCTCGAGCCGGGCGTCTACCTCGTGGAGCCCGTCTCGCCGTGGCTCGCGGGGCTCGATCTTTCGGCCCGCATCGAGATCGCGCTGCCCGAGGATGAGCTCAGGTTCCCGCAGGCGGACCACGGCGCGCTCATCTCACTCGCCAGCGCTACTGGAGGCCGCGCCGTCGAGCCGGCGCGTCTGGCCGAGATCTTCTCCGAACTCCCCAACCGCCGCGTCACGCTCCTTGGCACGCCCGACATCGAGACACTCTGGGACACGCCACTTGCCCTCGGGTTGCTCCTGCTGCTGGCCGGCGCCGAGTGGATCGGCCGACGCGTGATCAAGCTCTCCTGAGCGAGGGGGCGGCCGGTGAAAGCCCGAGAATTTGCCCCCGGCTGCCACGCAATTGGCCCATCGACATCTGTTGTGACCGGGTCGTGACACCATTCCTCCGCACCTGAGCACCCGCTTCTGCCGTACATTGACGGGGCCGCGCATCATGGTCGATGAAACTCATGGCCGGTCGGCCGTGTGGCAACTGGGAATCAGCCCCGCTCGACCGCGATCCAGGACCCCGGCATCGGCAGGCAGCTCGCGCAGCAGTGGCCGGGCAACTCCCCGGAAGAGGATGGACGAATGACAGTCACCCCGGACGGGCAGAGCGTGCCAGAGCAAGGCCCCGGGGGCGGGCCGGCCGGTCGCGCCCCCTCCGGCGCCCCCACCATGGATGCGGTGGTCCGGTCGCTTGCCGCGCTGCGCCGGAGTGCCTGGAGCCAGCTCCTGGCTCAGCGTCTGGGTGTCGGGCTCGCCATCCTTGTCGCGTGCGCGATCCTGATCGGGCTTCTCGACTATGCGCTGCGCATGCCGGCTCCGCTGCGCGTCGTGCTCTGGCTGGCGGGCGTGGCATGGGCCGCGTGGTTCGTGGTCGCGCGCCTTGTTCCCGCGTGGCGTTTCCGTCCGAGTCTGACCGACGTCGCACTGCGCCTCGAGTCGACGCTGGCCGCAAGGGAAGCGGGCCTTGAGGGGCGCCTTGCGAGCGGCATCGAGCTCTCCCGCGAGCAATCACCCTCCGGTCCCCTGGCCGAGCTTGCATCCCTCTCGGCCCGCGAAGCCGCACGACGGTTCGGTGCGATGGGTCGGAGCGCGGGGCTTCTGGATCGCCGCCGCCTGGCGGTTGCGCTCGGGGCACTGGGACTCGCGTCGCTCCCGCTGGCGCTCCTGGCCACCACCGCACCCTCACTCACGCAGATCGGATTCCAGCGGGTTGTGCTTCCCTGGACCAGCGCCGCGTGGCCGAAGCGCACCCGAATCCTCAGCGCCGGCCACGCGGAGGCACACGCTCGCGGCACGCCACTGGCGCTGCGGGCCCTCCTCGCCCGCTCGCCGCGCGAACCCGGTCAGACGCAGGTCGAGGCCCGCTACCGGACCACGATCAACGACATCCAAGGACCGTGGCGCAAAGCCGTGCTGACCTGGCAGGGCCGAC
>CAZBXF010000024.1:0-25497 GCA_964495635.1 uncultured Phycisphaeraceae bacterium
AGATCACCGGCGGCGGATTCCCCGCCTCCATCGACCACTCCCAGATGTCGTGCGGACCGAGAGACAGATACGGACTCGCGCTGAACGTGCCGTTGAAGCGCTCCGCGGGCAGGGCTCGCTGCTCGGCGAAGAGCGCCTCACCCCGCTGGCCAGCGATGATGTCAATGTCTACATGCGTGCAACGGGCAACAATCTCGATCGCATCTTCTTTCGCAGCACGGTACGTGGACTCATAGCCACTACCGGACCGGGACGCCAACTCGAGGTACTCCTCATCAACAGACACGGATCCAGCATTGACTCGAATCGGCGTGTCCGGCATTCGCCTCGCTGCGACGCAGTACGCGAGTTCCGAGTCAAAGAGATCGAACACGCGTCGAGCGGCACTCGCACCGCTCTCTGGCGCACCCGACCACCAGAGCACGAGCCTGTTCGTGACTGACATGCCACTCCTCAAGAAAGCAACTCACCGACCCCCGGAAGCCGATGCCCCCGCCGCGAACGCCCGCCCGGCAGTATGGCATCACACCGCAATGCCATCAACCACCACTCCCCTCCCCTACACCTCCACCATCCACACCGCCCGCGACTCCCCGAAGATGGCGTCCAGTTCCGCCCGGAACTCCCTCATCAGAGGCAGGTTCACCAGCACTTCGCAGAACTCCGGCTGAGACATGTTCGGCGAGCCCCGCCCCCGCAGCGACAAACTCGCTGCCGCACGCCCGTAGTAGCAGATCGGCGGCGGATCGCCCGCCTCCATCGACCACTCCCAGATGTCATGCGGACCAAGCGAGAGCGTCGGGGCGGAGCTGTAGGTGTCGAGAAAAACCTCACCCGGCAGCGCACGCTGCTCTCGCTCGATCAAGGCCACGCGTGCTCCATGGATCATGTCGATCTCAACAAGTGGCGACCGGCGCACAATCTCAATGACCTCGCGGTTACCCAAACGGCTGTGGCTCCGGTATCCAGTACCCGGTTCTGACACCATCTCCAGATGCGCCTCATCCAACGCGACACCCGAGTCCGTGACTCGGATCGGCGTATCAGGCAGCAATCTCTCCCGAGTCGAGATCGAAAGCTTCACCTCGCAGAGCTCAAGAACCCGCGCGGTCGCCGCAGCGCGATCCGAAGGCTCATGAGCCCACCAGAACACAAGCCGGTTGCAGATCGACATTCGTCCTCCCACCCAACCCGCAGGTCGTTCCACCCCACGCCGCCGCGGGGCGCGACCGCGCCGCTGCGAGACCTCCATCATCCAGGAACGGCGACCAAAGCGCCCCACCGCCAGAACACTCTACCCTCAAGCGAACACAGTCCTCTCCCCGGCATCAAAGTCACAAAACCAACCGCGCCACCGGCACCCGAGCCGGATGCCGCACCCACTCGTCCTCTGGCCCTTTTGGCCCTTTAGCCCTTTGACCATTTGGCCCTTTCGGGCCGCCGCCCGCTCCCTTGCCTCCCCCCCTCCCCCTCCCTATCATCCCCCGCCTGTGGAGCCCATCGTGACGGAGGACGGCGTGTGCCGGAGTGTCCCCACTCCCGCCGCGGCCGGACGAGGCACGATGATGGGCGAAGTGCATCGCGGCTGATGCGTCGTCCAGCTCTGGCGGTTTCTGGCCCCTGGCCAGGATCGCACCACAGCCGCGGCTTGCCATCGCTCCACTTTCGGAGCTGTGCGAACCGCGCGTGTCGCCTCGGCAGATCCCCACCGGATCCGCCCGGGCCGACGAGTCGCGTCGCACCCGCCCGCCTGGCCCACGCCACGCCGGCCCAGATGGAGAAAGCCCGGTCCGCCCCGTCACTTCGCCCTCGCCTTCCCAAGCAGGTCCCACCGGCCGAGTTCGATCTCGAACCCGTCCGAACGCGTAGCCTGCCCTCAATCCTCGCCGCGAAGTGAGCTCGGACCCTTTCAAAACAAGCTCAAGAACCGATCATAATACAAACACTGGTCGATGGTGTAATGGTAGCACAGCAGATTTTGGTTCTGCTTGTCCTGGTTCGAATCCAGGTCGACCAGCTTGCCGGTCCATCCGCCAGCACCTTCCGCCTCACGCCCACCTTCCCCGCACCAACCTCCCATGACCACCAGCCCTCACGCCTCCACCTCCGCCCACGCCGCTCCCGCCTCAAAGCCCGGCGCGATCATCCTCGCCGCCGGAAAGGGCACGCGGATGCGCTCCGACCTTCCCAAGGTCTGCTTCCCGGTGGGCGGGCGAGAGATGGTCTGTGCGGTCGTCGACGCGTGCATCGCCGCTGGCTGCGGCCGCATCGTCGTCATCGTCGGCTACCAGCAGGAACGCGTCCGCGCGGCCCTCGCCTCCTACTCCGCCGTCGAGTTCGCGGTCCAGGCCGAGCAGCTCGGCACCGGCCACGCCGTCATGTCCGCCGCGCCCCTCTTCGCACCCTCCTCCTCGAATCTTCCCACCAACACCTTCGTCCTCTGCGGCGACGGACCGCTCATCCGGGCCGCCACGCTCCGTGACCTCCACGCGGCCCACAGCAAGGCCAACGCCAGCGCGACCCTCGCCACCGCCGTCATCGACAATCCCGACGGCTACGGACGCATCGACCGCGACGCCGCCGGCCGCTTCCGGGCCATCGTCGAGCAGAAGAACGCCACCCCCGCCCAGCTCGCCATCCGCGAGGTCAACCCCAGCTACTACCTCTTCAAGACCGCCGCGCTCTTCGACGCCCTCCGCGGCGTCACGCGCAACGAACTCACCGGCGAGTACTACCTCACCGACACCCTCGGCCACCTCCTCGCCGCCGGACATCGCGTCGAGGTCCTCGCCTCCGTCCCCCCAGAGGACATCCTCTCCATCAACACGCCCGAGGACCTCGCCAAGGTCGACGCCATCTATCGCTCACGCACCATCCAGCCCAGCGCCCCACGGAGCACGCACTAATGGCCAACGGTCATCCCAACGGCGGCGCACTCGGCGAGGTCAAACTCTTCGCAGGCTCCAAGGCCGGCGCGCTCGCGGACCGCGTCGCCAAGCACCTGGGCGTTGAGCTCGGCGGCGCCCGCACCAGCCAGTTCCCCGACGGCGAGGTCTTCGTCAAGCTCGATGAGGACGTCCGCGGCCGCGACGTCTTCGTCCTCCTCTCCACCTGCCGCCCCGTCAACGACAACCTGATGGAGCTGCTCGTCTACATCGACTGCATCAAACGCGCCAGCGCCGCCCGCGTCACCGTCGTCCTGCCCTACTTCGGATATGCCCGCCAGGACCGCAAGGACGAGGGCCGCGTCCCCATCACCGCCAAGCTCGTCGCCAACCTCATCACCGCCGCCGGCGCCGACCGCGTCCTCTCCGTCGATCTCCACGCAGCCCAGATCCAGGGCTTCTTCGACATCCCCGTCGATCACCTCTCCGCCTCGCCCGTCTTCATCGAGCACTTCAAGTCCACGATGAAGGGCCTCCCCAACCTCTGCCTCGTCAGCCCCGACGTCGGCAACCTCAAGGTCGCCGAGGCCATGCAGAACATCCTCGGCGGCGACATCGCCTTCATCAACAAGCGCCGCATCAGCGGCAGCGAAGTCAAGACCGGAATGCTCGTCGGCGACGTCAAGGGCAAGACCGTCCTGATGTTCGACGACATGATCTCAACCGCCGGCACCGTCGCCGAGGCGGCCAAGGTCGTCCACAAGGCCGGCGCCAGCCGCATCATCACCGCCGCCACGCACCCCGTCCTCGTGGGCAAGGCCATCGAGCGCCTCGCCGAAGCCCCCATCGATCAGATCATCGTCACCAACACCATCCCGCTCGACGAGAAGGCCGTCGCACCCATCCGCGAACGCCTCGTCCAGCTCTGCGTCGGGCCCCTCCTCGGCGAGGCCATCCGCCGCATCCACAACAACGAGTCCATCAGCGCACTCTTCAAGGACACCGCCGGAACCAAGCGGTAGCCCGATCCCATCACGCTCAGCCGAGCCGCAACAGAACGTCACCTCCGAACCAGTCTCATCCGAACCAAACACATCTGACCAAGGAGTTTTTCAATGCACGAGTCCTCACCAGTCCTCTCCGCCAAGCACCGTGACAAGACCGGCTCCCGCTACAGCAAGCGCATCCGCGAGGCCGGCGGCCTTCCCGCCGTCGTCTACGGCCACGGCCGCGACCCCGTCGCCATCACCCTCGATGCCCACGCCGCCCTCGCCCACATCCACGCCGGCGAGAAGGTCTACCGCCTCGACTTCCCGGGCGCCAAGGACGCCGACGAGATGCAGATCGTCCTCCTCAAGGACCTGGGCTTTGACTACCTCGGCACCAACATCGTCCACGCCGACTTCGCCCGCGTCGATCTCAACGAGCGCGTCCGCACCCGCGTCGCCGTCGAGCTGATCGGCGAGGCCAAGGGCCTCAAGACCGCCGGCGCCATCCTCATGCACCCCACCAACGAGCTCGAGATCGAGTGCCTGGTGCTCGAGATTCCCGACTCCATCGAGGTCAACATCAGCGACCTCGACGTCGAGCACGCCATCACCGCCGCCGACGTCAAGCTCCCCAGCGCCAGCATGAAGCTCCTCACCGACTCCCATGCCATGGTCGCCCAGATCCTCATCCAGCAGGAGGTCAAGGTCGGCGAAGAGACCGCAGCCGGCACCGGCGCCGCCGAGCCCGAGGTCCTCACCGCCAAGAAGCCCGCCGAGGGCGAGGCCGCCGCTGGTGCCAAGCCCGCGGCCGGCGCCAAGCCCGCAGCCGGTGCCGCCAAGCCCGCAGCCGGCGCTGCCAAGCCCGCCGCTGGCGCCGCCGCCGCCAAGCCCGCGGCCAAGAAGTAAGCACCACACACACACGCGAAAGGCCCCGGCGAACCGTCGCCGGGGCCTCCCTCGCCCAGCCAACTCATCCCTGCTACCCCCATGAAGCTCATCGTCGGCCTCGGCAACCCCGGATCGCAATACACCAGGACACGGCACAACGCCGGGTTCATGGTCGTCGAGCGCCTCCACGCCGCCTTCGCCAAAAGTGAGCTGCCCAAGGCACGCTTTAAGTCCCTCGCCATCGAGGCAACCATCGGCCCCGAGCGCTGCCTCCTCCTCAAGCCCAACACCTACATGAACCTCTCCGGCCAGGCCGTCGCCGAGGCCGTCGGCTTCTACAAGGTCTCGCCGCAGGAGGACCTCCTCGTCGTCGTCGACGATCTCTACCTCCCCACCGGCAAGTGCCGCCTCCTGGGCTCCGGCGGAGCAGGGGGTCACAACGGCCTCATCGACATCGAACGCGCCCTCTCCACCGATGCCTACCCGCGCCTGCGGGTCGGCGTGGGCATCCAGCCCTCGGGTGGCAAGCCCTCGATGATGAACCAGGCCGACTTCGTCCTCTCCAGATTCACGAGCGATGAGGAACCTCTCCTCCTCGCCTCGATCACCAAAGCCGCCAGCGGCGTCGAAGCCTGGGTGAACAAGGGCCTCTCCCACGCGATGAACCTCACCAACGCCGAGGAACGCCCCAAGACACCAAAGCCCCCCGCGGTTCCAGCCCCCGGCACCTCACCCCCTTCCCCCTCTTCCTCCCCTCCCCGCGCCACACCGGGAGCCCCGGCACCGCTGAACTGACCCGCCCTCGAACCCGTCATCACCAGAACTCTCAAACACGACCGAACACGAAAGACTTACGAAAGGACCCGATCATGGCTACCAAGCGCGTGTACACCTATGAGGCGATGTTCCTGCTCAGCCAGGCCGTCGCCGCCGACCTCAACTCCGCCATCGACCACATCAAGGACATCATCTCCCGCGGCCATGGCGAGATCATCGCCATGCGCAAGTGGGACGAGCGGCGCCTCGCCTACGAGATCGACGGCCAGAAGCGCGGCTACTACATCCTCTGCTACTTCAAGGCTCCCGGCGAGTCCCTCAGCCACATCGAGCGCGACTGCAACCTCAGCGAGAAGATCATGCGCAACATCTTCCTCCGCTGCGATCACATGACCCCCGAGCAGGTCGCCGCCCAGGACGCCCGCAAGGACCTCGAGGTCGAGGCCAAGCTCCGCACCGAGCGCCCCGTCACCCCGGCCGGCGCAGCTCCCGCGGCAGCCCCGACCGCCGACGCCGAGCAGCAGTAAGCCTCATCCAGAACGCATCCAACCCAAAGGCCGGCCCCGCAAGGGCCGGCCTTTTCGCTGCGCCAAGGCACTCCCAAGCATCGTGCACATCTCCGCCCGACCAGGTAGCACCCGCCTCCCGGCCGGTGTCTCGTGTCGGTCCCACGCAACCCGTCCCTTCCTTCCCTTCCGTCTTCCTCCGCTCCCCTCCGCGGCCTCTGCGTTCGAGCGACCGCCACACTGCGCGCTGGATGCGGGCACAGTCAAAGCCCCCTCTGCTTGCGCACAGGGCTCTGCAGGAGCAGAGGGCTCGGTTGAACTCACGCGATCGTCATCGCCGGCGGGTCCAGCGGCAGCAGCCTTGCGAGCTTCATGTACGCATCGACCTGCGCCCGCACCTCGGTGAGGCTGTCTCCGCCGAACTTGTCGCAGAAGGAGCGTGCGATCTCGAACGCCGCAACGTTCTCGAGCACGACCGACGCCGCCGGAACGGCACAGATATCGCTGCGCTCGTACTGGCTGTGGCTCTCTTCCTTCGTGTTGAGGTCAACGCTCGGCATCCCGCGCAGCAGCGTCGCGATCGGCTTCATCGCAGCCCGCACGACCACGGGCTCGCCGTTGGTCATGCCACCCTCTGTGCCGCCCGCGCGGTTCGTATCGCGCGAGAATCCAAGCGCGTGGTGCGTCTCGCGCCGGCCATGGTCGTACCTGATCGGATCGTGCACCTGCGAGCCCGGCAGGTCCGCGGCCTCCTTCCCGATCCCGATCTCCACCGCCTTGATCGCCTGGATCCCCATCGCGGCGTACGCGAGCCGCGCATCCAGCCGATCGCGCCAGTCCATGCACGAACCCAGCCCGGGCATGCAGCCGAAGACGTGCGCCTCGATCAGTCCGCCCGCCGTGTCCTTGTCCAGCTTCGCCGCCCGGATCGCCTGCTTCTGAAGCTCCGACGCCGCCGCGTCCGGGCAGTACGTCTCGCTCCCATCACGCAGCATTCGCAGATCGCGCCATGTCGCCTCCGTCGGCGCTGCCCCCGTCGCGATCCCCCGGATGCTCCGCACGAAACCGAAGGCCTCGATCCCGAACTCCCGCAGCAGGCACCTCGCCAGCGCCCCCGCCGCCGTGCGGCTCGCTGTCTCACGCGCGCTCGCACGCTCCAGCGTCTCGCGGCAGTCCGTCGTCAGGTACTTGATCGAGCCCGCAAGGTCCGCGTGGCCCGGCCGCGGCCGGTAGATCGGCGGCGTCTTCTTCAGATCATCAAGACGCGAGTCCTTGTTGGCGATCTTCATCACCAGCGGCGCGCCGATCGTCAGCCCACGCCGCACGCCCGTCAGAAACTCCGCCCGATCCTCCTCGATTCCCTGCCGCCCGCCACGCCCATACCCACCCTGCCGACGCGACAGCTCGCCGTTGATGAACGACTCATCCACAGGCACGCCGGCAGGCAGTCCCGTGACCGTGACGACAAGCGCAGGACCATGCGATTCACCGGCAGTCTGATAGTCAAGACGTGGCATGGGGGGAGGATAGGAGAGGGATGCAGGCACGCAGGCAAGCAGGCAGGCAGGGAAATGAGGGTCAGAAGCGAAGGCTCTTCTTGCCCTGAAGACTCTTCTTCCCCTGCTTGCCTGCGTGCCTGCCTGCCTGCCCCCGCTACTGCACCGGCAACCACCATCCCCTGAAGACCCGCATCGGGTTCGCGAAGTCGTCGGTCCACAGGGGGTCGCTCGCCTGCCCCGGGCGGTTCTCCCACAGGCTGCTGCGCGCCAGCGAACCCAGCGCCTCACCATCCCGCGCCAGCACCACCCACAGCGACTGCTTCTTCCCCTCCGCCCGCTCCTGAGGCGTCGGATCACGCGCGTCATTCCCCACCCGCATCTGCAGCCCATGCTCGCGTGCCAGCCCGCCCAGCACAGGCACAAGGTCGAAGTACCGGCTCGAGATATGGAACGCGATCATCCCGTCCGGCTTGAGCACCCGCAGGTACGCCTCCACCGCCTCCTTCGTGATGAGGTGGATCGGCACCGCATCGGACGTGAACGCATCGATCACGATCAGGCGATAGAACCCCTTCTCCGCCTTCGCGATGTCCAGCCGCCCATCGCCAGGAAGGTTCGGCGCACCGATCTTCACCGTCGGATCCCGCTGCGCATCCGCGATGTACCGGAAGAAGGCCGGCTCACGCGCGATGCGGATCACCGCCGGATCGATCTCGTACACATGCATCGTCGAGTCCGGCCGCGCATAGCCCAGCAGCGAGCCAGTCCCCAGCCCGATCAGCGCCACCGTGTCCATGCGTCCGGACTCCGTCAGCTCACGCATGACATCACCGATGGGGCCGCTCGGGTAGTAGTACGTCGTCGGAATGAGGTGCAGCCAGCGCCGGCGCTCCTCCACGGGCACCGCCGTCGGACCGCGCCCGAACAGCAGCCGCTGACGGAACTCCGCGTCCGGGTACGGCGTGTTCGGAGGCAGCTCACGATCAGTCCGGAACTGCAGCCCGTGCAGCGTCGTCCCGTGCGTGAGCTGATTGAACACGCCCGTCCGCGTCGTCACAACCTCGCTCACCCCGAAGAACGTCCGCGTCGTGTAGAGCACCACGCCCCCCGAGCCGATCGTCGTCGAGACCACCAGCGCCAGCGTCGCCGCCAGCGCGAACCGCAGCGACCCGCGCCCCAGCAGCAGCGCCGCGATCACCAGCGTCGGCAGCCCCGCCCGCAGCACGTTGACCAGCACCTCGTTGGACATCCCCATGCCGCTCGCCGCCCGACCCAGCGCGCCCGACTGAATCACTCCACTCGTCGACGCCGCGTCAATGTTGATGATCACGACCGCCAGCACCGCCGCAGCAACCACCGCAGCCCCCACCGCAAACCCGCGCCGCCCCCACCCCACCAGCGCCCGGAGATCCTCCCGAAGCTGCGGCCGCAGAAGGCACGCAAGGCCGATCACCAGCGGATACTCCATGATCGAGTCAAAGAGCAGCGGCGCCGCCAGCGCGTTCAGCGAGCCGCCGATCACCCCACCCAGCGACATGCACAGATAAAACACCGTCAGGTGCCGCGGCGGCGGGCGATCCTCCGCCATCAGCGTGTGGCACATCATCGCCGCAACCAGGAACACCGTCAGGTGCAGCACCACCAGCAGCAGGATCGGATGCTGCGCCGCCGAAAGGAACGCCAGCAGCGCCGCAATGACCGTGAACGGCATCACCCGCCCCCACAGCCGCCCCGACACCGCCAGCCGCGGCGAGAACGCAACGATGAAGCTCAGCAGATAGATGATCAGCGGCAGGATCCACAGCAGCGGGATCGCCGCAATGTCCGTCGAGATGTGCTGCGTCACCCCGAGCATCAGGCTCGAGGGCACCGCCGCGAGCACCACCCACCGCGCCCGCCGACCCCACGTCAGCGAATCCGCCCCAGAACCCTCCGCTCCAGCATCCACCCCTCC
Source organism: uncultured Phycisphaeraceae bacterium (assembly GCA_964495635.1). Classification (GTDB taxonomy): domain Bacteria; phylum Planctomycetota; class Phycisphaerae; order Phycisphaerales; family UBA1924; genus JBBASU01. The sequence goes on from CAZBXF010000024.1 coordinate 9,499, forward strand.
CGCCGCGCCACCCACCTCCACCTCAGGCCGCTCGCGGCGCGCCAGCATCACGCCACACCCCACAATCAGCGGCACCAGCACCCAGAACCCGATCGTCCACAGCGTCCACTGCTGACCCCGCGTCAGCGTCGTCTCGATCAGCGTCGGAAACGCGATCAGCCCCAGCAGCGACCCCGCGTTGCTCGCGGCGTACAGAAAGTACGGATCCTTCGCCGCCGCGTGGTCCGTCCGGCTGAACCACCGCTGCAGCAGCGGCCCCGTCGTCGAAACCGCAAGGAACGGCAGCCCCACCAGCGCCAGCAGCGTCTGAATCAGCCACAGCGTCGGCGACTCACCCGGCTCCCCCACCGCCGGACGCACCAGCAGATACCCGGCCGCCAACGCCACGAACAGCGCGTGCACCAGCGGCTGATATCGCGGCCGCAGATACGTCCCCACCACATGCGCATAGAGATATCCAAGGAGCAGCACCCCCTGGAAGAAAACCATGCACGTGTTCCAGACGGCAGGACTCCCCCCAAGCAGCGGCAGCAGCACCTTCCCCGTCATCGGCTGGACGAGAAAGAGCAAGGCCGCAGAGAGGAAGATGGCGGCGGCAAAGAGCTTGAGCACGGCGGAGGATAGGAGGAAGTGGCGAAGTGGCGATGACGGAAAGTGACAAAGTGACAAAGTGACAAAGTGGCAAAGTGCGAAGACCAATCCAAGGCACATGGACCCGCGGCCAACGGGCCGCGCCCCGCTGTCGCCGTGTCCCCGTGTCCCTGTGTCCCTGTGTCCCTCTGTCGCTCTGTCCCTTCCCTCCACAACCCCTACCCTCGCCCGTGACCTTCCGTCCCAGCACCATCATCTCCGACATCGACGGCTGCCTCGGCCCCGAGTCGCACGCGCCGATGCGCATCGACCTCCTCGCCCACGTCGCACGCCTCAACCGCGAGCACGAATCCGCCTGGACTCCACGCGCCGATCGACCCATCGTCACGCTCTGCTCCGGCCGACCGCAGCCCTACGCCGAGGCCATGTGCCGCCTCCTCCACAACACCCGCATCCCCGTCATCGCCGAGATGGGCGTCTGGCTGTACGACCCGCGCCACAACGCCTTCCTCATCGACCCCGCCATCACCCCGCACCACCTCGAGGCCGTCGCCTCCGCCCAGGCCTGGCTGCGCCGAGAGTTCGCCCCCCTCGGCGTCGTCATCCAGCCCGGCAAGACCGCCTCGATCTCCCTCTGGCACCCGGACACCGACCGCCTCATGGCCTGGAAGCCGAAACTCATCGACCACTTCGCGCGCGAAGGCTGGCCACTGCGTGTCTCCAGCACCGTCGCCTGGATCAACTGCGACCTCGCCCACGTGAGCAAGGCCACCGGCATCGACCGCATGATGCACATGATGGACATCACCCGCGAGCACGCCGCCGGAATCGGCGACACCATGGGCGACCTCGCCATCCGCGAGAAGGTCGCCTTCTTCGCCTGCCCCAGCAACGCCGACGAGCGCCTCAAGGCCCACGCCGACTACGTCTCGCCCCACGCCGAGATCGAGGGTGTCCTCGACATCCTCGATCGCCTCACAGCGTGACCCCGCGGCCCGAGTCTGGCTCGATGCCTTGATGCCTCCTGCCCCGGTGCCTTCTTCGCATCATCCAATCCCAGGCTGCCGAGTCTGAAGCAGGCACCAAGGCACGCGGCCTCAAGGCATCAAGCTGGCGAGGCCAGCGACGCAGGCCGCCGTAGAGTTCTCCGTGAAACCAGACGACGAAGTCTGCCTCTGCTTCCACGTCTCGCTGCGCAAGATCCAGACGTACCTCGCCCGCGAGAACCCGCCCGTCGCCTCCCTCATCAGCGAGTGCCTCGGCGCCGGCACAGGCTGCATGTGGTGCGTCCCTTTCCTCAAGCACCTCCACAAGTGCCACACCCAGCGCAAGCCCGTCGACCTCAACATCAGCCCAGAGGAATACGCCCGCACGCGCCTGGTCTTCCACGACACCAAAGAGCGCGACGGGGAAGTTCTGAAGAAGGCACTAGGCACTGGGGGAACGGCACCCTGAGGAGGCATTGGGCATTCGTGATTCGGCATTCGTGCAGAGCCCCAGCCGAGCCGCGGTTCGCGGGTCTCGAATGCCGAATGCCTAACCACGAATGCCATCTTCTCTTCCCCCAGTGTCCAGTCCCCAATCCCCAGTCCCTGCTCAGACCCTAAAGATCGACCCCAGATTCTTCCCAAGCAGGTTCGACGCCGCGAAGATCGTCACCGTCAGCAGCGCCATCCCCCACACGCCCAGCGCGCTCGCGATGTACGGCCCATCGCCCAGCCGATCCATGAAGCTCCAGATCGCCTTCGTGATCGGGAAGTCCTCCTGCTGCTGCGCCAGAATCAACGAGTCGCTCACCTCCAGCATCGAGAAGCTAAAGACCAGCAGCCCGCCCGCGATCAGGTTCGCAAGGATCAGCGGCAGGATCACCCGCCTCACCGCCGTCACCCGGCTCGCCCCGAGGTTCACCGCCGCCTCCTCAAGCTCGCCCGACGTCTGCTCAAGACCCGCCACCGTCGATCGAACGATGTACGGCAGCCGTCGGATCGCATACGCCACCACCAGAAACGGAATCGGGTTCGGATCCGCCGCCAGCACGCTCGCAAACCCACCCAGCGGTCCGTCCCGCCCGAACGGCCACTGCAGGCTCATCGCCACATACCCGAACGCCATCACCAGCCCCGGCACCGCCAGCGGCAGCATGCACAGCGTGTCCAGCAGCGTCCTTCCACGCAGCGTCGTCCGAACAATCAGATACGCGATCAGGATCCCGAACGCGATGTTCGCCAGCATCGCCGCCGACGCCAGCTTCAGCGAGTTCGCAATCGCCCCGAACGAGTCCGAGGCCGTCATCGCCTGCCCATAGTGGTCCAGCGTCAGCACCGTCGGGAGCGCGGTCGCGTACCACTGACCCGGGCTCGTGAAGCTCGTCAGGATCACGCCCAGGTGCGGCAGCAGCGCCAGGAACGACACCACCGCGAACGGCACCATCGCCAGAACGCCCCACACCCCCGTCAGCGCCCGCTCCCCGCCCGCGCGGCTCGCCTTGCTGTACATCGCGTACCCACGCTGCCCGAAGAAGTACTTGCCCAGCAGGTACAGACCGATCGCCGCCGTCAGCATCACCACCGTCAGCGCGTACGGCCGCGCCGAGTTCTCAATCTCCTTCAGTCCATAGAAGATCTGAACCGGCGTCACGTCGTAGTAGTCGAACATCAGCGGCGTGCCCAGCTCCGTGAACGACCAGATGAACACGATGGTCGCCCCCGCGAACAGCCCGGGCCTCACCAGCGGCAGCGTGATCCGGAAGAGCCGCCGCCAAGGACCAGCCCCCAGGTTCTCCGCCGCCTCATCCAGCGCCGGGTCCAGGTTCGCCAGCGACGCCGTCGCATTCAAGTAGATGATCGGATACAGCGACAGCGCCTGCACCGCGATCACACCCATCAGCTTCGCGTTGCCCAGGAGGTCAAACTCCGTCCCCAGCAGCGCGTTCAGCGTCCCCTCCCGCCCCAGGAGCGCCCGCATCCCGATCGCACCCACAAACGGCGGCAGGATCAGCGGCACCAGCACCGCCGCGTTGAAGAACGACTTGCCCGGAAACGTGCACCGCGCCGAGATCAGCGCCAGCGGAAGCGCCAGCACCACCGCGAGCGTCGTCGTCCCCGTGGCCACGACAAAGCTATTGAACAGACCCGACAGCGTCCGCGGATCGTCAAAGACCTGGATCAGGTGCCTCAGCGTGAAGCCCGTCCGCGCCGCGGGATCCTCATAGAACCCACCCCGGACCGTCAGGAGGATGGGATACACAAGGAAAACGACCAGCAGCAGCAGGCAAACCCCCATCAGCCCATACTGCCACGCCAGTCGAGACAGTCGCGCACTTCCCACGGCTTCAAGCATGGACCGAGCATAGGTGCGCTCGGCAGATTGCCTCCCGCCCGCCCCGCCGTCGCGCGCCCGCGCGTTTCCCCCCACTCGCTCCGCCGCCCCCGCATCATCAGCATCATCGCGGACGAGACCACCCAACCCGCACGCCCGCCTACCCCAGCGGCGACACCAGCGGCTTGGGCCCCAGCGTCTGGATCGTCACCCTCCCCATCCGCCGCCGCGCCAGATACGCGTTCACCGACTCCAGCGTCGCCGCGTCGATCGCGCCGATCATCTCCTCCAGCGAACGCGCCCGCCCGATCCGCCGCCAGTCCGATGCCAGCGACGCCGCCCGGGCCGCCGTCGACTCGCCGCTGAAGACCAGCGAACTCTTCATCCCGATCTTCGCACGCGCAAACTCTGCCGGTGTGATCGCCCCTTCCGGCGTCTCCAGCTTCCGCAGCTGCTCCACCAGAACGTCCAGCGACTGCTGCGCCCGCTCCGGCGTCGTCCCGACATACGCCGACGTGATCCCGTAGTCGCGATCGGCGCGGTACCCCGCGTGCACCGAGTAGCACAGCCCCCGCTTCTCGCGAACCTCAGTGAAGAGTCGCCCCGCCATCCCGCCCGAGAGCACCGACACCACCAGCTTCTCGAGCAGGCAGTCCGCGTCCGACTCCTTCGGCGCATCGTGAGCCAGCACGATCTGCACCTGCGCCGATGCATCCTCGGCGTGCGCGTAGCCGCGCGCCGGCACGCTCGCGATGCCCGGCTCCACCGTCGCGCCGCTCCATCCGCGCGTGAGAGACTCGACGCGAGCCGCCAAGTTGTCCACATCGCCGATCGCGCCGGCAAGCGCGATCACCGCCGGCGTCGGACGCGCGAGCCGCGACCACATCTCCACCAGCTCGTCGCGCGTGATCGCGCGCAGCCCCGCCTCTGTCCCCAGCCCCGAACGGTTCAGCGGCGCCGGCAGGTGACGCTCGCGCGTCGCGATCATCGCGCGCTCCTGCGGATCGTCCTTCAGGCTCTCGAGCGCCTGCAGCGCAAGCTCGCGCGCGGGCTCGATCGCGTCCTCCGCAAAGCGCGGACGAAGCGCCATGTCCATGAGCAGCGCGAGCGCGTCCCCGAGCCGCTCTCCAAGACCCGTCCCGGAGAAACGCATCACCGCGTTACCCGCGTCGGAACCCCTTGAAAAACCGCACCGATCGAAGGCATCCGCCTGCCCGCGCGAGTCCAGCTCTCCGGCGCCGCGCTGCAGCAGTTCCTCCAGCATCGCGCACGCGCCGAGCCGATCCTCGCGCTCGTGCATGATCCCGCACGGCACCAGCAGCGACACCGACGCAGACCTCACCCCCGCCATCGGCTCGGTGATCAGCGTCAGGCCGCTCGCAAGGCGCCTCGTCGTGATGCCCGATGCCGTTGAACCTGTCGATGGAGTCATCGTTCACTTCCTCGCTCGTCGCTCCCGACGTCACCGCCACACCACACACGCTCTCGCGCACTCCGAAGCGTACCCGCGCCGTCCGCGCGCTCGCCCCTTCCCGTCGCCAGACCGCGCCGAGATCAACTCGCTTCACTTTTTGCGCGCTCATTCAAGGCACGCACGATCGATTTCCGATAATGTGTGTCACGCGAGCAGTGCAGCGCAACGTCGCGCGACACTCGCTCGTGAGTCTCTTGAAGGAGTTGGTCATGGCCAAGAAGGCAAAAAAGAAGGCGAAGAAGAAGGCTTCCAAGAAGAAGGCCGCCAAGAAGGCGTGAGCCTTCGACGGACTTTCGGTGGGGCCGTCGCCCCGGCCGACGCGGAGAGGTTCAGCAGGAGCCAAGGATCGACATCGGAAGCGTTCGCGGCACGGCACTCAGGATGAATCTCGGCGCTTCAGCAATGAACGCGCCACCCTGAGCCAAACCCGACCCGTCCCATGCATCCCGAAGCTCGCCCCACCGACACGATCCCGCCACTGGCGCTGACGTGTCGGTCCTGACCTCAGGTGTCGGTCGCGGCCGCAATCGACGACTCCCCGAGATCATCTTCACGCCGGGACGCGTACTCGCGTCCCGGCGTTTTGTCTTTTGCACGGACCCCAAGGTACTCTCCAGTCCAGGAGGGTCCCATGGCCGAGCCCCACTCACCACCCGCACCCCTTGATCCAAACCCCGCGCCCAAGCCCGCCCACGGGCCCGAAACCCGCTGCCCGGCCTGCGACTACGACCTCACCACCCAGATCGAGCTCGCACACCGGTTCCGTTGCCCCGAGTGCGGCAACGCATGGAGCCGCGACCAGCTCCGCGCCTTCCTCGCGGGAAAGCCCTACTGGGGACCCATCCCCAAGATCCTGTGCGGCCTCCCCGTCGTCGCCGCGCTCTGGCCGCTCATCGCGCCAATGACAGGACTCTCGCGCGGCGACGCCTCCATCGACGTGTTGTTCCTCATCCCACTCTACCTCTGGCCCTGCATGACCTGGCTCGCATTCATGAACAGCCGGCGACGCCACGGCGACTTCTCGTACGTCGTCGCGGCCTTCCTCGGCACCCTCCTCACCCTCATCGCCACCATCGCACTCCCGTTCCTGGCGATCATGGTCATCTCGATCCTTATGAGCGGTTGAGGTTGCCGACTGATCGCGCGCCATCAGTCGCCCCCCTCCCCCGTTCCGCCCTTCCGCCCCCGCCTTGCTAGCCTCTCCCGACATGGACGCGCCCGAACTCATCCATCTAAGACGTCTCCTCCACCGCACCCACACCGGCCTCCTCGCCCACAGCGGCGTCACCGACCCCGTCCGCATCGTCCTCTCCCACACAAGCGGCCTGCCCATCCTCGCCGTCCCACCCGCCGCGCTCGAACTCTCCAGCTCCGAGATCCTCCTCCATCTGCCAGACGACTCCGACGACAGCCTCCACCTCGCCGGCTCCCTCGAACCCATCGATCCACGCAACGACGCCGACGCCGATCTCTGGATGGTCCACCACCAGACACCCGAGTACCCGCGCCTCGCGCGGCTCACCGTCGACCTCGCCCGCCGCGTCGACCTCGTCGTCGACGGCACCGAAGCCATCGCGCGGCCCAGTCTCTCCCTGGGCGCCATCGGTCGCGCCGTCCGACTCATGAACGCCGACCCTCCGCGCCTCATCACCCTCTGCGAGCGCCTCGCCGCAGTCAAGCCCGAGCAGGCCCGCTGCGTCAACGCCGATCCCTTCGGCCTCTCCATCCGCGCCCGCTTCGGCGTCCTGCGCATCGAGTTCAGCCACGACGCACAACCCGCCACCACCGACGACGCCCTCGATCGCGCCATCGCCGCCCTCCTCAGCACCGCCGAGCACCCATGACCACGCGCCCCTCCACCCCCGCACCCGCTCCAGCACCCATCCGTCGCCCCCACTTCCCGCTGCGCGAGGCACACGCACACCTCCCAGCGCACGGACGCGAGATGGCCTTCCTCCACGTCCACGACGCCGCCGACCGCGCCGATCTCCTCGAGCGCATCCGCGTCAAGGCCAGCACCATGTCCGCGCTGCCACGCTCCGACTGGCTCCTCGCCAGCGGCCTGCGCGTCGAGGCCTGGGCCGTGACAGCGCAATCCCCCGCCGGTCCCGCCTGGCCCACGCGCGATGAGCTCGACCGCGCCTGCCCGGATCGCCCCTGCCTCGTGATGTCCTTCGACCATCACTCCGGCGTCGTCAACTCCCTCGCCCTCGCCGCCTCCGGCTTCACGGAAACATCCCCCAACCCGCCCGGCGGCGTCATCGTCCGCGACGCCGCCTCCCGCCCCACAGGCCTCCTCCTCGAGTCCGCCTTCAACGCCGCGCGCCGCGCAGTCCCCGAGCCCACGCGCGAGCAGTGGACCGAGATGATCCTCCTCGCGCTCTCCGACCTCGCCTCCAAGGGCTTCGTCGAGATCCACGACCTCCTCTCGCCACCCATGCTCGGCCCCATCCTCGCCGACCTCGATCGCGCCGGCCGACTCCGCCAGTCCATCTGGCTCTACCCCGCCCTCGAGGACATCGACGCCGTCGCCGCCAGCGCACAAGCCTGGACCACCCCGCGCGTCCGTCTCGCCGGCGCCAAGGTCTTCGCCGACGGCACCCTCAACGCCCGCACCGCCTGGATGCTCGAGCCCTTCGCCGACCCGATCCCCGACCACCCCACCGGCACCCCGCTCGTCTCGCCCGCCGACCTCGACGTCGCCCTCGACCGCACCCGCGCCCTCGGGCTCGGCCTCGCCGTCCACGCCATCGGCGATGGTGCCGTCCGCGCCGTCCTCGACGCCCAGCAGCGACACCTCCAGCGCGCCAGCATCCCCCACGACGGCGCCGGCTGGATCGCCGCCACCAACGGCACGCCCATGCTCCGCATCGAGCACGCGGAACTCATCGACGACCACGACGTCCACCGCTTCGCGCAGCTCGGCGTCGTCTGCAGCGTCCAGCCCTGCCACGCCCTCTACGACATCGAAGTCCTCTCGCGCCAGTGCCCCTCACGCCTCCACCGCGTCCTCCCACTCGCCGATCTCATCTCCCGCGGCCTGCGCCCGGGCTCGGACCTCTGGTTCGGCTCCGACGTCCCCATCGTCCGCCCCGACCCCGAAGACTCCATCACCTTCGCCCTCCACCGCCGCCGCACTTCCCCCGGCCCCGCAGGCCAACCAACCACCACCCCCATCGCGCCCTCCCAGGCCCTCAGCCACGACGCCGCCTGGGCCTGCTTCCGAGCAGGCTGACCGTGGAAAACGCGCCAGCGTGACACGCGCGCAGCACACCTCGAAGAGTCTGAAGCCGCGCCACCACAGCAGCTTCCTCCCCCCTCGAGGCCCTCACTCCTCGACACCCGCTCCCTACGCGCCCAGCGCCGCCAACCGCTCGCGCGCCTTCACCGTTCGCGCGTGCTCCGAGCCCAGCTTCTTCTCAAGCACCTCGACCGAGGCCCCCAGCACCCGCCTCGCCTCGTCGCGCTTACCCATGAGGCCCAGGCACTCCCCGTAGTTGCTCCTGAACATCGCCGTGTACACATGGTCCGGCGGCAACGCCGACTCGCACAACGCGATCAGCTCACGGTACTGCGCCTCCGCCTGCGCAAGGTCGCCCCGCTTCTGAAGCAGCATCGCCAGGTTGTTCATCGGCGCCCAAGTCTCCGGGTCCTTGCCCCCGCCCGCGCTGCGCCGGATCTCGATCGCGCGCCGGTACAGCGCCTCCGCCTCCCCCAGCCGCCCCAGATCCTCCATCAGATACGCCAGGTTCCCCATCGCCACCATCGTCTTCGGATGCCCCTCACCAAGCATCCGCGTCCAGTCCTCATGAACCCCCTGCGCCAGCGGCAGCGCCTCCTCGAACTGCTTCGCCTCAATCAGCGCCACCGCAAGGTTCGACCGCGACGTCACCGTCGCCGGATGGTCCTTCCCCAGCACCCGCGCCCGCGCCGCAAGGGTCTGCCGGATCAGCGCGAGCGCCTCCTCCCGCTGGCCATCACGCTGCAGCGCCGCCGCAAGGTTGTTCTTCGTGTACAGCGTGTGCGGATGATCCTCCCCCATCGTCTCGATCCGCAGCCGCAACGCCTCGCGCAGCAGCGGGATCCCTTCCTTCGTGTCCCCCATGTCCTTGAACATCGTCCCCAGGTTGTGCAGCGCCGTGATGACCTCCGGATGCCGCTCGCCAAACGCCGCCCGCGCGTCCGCCAGCGCCTCCCGCATCATCGGCCGCGCCTCCTCCGACCGCCCCGTCTCCTGCAGCACCCGCGCCAGGTTCATCCGCGCCAGCGCCGCCTCCCCGGCATGCTCGCCCATCGACGCGACCGTCGCCGCCAGCGCACGCCGCGCAAGCTTCTCCGCCTCCTCAAACTCCCCCCGATCAGACAGCAGCCCCGAGAGCCCCCGCATCGCGTCCAGCGTCCGCGCGTCAGACTCGCCAAACAGCGACGCCGAAACCTCCATCGCCGCCCCATACTGGGCCCGCGCCTCCTCCAGCTTCCCCAGCGCGTGATACGCCTGCCCCAGCACCAGCCGCACCCCCGCCTCCGCCTCCGGCGAGTCGCCAAGCGCTCGATCCACATCCAGCGACGCCGCATCCACCATCTCACGCACCGTCGGCTCGCGCCCGCCAGCCTCCTCCGGTGTCACAGACAGGATCATCTGCCGAAGGAACCGGCTCGTCGCCTCCGCACGCGACGTCTGCGCCACCGCCGTGTTCCGCTGCACGCGAAGATCCGCCGCAAGGATCGACATCGCAACCGCCGTCCCCGCCAGCAGCGCCACCGCGGCCGCCGCGCCCGCCACCAGCCCCTTGTTCCTCACCGCGAACTTCCGAAGCTGATACGCCGCGCTCGGCGGCCGCGCCAGGATCGGCTCGCTCCGCAGGAACCGCCCCACATCCTCACCAAGCTCCGACGCCGACTGATACCGGCGCGATCGATCCTTCTCCAGCGCCTTGTGAACGATCACGCCAAGCTCAGCATGCAGCGAGCGATCCACCGACCGCAGATTCGTCGGCGCCTCCTCACCGATGATCCGCGCCGCCTCCACGATCGTCTTGTCCGACACCGCGTGCGGCAGCCTTCCAGTCAGAAGCTCGAACAGGATCACCCCGAGCGCATACACGTCCGACCGCGTGTCCAGCTCCTCAGCCCCGCCCATCACCTGCTCCGGACTCATGTACGGCAGCGTCCCCACCAGCTGCCCCGCGTCCGTCCGCAGCGTCCCCACCGCCTCCGCCGCGCCGTCGGCGACACGCGCCACACCAAAGTCCAGCACCTTCGGCTGACCCTCCGAAGTCACGAGGATGTTCCCCGGCTTGAGATCCCGGTGGATCACACCGCGCTGGTGCGCATGCTGCACCGCCTCGCAGATCCGCATGAAGATCCCAAGCCGCTCCCCAACGCTCAGCCCGTTCAGCCGCGCATGCTCCGTCAGCGTCAGGCCCCGCACATGCTCCATCGCAAAGTACGGCCGCCCGCTCATCAGCGCGCCCGATCCCGAGAGCTCCGCAATCCCAGCCTCATACACCTGCGCGATGCCAGGATGCTGCAGACGACCCAGCACCTGGCTCTCAAGCTCAAAGCGACGCAGCATCCGCGGCGTCGCCAACCCAGGCCTCACCACCTTCAGCGCAACACGCCGCCGAGGCCGCTCCTGCTCCGCCAGATACACAACCCCCATCCCACCCTCACCCAGAATCTCCAGCAGCCGGTACGAGCCGATCATGCCCAGGCCCGCACCCGTGCCCGTGCCAGAGCCAGCGCCAGATCCAGTGCCAGAACCAGCCTCAGAGCCCCGGCCAGAGTCACCGCCAGCACCATCATCCCCATCGACCCCAACCCCACCTCCAGCCGCCACTTCGCCAATCGTCGCAGACCCCTGCCCAGCCAGAAGCGACAACGCCAACGCCACATCGCAAGGCTCGACACGCCCGCGCACAAACGCCTCGCGCTCCGACTCTGGCAGTCGCATCGCATCCGAAAGCAGTCTGCCGATGTCCGGTCGTCCCGAGGTGCTCATCTCTCGCTCGTGTGATGGTCGTTCCGAAAGGTCACCCACGCGCTGCCACGCGCGCTCCCCCGCACCACACCTATACACGACGCCACGCCAGCCGGCCACGCTTCCGGTCCGCGCACCCGCGCCCGGTCGCCTCCTCCCACAGTTCTTGGACGATCACCCCGCCCCTCCAAGCCCCGATATCCATCCCTACGCCAGCCGGAGCACCACCTGCACCACCACCATCGCATACACCCCCGAGATCAGGTCATCGATCAGAATCCCTAGCCCCGCAGGCAGCCGCTGAAGCTGCCGCGCCGGCCACGGCTTCACGATGTCCAGCACCCGGAACGACACGAACGCAAACCCGAGCGTGAACAGCGCCGCTCCCCAGCTCGCCGTCGCCGACGCCGGCAGCAGCATCAGCGGCAGGCACTGCCCCGCCGTCTCATCCGCCACCGCATTGCTCGGATCCTTCCCCCACACACCCTCAGCCTCATCACCCTGCATCAGGCACGCCAGGCAGCCAAACACCAGCACCGACACAAGCACCAGATGGAACCACACCCCCTGCGCCGAAATGCCACAACCAAGCATCGCCAACGCCATCACCACCGGTGGCAACGAGCCCCAGGTCCCCGATGCAGGACGCATCCGCCCCAGCCCAAACGTGGTGATGAACAGCAAACGAGTTGAATCGCCAGATCGCACAACCGCAGGTTAGCGGCCAACCAGGCACACAGGAACAAAGAGACAGCAGGACACACCTCAGCGCGAACCCAGGTGCCAACGCGACAAGCCAGAACAGCACCCCCAGCCTCGATGCCTTCTCCTCGACACCACTCGGCCCAACTCCTCCCCTCTCTCCCATTTCCTCTCTCCTCTCTCCGCCCCTCCATACCACCTCTGTGCGCAAGCTTCGTGACCGTTCCACATCTCGCCCGCCGATCCTCGAATCCGCCCAAACACTGCCCAACCAGAGCCCCGACACGCACAGCTCACCCACCACCACCGCAAGCCCCGCCAGACCCTTCGTCCCACTCGACGCCGTCCTCCTCGGCATCATGTCCAAGCGCCCCACCGCCCCCCCACTACCCCCTCGCTACCCGCGGCACCTGAACACCCCGACACCTTCCCTTCCCCCGCGCTTTCCAGCCGCGGCCTGCGAACAATCGAGGCCCCGAAGGGGTCAGGTTTCCAACTGCGAGAGGAGCGACTATGGCGGCGATGCGTGTGCTTGTTCTGGGTGCGGGATGGGTCGGCAAATCCGTCGCCGAGATGCTCCTCACCTTCTCCCGCGGCAACTACATCGTCACCCTCGCCGACCGCGAGCAGCCCCAGCTCGAGACCGTCACCCAGAGCCTCCGCGAACGCCTCTCCGCTTCCATGAACGTCGACCAGGTCTTCCGCACCCGCGTCGTCGACGCGTCGGACAAGACCCAGGTCCGCGAAGCCCTCAAGGGCCACGACGCCGTCGTCTGCATGCTCCCCTTCAACTACGTCGAGGGCGTCGCCGAGGCCGCCAACGAGCTCGGCGTCCACTACTTCGACGTCACCGAGGACGTCGAAACCACCGACAAGGTCCGCGCCATCGACGCCGCCGGCCGCGCCAAGGTCGCCCTCGTCCCCCAGTGCGGCCTCGCACCCGGCTACATCGCCATCGCCGCCTACGACCTCGCCAAGAAACTCGACAAGGTCCACGACCTCACCCTCCGCGTCGGCGCACTCCCCCAGTACCCCACCAACCAGCTCAAGTACAACGTCACCTGGTCCCCCGCCGGCGTCGTCAACGAATACTGCGAGCCCTGCAACGTCATGCTCAACGGCTTCGACGTCAAGGTCCCGGCCCTCGAAGGCCTCGAACGCTTCAGCTTCGAGGGCGTCGAGTACGAGGCCTTCTACACCTCCGGCGGCGTCGGTTCCCTCCTCGAAACCCTCGTGCGCGAAGGCCGCTCCGGCAAGAACGCCAACATCGCCTACAAGACCATCCGCTACCCCGGCCACTGCGAGCTCATGAAGTTCCTCCTCCACGACCTCCGCCTCTCCCTCGAGCACGCCGAGCCCGCAGGCCCACGCAAGACCCGCTTCGACCGCCAGCTCCTCGTCGACCTCTTCGAGGCCTCCCTCCCCCGAACCGTCGAGGACGTCGTCGTCGTCTTCGTCAACGCCATCGGCGAGAAGAACGGCAAGATGGTCCAGCGCTCCTTCCACCGCGCCGTCCACGCCATCGAACTCTTCGGCCGCACCTGGACCGCCATCGAACTCACCACCGCCGCCGGCGTCTGCGGCATGGTCGACCTCCACCGCCTCGGCAAGCTGCCCCGCAAGACCGGCTTCATCCGCCAGGAAGAGTGCTCCCTCGAACTCTTCAACAGCACCGTCTTCGGTCTCGGCTACGAAGCGCCGGAGAAGATCGAGGCGGCGACGAAGTAGCCTGATCGCTATTCTTGGCCCATGCCACCAGCCGCCAAACGCACGACGTACGCCGACTCGGGTGTCGACATCGACAAGAAGGACGCCTTCACCGAGTCCCTCGGCGCGGTGCTCCGCCGCACGCACACGCCGCGCGTCATCGACAATCCCGGCGGCTTCGCCGGCCTCTTCCGCCTCGACTTCAACCAGAAGCTCTTCAAGCGCAACTACAAGGACCCCGTGCTCGTCGCCTGCGCCGATGGTGTCGGCACCAAGATCAAGCTCGCCGCGGAGCTCGGCGTCTACGACACCGTCGGCATCGACCTCGTCGCGATGAACGTCAACGACCTCATCGTCCAGGGCGCCGAGCCCCTCTTCTTCCTCGACTACATCGCTGTCCCCGAAGTCAAGACCGACATGCTCCACGCGCTCGTCCGCGGCGTCGCCGAAGGGTGCCGCCGCGCGGGATGCGCACTCCTCGGCGGCGAAACGGCCAACATGCCCGACCTCTACGCGAAGGGCGACTTCGACCTCGCAGGCTTCGCCGTCGGCGTCGTCGAGCTCAAGCGCGCCCAGAAGCCCACCCGCGTCCGCGCCGGTGATGTCATCCTCGGCCTCGCCAGCGATGGCATCCACAGCAACGGCTACTCGCTGGTCCGCAAGATCGTGAAGGACGCCGGGCTCGAACTCGGAAAGGTCTATCCCGAGCTCAACAGCACCGCGGCGAAGAAGAAGGCGACAAAGAAGCCCGCGAAGAGCGCCGCCCCGGCCGACGCCGCCCCGGACGCTGGCGCCGAAGAGCCGACGCGCACGCTGGGCCAGGTGCTGCTGACGCCAACACGCATCTACGCCGACCCGATCGTCCGCGTCCAGCGGCAGTACGCGGTCAAGAACGTGATCACCGGCATGGCCCACATCACAGGATCAGGAATCGAGGGAAATCTCTGCCGCGCACTGCCGCCGACGCTGGATGCAAAGATCGATCCGGAGTCATGGGACGTGCCGCCGGTCTTCCGGTTCCTTCAGGCCAAGGGAAACGTGCCCGAAGAAGAGATGTGGCGCGTCTTCAACATGGGCCTCGGCTACTGCGTGATCGTCAAGCCCGCCTTCGCCGAAGCCGTGATGGAGAAGCTGACCAAGATGGGCGAGAAGGTCCGCGTCGTCGGCGAAGTCGTCAAGGGCAAGGGCGTGGTACGGATGGGGTGAGGCGCGTCACGCGTTGGATTTGAGATTGGGATCGATCTCGCGCAGGTACTGCCACGAATAGATCCCGGTTTCGTGGCCGTCGCTGAAGCGGATCCAGAGGGCATAGTTGCCCTTGAGCTGCGCGTCCAGGATCGTCAGCGGGCCGGAGGCGCTGGAGGCCGGAAGGATGGTGAGGGGGTTCTTCTCCATCTCGTCGCGAAGCTGCTTCATGTCGGCCGAGGGGCTCATGCGCCGCAGATAGGCCACGGAGTAGTAGGACGTAGTCTCCTCATCCCACTGGATGGTGACGCCGCGGTCTTTCTTGATGTCGAGGTGGATGGGCGGGTTCACTGTTGGAGGGTAGAGGGGCCTGCGGCCGCGCGGCGATCGCCAGCCCTGAACACCCTGCCTCGATCACTTCCAATGTCACGCGAACATGCGAAGGCACATCGGGTACCGGTAGTAGCGCCCCTGATTCGCGGCAACAGCGGCAAGGACCATGCCGACCATGCCAAGGACGTAGGTCGCGACGATCAGCGGGCCGCCGACGCAGGCGCCGATGCCGGTGATCGCGAGGAGGAAGCCGACGACCCAGTAGATCGTGAGCGAGAGCTGGAAGTTCATGGCTTCCTTCCCGTGGTCGGCAACGTAGACCGAAGAGTCCTTCTTGATGACCCACATGATGAGGGCGCCGATGACGGGGAGGCCGAAGAGGCCGATCAGGGCTGTCATGTGCAGGAACGTGGTGTACGTCCGCTCCCAGGGCTGGAGATTGGTCTCAAACATCGGATCGTCGAGGCGCGAAGCCGCGCCGGGCGGTGGGCTGCTGACGGACGGTGTTGCTTCGGGCATCTGCATGGCGGACCCCTGATCTGGGCGGGGCGTTGATGCCTCGCCTGGGGATGATTCGGGATTCGTGCCGCCGGGTTGCATGGTGCCAGGAAGAGAAGGCTTCAGCGGGCTCGGGGAATGCGGGAGGGGGGGACGGGAAGGGGGGAGGGGGTGGGGGTGGGGCAGGGGGAAGGGGGAGGCTGGAGACGCG
>CAZBXF010000025.1:0-25262 GCA_964495635.1 uncultured Phycisphaeraceae bacterium
ACCTCGATGCTTGACATCAGGTCACAGGCCGACAGAATGGTCATTGTTGGATATGAGGATCAACTTATCGCTAATAGGGCGATCGGTCGCTTTTCCGGCTCGGAGGTCTCGCAATGGCGCATGGGCAGGTTGGCGTAGCTGGTAGCGCAGGGGTAGCCGCATCGACGGGGCACTCCGGCAGCAATCACGGGGAATCAGGCCCGATGGAGCGCTTCGTCTACGACGATGCGATCGTCCGCAAGTTCATGGTCGCGACGATCGTTTGGGGTCTGGTAGCGTTTCTCGCCGGCCTCATCATCGCCCTTCAGCTCGTCATCCCGACGGCGATGGGGTGGGAGATCGGTGGCGTCCGCCCGCTCGGCTTCCTCTCCTTCCTCGTGACCACCGAGTGGCTCACCTTCGGGCGACTCCGGCCGCTGCACACCAACGCCGCCATCTTCGCCTTCGCGGGCAACGCCATCTTCACCGGCGTCTACTACTCCACACAGCGCCTGTGCAAGGCCCGCATGTGGAGCGACCTTCTCAGCAACCTGCACTTCTGGGGCTGGCAGGGGATCATCGTCTCTGCGGCACTCACGCTCCCGCTCGGCTTCACGCAGGGCAAGGAGTACGCCGAGCTTGAGTGGCCCATCGATCTCGCGATCGCGGTCGTGTGGCTGGGCTTCTTCGCGACCAACTTCTTCATGACGCTGGTGAACCGGCGCGAGCGCCACATGTACGTGGCCCTCTGGTTCTACATCGCGTCCATCGTCACCGTCACGATCCTCCACGTCTTCAACAACCTCTCGGTGCCCGCCGGGATGTTCAAGAGCTACTCGATCTATTCGGGCGTGCAGGACGCCTTCATGCAGTGGTGGTACGGGCACAACGCCGTTGCCTTCTTCCTCACCACGCCCTTCCTGGGCATGATGTACTACTTCCTGCCCAAGGCCGCCGAGCGCCCCGTCTATTCCTACCGCCTCTCGATCGTGCACTTCTGGAGCCTGGTCTTCCTCTACATCTGGGCCGGGCCGCACCATCTCCACTATTCCGCCGTGCCCGCCTGGGCCACGACGCTGGGCATGCTCTTCTCCCTCATGCTCTGGATGCCCAGTTGGGGCGGCATGATCAACGGCCTCATGACGCTGCGCGGCGCCTGGAACAAGGTCACCAGCGACGTCGTTCTCAAGTTCTTCGTTGTCGGCATCACCTTCTACGGCATGAGCACTTTCGAGGGGCCGGTCCTCTCAATCAAGTCCGTCAACTCTCTCAGCCACTACACAGACTGGACCATCGCCCACGTGCATGCTGGGGCCCTGGGCTGGAACGGCTTCATGACTTTCGGCATGATCTACTGGCTCATGCCCCGCCTCTTCCAGACCAAGTTGTGGAGCAGGAAGCTCGCGGAGTGGCACTTCTGGATCGGCACCATCGGGATCCTCGCGTACGTCATCCCCATCTACGCCGCCGGCGTGACGCAGGGCCTGATGTGGCGCGCCTTCGACGAGACGGGCCGCCTCCAGTACCCCGACTTCGTCGAGACGGTCGTTCGCCTGATGCCGATGTACTGGATCCGCGTCATCGGCGGCCTCCTCTTCATCGCCGGCACCGTCATGCTCATCGTCAACGCGATCATGACCTGGCGCAGCCGGCCGCCCGTCTACGACGAGCCCGTGCACGAGGCCCCCTCCCTCTCTCGCACCTACGTCGATCCTCCGATTCCGCCGACGCGCCTCACCAGCAACATCGAGTTCGGCAAGAACGTCGATGTATTCATGCAGGGCTGGTGGCATCGGGTCTGGGAACGCCGCCCGATCAAGTTCACGGTCTGGGTTGTCATCGCGGTGGGCGTCGCCTCCCTCTTTGAGATCATCCCCGCCATCATCGTGCCCGCCTTCTCCACGTCGTGGGCGAAGTCCAACATCCCACGCATCGAGAGCGTCCAGCCCTACACGCCGCTGGAGCTCGCAGGCCGCGACATCTACATCGCCGAAGGTTGCTACAACTGCCACTCGCAGATGATCCGGCCGATGTGGGCCGAGACCAAGCGCTACGGCGAGTTCAGTAAGCCCGGTGAGTTCGTCTACGACCATCCCTTCCAGTGGGGCAGCCGTCGCTTGGGCCCTGACCTGCACCGCGAGGGTGGCCGCCAGAGCTGGGACTGGCACGTCCGCCACTTCGAAGACCCTCGCGCGATCAATCCGCAGTCGCTGATGCCCGCGTACTCGCACCTGCTCCGGCAGCCTCTGGACTTCGACGGCATCCAGCGCAAGGTCGACGCGATGATCATGCTCGGCGTTCCGTACGGCGACGCAGCCAAGGACGGACGGGCCGTTGAGCTTGCCCGTGCCCAAGCCAATCAGATTGGCACCGAGCTCGAGCTCCAGGGAAGCTACCGGGGCCTCTCCGACCGCAAGGTCATCGCGCTGATCGCCTACCTCCAGCGTCTGGGCACCGATCTCAACCGCCCGGCGCCCGCCACCACACCGGCCGACGCCGCCCCCGCCAACACCCTCGGAGCCAAGTAGCCATGGGACTCTCTCGCCTCGTCCACTCGATGGACCTCTCGATCTGGTTCCAGCTGGCGCTGCTGATCTTCATCGGCGCCTGGGTCGCGGTCGTCATCCGGCTCTACCTGACACGTTCCCGCGATACCGACGGCCTCGATCAGGCCGCGCTCCTGCCGCTCGACGACGGCCCGTCAGTCGGGTCGGCCACAGTTCCCCCCTCATCCACCAGCCGCACCATCAGCACCGGAGGACACACCCATGTCCGTTCGTGATGAACTGACCAGCCACGAGTACGACGGCATCCAGGAGTTCGACAACCCCACCCCGGGCTGGTGGCACGTCTTCTTCCTCGGGTCCGTTGTCTTCTCCCTTTTCTACGTCGTCTTCTGGCACTTCAGCCCGCTCGCATGGAGCATCCATGACGCCTGGCTTGCCGACAAGACGCGCGAGGACAAGCGCATCTTCGGCGCGCTCGGCCAGATGGAGCCCGACGCCAAGACGATCCTCTCGCTCACCAGCAATCCCGACCTCATGAACGTCGGCGAGGGCATGTTCCGGACCAACTGCGCCCAGTGCCACGCTGCCGATGGCGGCGGCATCAACGGCGTCAATCTCACCGACGACCACTACAAGAACGTAAAGAAAGTCGAGGATCTCCACACCGTTCTCATCACCGGCGCCGGCAACGGTGCCATGCCCTCCTGGAAGAACAGCTTCTCCAAGAACGAGCTGATCCTCCTCTCGGCCTACGTCGCCAACCTGCGCGGCACCACGCCGGCCAAGCCGCGAGCCGCCGAGGGCGAAGTCATCCCCCCCTGGACGAGGTGATCTCGCCCGGCGGGGGCTGGGTCCGTGTGCGTTCGTAAGGAGGTTTCCGTGTCAGTTCCGCGCAGCACGCCGAGTCAGGAGCCACCGGGGATCGATGCCGCGATCATCGGCAGCCGCCCACCCGCGGCCTTGGCCACGCTCAACGAAGATGGCAGCCGGCGCTGGCTCAAGCCCCGCCCCAGCCCCGGTCGCTTCCTGACACGCCGGCGCGCTGTCGCCTATGCCCTCATCGCCTTCTTCACGATGATGCCGTATGTGATGATCAACGGCCACCCGGCGATCCTCCTGGATCTCGCGGCTCGCCGCTTTCATCTCTTCGGCACCACGTTCTACCCGACCGACACGCTCCTGCTCGCGTTCATGATGATCGCCGTCTTCGTCACGATCTTTGGCGCCACCGCCCTGCTCGGGCGCGTCTGGTGCGGCTGGGCCTGCCCACAGACTGTCTACATGGAGTTCGTCTACAGGCCCGTCGAACGCCTCTTCCTCGGCCCCCCGGGCCGGCCAGCCCGCGGCTGGTTCCGCGAGTCCGGTGCTGCCCGCGTTGCGATGTACCTCGCCTACTTCGTCATCTCCTGCGTCCTCGCCCACACCTTTCTCTCCTACTTCGTGGGCATCGAGCGCCTCCGGGTCTGGGTCACGCAGTCACCCCTTGAACATCCCGCCCCGTTCATCGTGATGCTCGTCGTCACCGGCCTCATGATGTTCGACTTCTCCTTCTTCCGCGAGCAGACATGCCTCGTGGCTTGCCCCTACGGCCGCCTGCAGTCCGTCATGCTCGACCGCCAGTCCCTCATCGTCACCTACGACGTGAAGCGCGGCGAGCCCCGGGGCGTCAAGCCCAGCCACCCGCGTCCCGGCACCGACCTCTCCCTCCCGGTCCTGGGCGACTGCGTCGATTGCCGCATGTGCGTCACGACCTGCCCCACGGGTATCGACATCCGAAACGGCCTTCAGATGGAGTGCGTCCACTGCGCCCAGTGCATCGACGCCTGCGACAGCGTCATGACCAAGCTGGATCGGCCCAAGGGCCTGATCCGCTACTCATCGCAGGCGGCGCTCAGCGGTGAGCCCGTGAAGGTCGGTCGGCCGCGCCTCTTCATCTACATCGGCATCCTCACCATCGCCATCTCCGGATTCCTCATCACCCTGGCCACCCTCGGCACCGGCGACGTCGTCGTCCTGCGCGGGCGCGGCGCCGCCTTCGTCGAACTCGGCGACCAAGATCGCGAGATCGGCAACCACGTCCGCGTCAAGATCACCAACCGCACCGACGGCGACGCCCTCTTCTCCGTCGCGGTGGAGGGGATCGACGGCGCCCGCATCGACGCCGAAGAGAACCCCGTCCTCTTCCGCGCCCGCGAGATGCGTGCCGTTCCGATGATGATCGTCGTCCCGCGCGAGAGCTTCCACGGCACGACCTCGCAGGCCCTCCGCGTTATCGTCACCGGCCCCGACGGTTACCGCGCCGAGCGCCGCTACACGATGATCGGCCCCGCCGGCCATCGCGGAGACAGGGACGACGAGCACAAGCGTCGCGAGTCCGCCCCCGGGCCGCGCGACGCGGAGTCTGGCGACGAGTCACGCACGCCAGGCACGACCGAAACACCCGATCACGACACCAAGCCTGACACGCAACCCGACACCGGAGGCGGCTCATGAGCATCACCACGGCCACCGCAGATTCGATTCCCGCACGCGACCATCGCCGCTGGCCCGCCATCATCGTCACCATGCTCCTTGGCAACGTCCTCATCGTCGCGGCGACGATCTTCTACGCCACCACGACCAAGGGCAACCTCGTCGAGGCCGACTGGTACGACCGCGCCCTCTCCTGGGACAAGACCAAGGCCGACCGTGCCCGCCTTGGCTGGACGCCCGCCTTCACCGTCGCGCCCGGCGAGGCTGACGGCACGTTCCGCATCACGCTCGCCATCAGCGACGCCGCGGGTGCCGATCTCACGGACGCCGTCGTCCGCCTCCGCGCCGTCCACAACGCCCATCCCGATAAGGCCGTCAAGGTGCCCATGACGCAGATCGAGACCGACGGCCGCACGTACTACGTCGCGGTGATTCCCGCTTCGTCGCTGGGCCTCTGGAGCCTGCGTGCCCACATCGAGCACGCGGGTGACACGCTCGATCTCGAGCAGGAAGTCACCCTCGGTCCTACCTCACCCTGAACGTCCCGGTCCGCCCAAGCGTGCGAAGTCCGAAGGAGTCCCCGGCAATGTGGCTGATGTTCGGAGCCATCCTGAGCGCGAGTCTCCTTGGCAGCATGCACTGCGTGGGCATGTGCGGTGCATTCCTCGCGATGGCCACCGTCCCCGATCCCGCCTCCAACCCCGGTTCCAGCGCAGCCCCCTCTGCGACGCGCCTTCAGGTTGCATACCACGGCGGCCGCCTTGTGACGTATGTCACACTCGGCTCACTCGCCGGGCTGCTGGGCCAGACGCTCGATCTTGGCGGCGACTTCGTTGGTGTTCCGCGCATCGCCGCGGTCCTCGCGGGTACCGTCATGGTCCTCTTTGCAGGCTCCAGCCTGCTCCGCATCTGGGGTGTCTCGCTGCCGCGTCCGCACCTGCCCAGACGTTGGCTGGCGCTCGTGACGAGAGGCCACGAGCGAGCGATGGATCTCGCTCCAACGGGCCGCGCCATCGCCATCGGCCTGCTCACGACGCTCCTCCCCTGCGGCTGGCTCTATGCCTTCCTGGCCTTCGCCGCCGGCACCGCCAGCGCCGGCAGCGGTGCCCTTGCGATGCTCGCGTTCTGGGCAGGCACGCTCCCGGTCATGGTCTCGTTCGGCATCGGCCTCACGCGTTTCAGCGGTCCTCTGCGTCGGCACATGCCCTTCGCAACGTCGTTGCTCCTCCTGCTCGTGGGTCTCGCGGCGGTGGGGGGGCGACTCACGCTCGACATCCCACAGCCGCCCCGTCTCACCGGAACCCCCGCCGCCCTGACGCCAATCTGCCATGATCCACGCGACGATGGGCTCCTGCCGTCCGCCTCGCCCGCGACAGGCCCGGAGGTGATTCCATGACCACGCTGGATGCAGGTCCACACACGCTCGTCGGCCACACCCGCGCGTCGGTCGCCTGCACGCACTGCGGACTCTCCGTCCCTGCTGGCCTCGTCGACGAGTCGCGCTCCGAGCACTTCTGTTGCCACGGCTGCGAAGCGGCCTACGAGGTCATCCACCGCTGCGGTCTGCGCCGCTACTACGAGATGCTCGAGAGCGCCCGTGACCATGCGCCGCGCGTCCGCGAGACCGCCCGCTCTTACGCCGAGTTCGACGCCGCCGCCTTTCGTGCGATGCACGTCCGGACCGGCGCTTCCGGCGTCTGCTCCACGGAGCTCTTCCTGACCGGCGTGCACTGCTCGGCGTGCGTCTGGCTGGTTGAGAAGCTGCCCAGGCTCGTCCCCGGCGTGATCGAGGCACGGCTCGATCTCGGGCGCGCCATTGTCCGCGTCGTCTGGGAGGACGAACGCGTCGCTCTCTCGAAGGTTGCCGCCGTTCTCGCCACGCTCGGTTACCCGCCGCACCCCGCGCGAGACGCCCGCACACGCCAGCTCCGCACGCAGGAAGATCGAACCCAGATCACCCGTCTTGCGGTCGCTGGTGCCTGCGCCGGCAACGTCATGCTCCTCGCGATGGCGATGTACGCTGGCCTCCTCGACGAGATCCAGGGGCCATACGAGCACTTCTTCCGCTGGGCCAGCATGGCCATCACGCTCATCTGCCTCCTCTGGCCGGGCTGGGTCTTCTTCCGCTCCGCATACGGCGCCATCTGGGCACGCACACTTAACCTCGACGTGCCCATCTCCCTTGCCCTCATCGCTGGCGGCGTCTGGAGCACCGTCTCCACCATCCGTGGCACGGGCGAGGTCTACTTCGACACTGTCTCGGTCCTCGTCTTCGCCCTTCTCGTCGGCCGCCTGATCCAGTCGCGTCAGCAGCGCTGGGCTGCAGACTCCGTCGAGCTCCTCTTCTCCCTCACGCCCTCCTCGGCCAGGCGCGTCGAGAGCGACGCGACCGGCCACGAGCGCATCGTCGACATCCCCGCCGAGTCGCTGGAGGTGGGCAATATCGCCGAGGTCCGCGCGGGCGACTCCGTCCCGGCCGACGGTGTCGTGGTGGATGGCAACTCGCTCATCGATCAGTCGCTCCTCACCGGCGAATCCCGCCCCGTCCCCATCGCTCCCGGCGATGCCATCTCGGCGGGCACCGTCAACGTCGCCACCACACTCCGCCTGCGTGTGCTCGCGACCGGCGAGGGCACCCGCGTCGCGCGCCTCATGTCACTCGTCGCCGACGCCGCCCAGCGCCGTGCGCCGATCGTCCAACTCGCCGACCGAGCCTCGTCGTGGTTCCTGGCCGGCATGCTCATCCTCGCCGTTGTTACCTTCGCCATCTGGTGGATCATCGCGCCGTCGACGGCGCTCGAGCGTGCCATCGCGCTGCTGGTCGTCACCTGCCCGTGTGCCCTGGGTCTCGCTACACCCCTGGCCATGTCGGTCGGTCTCGGCCGCGCCGCCAGAATGGGCCTGCTCGTCAAGGGTGGCGATGCGGTCCAGCGCCTGGCGGCCCCGCGCGGCACGATCTTCCTCGACAAGACCGGCACCGTCACCTTCGGCCGGATGCGGGTTGTTCGCTGGGAGGGCGACCATTCCGTTCGCCCGCTCGTCGCCGCGCTCGAACGCGGTTCCAGCCACCCCATCGCGAGGGGACTGCTCGACTCCCTTGGCGAGTCTGATCTCGCCGCCAACGACGTCACGCAGACCACCGGCGGCGGCATCGAGGGACTCGTCCTCGGCCAGCGTGTCGTCGTCGGTTCGCCCGCCTTCGTCCGCGCTCGCTGCACCATCGATCGCACAGGCAGCTCAGAGCACGACATCACCGTCGCTGGACTCACGCCCGTCGCCATCGGCATCGACGGCCGAATCGTCGCCATCGCGGGTCTGGGCGACGAGATTCGCCCTGACGCACGCGCCACGATTCGTCACCTGACCAACCTCGGCTGGCGCGTCGGCATGCTCTCGGGCGACCACGACCGCGTCGTGACCGATCTCGCCCGCTCCGCGGGGGTCGACCCGGCGCTCACCTTCGGCGCCCTCTCGCCCGAGCAGAAGCTTGCGAAGGTGCGCGAGCACAGCGAAACAGGCCCGGTGCTGATGGTCGGGGACGGTGTCAACGACGCCGCGGCACTCGCCGCCGCTGGCGTCGGTGTGGCGATGCACGGCGGCGCGGAAGCCTCCCTCGCTGCCGCCGATGTCTACATCTCGCGCCCGGAGCTCGGCGCCCTTGTCGAACTGATCGAAGGCAGCCGCCGGACCATGCGCGTCGTGAAGCGAGGCCTCGCTACCTCGACCTTCTACAACCTCACCGCCGGATGTCTTGCGGTCGCCGGTCTCATCAACCCCGTCGCCGCCGCCATCCTGATGCCCATCAGCTCGCTCACGATCCTCACGCTCAGCTTCCGATCCCGCAGCTTCGGCCCCAGCACGAGCCGCCCCAGCGGCACCACCACCACCAGCGGAGTTGCCGCATGATCGTCATCTTCCTCGTCCTTCCCCTCGCATTCCTTGTCGCCGGAGTTGCTGTCGCCGCTTTCGCGATGGCCGCCCGCCGGGGCCAGTTTGACGACCTCGACACCCCAGCCCTCCGCGCCATCCACGACGACGACTGAACCCGACCGCCGCGCACCGGCAGACCCACGTCCACCCACATCCCATCAGCCAAGCCAAAGCAAGGCCCCGCCTCGCGGCAGGGCCGTCGTGACCATCCCAATCATGGCATCTGGAACTTCACCCTGCGTCGATTGAGTGGGCGGATGGACTCGGGATAAATGGCCGGCCTCTATTGGCCAAGGGTGCAGTTGCTGGGTCTCGGCGAGAGGTGGGCGAGCTTCGCGCATCGCTTTTGATCCACACTTTGGAGAGTCTCTCGCTGGGAATGCCGTGGACGTGGCGAACCTTGTTCGCGTGAGGGCGGGTTATCTTCCCGACTGAGAGGTCGTAGCGGCCTTCGCGGCGTCCTGCGCCCGCTTGTGGCTCTCTATCGCGGCCTTGTAATGCGGGACGACTCGGGTGTAGATGGCTCCCCAGTCGCTTGCGTCTGGGCGGTTCCAGGACCGTTGGAACTCGCAGAGGACGGCGTTGGTGCTGACAGGGACGATGCCCGCGGCGGTGAGCCGGGCGATCGTGGTCTGCGAGGCGAAGACGCTTGGGTCGCCGGAAGCGTCGGTGACGAAGTAGACCTTGTACCCGTCGGCTTGTGCCTGGAGGGCGGGGAACGCGACGCAGACGCTGGTCCAGACGCCGGCGAGGACGAGAGTCTTGCGGCCGGTGGCCTCAATGGCATTGACGAAGTCGGCGTTATCCCAAGCGCTGATCTCGCCCTTGCGAGGAACGTATGTGGCGTAGTCCTTGAACGCTTCGAGTTCCTCCATGAGCGGGCCGTTGGGTCCGTTCGGCTCGGAAGCGGTGTAGACGACGGGGGCTTTGGCGAGTTTGGCAATGTCGGCAAGGGCGATGGTGTTGGCTCGCAGTTCGGCGAGGGGGACGTCCTTGACGGTCTGGAAGAGCCCGGTCTGGTGGTCGAGGAGAACGATGACGGTGTCGTTGGGGTCAATGAGCACATCACGAGCGGCGGGAGAGGGCTGCCGCGAGAGGCCCTGAATCGGCGGCCTGCCAGCGGGCTGTGACGCAGAGGGAGCAACTCGGCCGCTCGAGGTACCTGCGACAATGACGAGCCCGACCAGTGCGGTGCAACCGGCGAGCAGTGTGTATGTGGAACGCTGATGGCGCATGGGAAGGCTCCTTGGAAAGAGGTGAGTGACGAGCAGCTGGTTTGCCGTGGAATGAGCGGCTGGATGAGTGCCTGGTTGCGATGCGGATGTTCCGTCCCCCGCTGGGAAGCTAAGCGTGGGGGGTGGACAAAGGGCGATGTGAGCCCGGAGCTCAAGGGCTCTGCGGCGCGAGTAGCGACTCGGCTTCGCGGCGGAGAATGTGATACATCTGCGCCTCGCGGCTGTCGATGTTCTTCTCGTTCCAGTCGAAAGCGGCGATCGCGGACTTGAACGCTCGGTGAGCCTCTGACTGGTTGCCGCGACGTTGCTCCGTCATGGCGAGGAGCATGCCCGGAGCCGGTCCGAGGACACCCCCCGCATCGCCGGCGAGGATGGTGGCGGCCGAGTCCAAGCGGTCCGCGCGATACTCGGCGAGCGCTTTGGCGAAGAGGAAGTAGGGTCGCGTCCACGCCGGGGCCTGTGTTGCATCGGCCGCCAGCGCAAGATCGATAAGCCGCGTCGCTTCGCGGAGGCGTGGTTCCGGAGCAGGCGCGAGGAGGCAGGCCCGGCCCGCGCGTTCGCATGCACGCGGGTCGTAGATGCCCGGCGATTGGCGGATGATCTCGGCGCAGGCGCGTTCGTACTCGTTCGGGTGTCCCAAGAAAAGACAAAGCTCGGCGTAGCCGTCCCAGCGGACGGGGTCGAGCGGGTGCGCGTCGAGCTCATGCTTCCAGCGTTCGCGCCATTCCTCCGCGCGTCCGGCGCGGATGTACGCCGCGCCGAGGCCGAGTCTGGCGTCCCCGTCCGCAGGATGGAGTTCCAGCACGACTTGGAAGTTCGCGATGGCCTGGTCGTAATCGCCGGAGCGGGCTTGCAGTTGTGCGAGGTGCCTTCGGGCCCAGGTGTGTCCGGGATCGTCGTCGAGCGTTCGTTCGAAGTGGTGGCGGGCTTGTTCCCACTGTTCAAGCCTGAGGAAGGCAGCGCCGATGTTGAACTGGGCGGCTCCAGAGTGAGGTCGGACGGCCAGTGCCGCTCGCAGGTAACCAATGGCCGTCTCTGGACTTGAGCCGAAGAACAGATGACCAAGCTCGAAGTTGACCCAGAAGTCACCGGGGTGTCGGCGCTGGGCAAGAAGGAGAAAGCTGGTTGGATCCCCGCCGAGGCGGCGCCAGCGCGTGGCCACAGCCACGAGGATCGTTACCGGCTGTGACTCGAGCGCGGGATCCGTCGCAAGCTTGGCGAGGTGATCGAGATCTGCCCAGCGGTCAGGGTTGCGGACGGCGTCTCGCCAGGGGTCTGGGTCGAGCGAGCTTGCGAGTTCGAGGACCCACGCTCGGTGTTCGGCCGTCATGCAGATCGCCCAGTCGTCGAGCCCGGCGACGATCGCGTCGCGTACAGGAGACTCTCGGTGTCTCGCAGCGACCGCGCGAGGGGACTCGTCGAAGGTCCCGATCGCTTGGCTGAACGCGGCGAGGTATTGCCTTGCAGGTTGCTCGTAGTCGAGCCCGCCGCCATCCTTGAAGCGGTCGCGGCCTTGCCGTATAGCGTCGAGGAGTTCGACGAACTTAAGGTCCGCATAGGCGCGCTCGACGTTCGAACGCATCGGCGTGGCGACGGCTTCGGGGACTTGTCCGAGGATCGCGCGGACCTCATCGAAGCGACCGGCCTGCTGGAGGTCGATGATGTTGCTCAGACGGTCCTCCCAGCGAGCAGCCTGCGCGTGCCGTTCGACGACGGACGCCCATTCGCGGGCGCCGGCGTAACCGGCGACCGCGACGAGCGCGATCACGGCGGCGAGGAGCGCGGTCTCGGTGGGGTTGCGGCGCATCCAGCGGGCGAGGCGCTCGACGCGGCCGACCGGCCTCGCCTCGATCGGCTCGCCGGCGATGAAGCGACGGAGGTCGCGAGCGAGCGCGGCTGCCGAGGTGTACCGGCGTCCGGGCTCCTTGTGGAGGCACTTCAAGCAAATGGTCTCGAGGTCCCGCGGGATTCGCATGTTGAGGCGCGACGGGGGTGCGGGTGATTCCCTGACTACTTGCCGCTGCGTTTCCAAAGGAGTATCTGCTCGGAAGGGCGCGCGGCCGGTCATCATCTCGTAAAGAACGGCCCCGAGGGCGTAGACATCGACAGCGGGTCGGAAGGCGCTCTCGTTGCCCGCGGCCTGCTCAGGAGCCATGTAGCTCGGCGTGCCGAGTCGAGCGCCGCCAAACGTCAGGGTTTGGTCCGAGCCAAGGTTGCGGGCAACGCTGAAATCGACGATCTTGGGGGTGCCCTCGGAGGTGAGCAGAATGTTCGCTGGCTTGAGGTCGCGGTGAACGATGCCGCGGTCGTGCGCGGCCTGCACCGCGTCGGCGAGAATCGCGGCAAGCGTGGCCGAAGCCCTCGCGTCCTGCGGCGAACCGGAGAGCTTGCTCGCAAGCGTCCCCCCCCCGACATACTCCATGGTGAAGTAAGGAAGTCCATCGAGCTTGCCGACCTCGTAGATCTGAACTATGTTGGGGTGCTGGAGGGTTGCGACCGCTTCGGCTTCGCGGAGGAGAGACTGGAGGTCCTTCGCAGGCGCGTACGCGCCCATAAGCACCATTTTGACCGCGACTGTGCGTCCGAGCGTGGCGTGCCGGGCCCGGTAGACGACGCCCATGCCGCCTCGGCCGATCACCGCTTCCACGTCATGGCCCGGAATCTGCGGCAAGCGACCGCTGAGCACGACCTCAGGCCCATAGGCCCGCGAGCGGGTGCGGGCCGGCGTGGGGAAGATTGCGTCGACCTGCGACTCAGTTCTGCGGAGGCGAGCGAGCCGCGCTCGCACCTCCGCGAGCGCTGCCGGATGATCGGCGCAGACGTCCTCCGGAGCGCGATCGGAATCGAGGATCTCTTCGAGCAGTCGCCGGACCAGCGATTCGTCCATGGCCTCACCCCTCCGCCTCGGGGGAGGCTTGCTCGGGACGAAGATCCGGGAGCATCTCCGAGAGCGTCAGAAGGCTTCGCTGCAACCGGCGCTGCACCGTCTTTGCGGAGACCCCGAGAATCTCGGCTGTTTCGGGGTGCGTCATGCCTTGGATACGCACGAGCTCGAAGACCTCCCGTTCCTCCTGCGGTAGATTCTCGATGGCTTCGAGCATGCGGAGGGCCTTGAGCGACGCGACCGATCCGGATGTCTCCGGCGCGGGGACAAGCTCCTCCTGGATCGAGAGGGCGCGGGTCTGTTCATCTAAGCGTCGAGCCAGGTCATTCAGCTCCCAGCGGAGGTGCTGATTCACGATCGCGAAGAACTGCCGCACGTTGCCGGGGCGGACCGTGCTCAGAGCCTTCAAGAGCCGCTCGACCACCGCGCTTAGAAGCTCCTCCGGGCGAAGGTTGGTCGGGGGACGGGTGAGCCTGCCGTAACTCTGGAAGAGCATCGCGGTGCAGACCACATTGAGCCGCTCGACCGACCGGCTGATAAGCGCACGCACCACGGGCTCGGTGGACGGTGCGTCCCCCTTGAGACCTTTGAGCTCATCCAGATAGGACTGGATAGCCGCCGTGGTGTGGGACTGGTCCATCTCGATGAATGGTAACGGGTTCTCTCCCGAAGCGTGCCAGACGTAATCGGGGCCTGTCCATGCTCTCCGCTTAGGAGTGCGGTCCGGTGTCGGAGGGCCATCCGGGAGACTCATGTGACAAAGCCCGATCAATCCAGTCCTATCAGCCGCCGCGAGGTCATGGCCGCCGGAGCGGGCTTGGCGGTCGCCACGTTGATCTCCCGAGCCGGCTCTGGGGCAGTACATACGGATCTGAGCAGAGACACACCCACAGGAGATTCGAGCATGAACCACGTCACGATGAAAGACGGCGTCCAAATCTTCTTCAAGGACTGGGGATCCCGTACGGCCCAGCCCCTGGTCTTCCACCATGGCTGGCCGCTGACCGCCGACGACTGGGATGCCCAGATGCTCTTCTTCCTGCAGCGGGGATATCGGGTGATCGCGCACGATCGCCGCGGGCACGGTCGGTCGAGCCAAGTGGATGGTGGCCACGACATGGACCAATACGCCTTGGACACCGCCGCGCTCATCGAGCACCTGGACCTGCGGAACGCAGTTCACATCGGGCACTCGACGGGCGGCGGGCAGGCGACCCGGTACGTCGCGAGATACGGGCGAGGCCGCGTGGCCAAGCTGGTGATCATCGGTGCCGTGCCGCCCATCATGGTGAAGACCGCGGACAATCCGGGCGGCTTGCCGATCGAGGTCTTCGACGGCTTTCGGCAGAAACTCGCCGCGAATCGCGCTCAGTTCTACCGTGACATCGCATCGGGGCCCTTCTACGGATTCAACCGTCCAGGATCTGCGGCTTCCGAGGGTGTCATCCTGAACTGGTGGCGGCAAGGCATGATGGGTAGCGCAAAGGCGCACTACGAGGGCATCAAGGCGTTCTCCGAGACAGACTTTACGAACGACCTTCGAGCGATCGATGTGCCCACCCTCGTGATGCACGGAAGCGATGACCAAGTCGTTCCCATCGCGAACTCGGCCATGCTCGCTGTCAAGCTCCTCAAGCGCGGCACACTCAAGGTGTACGAGGGCTTGTCACACGGGATGTGCACGATCAATTCCGAGATCATCAATAGGGATCTGCTTGAGTTCATCCAGCGTGATTGAGATCCTGACTCCTGAGTCCTCGAACTCGACCTCCAGGACCGAGTCCGTCCTGCGACTGCTGGCTCTCTGGTCAATCTGCGGTCGCTACCAACACTCGTCGCGTGAAACACAGGCGATCTTGTGGTCATCCGCGGTCGCGTGTGCCACTTCTTCTAGTCTCGGGCCCAGTCGGATCAGCAAGCCGCGAACCACCAGGCCATGGTCGGCAAGTCGCCCGTCGAAGCCGAGAGCAAGGTACAGCCAACGAGTCTGGTGGCTCCGAGCGACCGCGGCAGCGAGGGTCCTTACGTCCGAATCGGCCCGTTCAGGCTCTCGAGCGATTGGCGAAAATGGTTCGGTACCCTCTGGCGAGCGAAACCTCCCGAGTCCATTGTGCGCTGGGTCGCGCTCAAGGTCATCGAGCTCGGGATGGACGCCCGCGCCGTGGCTGCTCGCTTCGAAGCAGGAGCTACAAGCCCTGGCGGAGATGGACCGATCGTTCATGGCCAAGGTTGTCGACGCGGAGGACACCTCAGCAGGTCGGCCATACGTCGTAGAGGAGCGTGTCGCGGGCGAGCCGATCACGAATTCGGCCGACTTGCACAACCTGACCGCCGCCAACGCCTCGAACTCTTCGCCGAGGTCTGCCGCGCGGTGCGGCATGGCGTAGCAGCCCATGACACAGTCCACGCAGACGCGCCGCTAGACAGAAAGGCGAAATGCGAAGGACTTGTTCGAACGGAGGAACCATCATCCCGGCCACGAGCATGAAGGTGCCTCACTGGAATGAGTAGAAGGGCGAGAATCGCGGCTCTCCCTTCCCACCGGAAGTTGTTGAGCACACCCGAGTTCTCTATCGCGGTACATCGCAGGAGAACTCCCACGCGATCAAGAGAAATGGACTTCAGTGGCGGCCACGCGTGCATCCCGTCGCGGACTCCGCGATCGCAAGGCGGATGGCCTGCTTGATCCACCATCCCCCCGCCGAGCTGAAGCGGAGTCCGGTTGCCGGATCGAACAGGCCGACCCCATACGCCAGGCCGACCTTGCCCGAGTCCACAAGGTCGGGCTGAAGCAGCCCTCGCCCGGCATAGTTCCTAGCGATGGCGACGACGAGCAGGATGTTCGCCCGGAAGAGGCGGTCGAAGCTCGCAGGGCACTGCTCCATCATGATCCTGACGCCCAGGTGAGCTTCGTTCGCGGCGGTGAGCATGGGCATGGGGAGGAGGTTGAGAAGATGAGCCTGCAGTGCCGGATCGATGCGCGATCGCATCTCGGTGAAGTCCGCATCGTCGCAGCGAGCGCGCCGTCCGACCAACGCGGCCGGAAACCTGCTTGGGGTTCTGGATTCAGGCACGGGATGCTCCTTGCCCTGCACGCCCCGCCCGGCTCACGGCAGCAACAGCAAGCGGTGCTGCGAACTGGACGCAGCGCACCGCGACCGGCCAGAACGCAGCTCTCCAGGACCTTCGCCCCGCAGGTGCCCGGGTCGCTGGCGTAGCGCCCGCCGGCGCGAGTCGGTGTCTGATGGGTAGAAGCCTGCCGATGAGCGAGGCCGCGAGGGCCGATGCCGCCGCCGCGAGGCCGACGCGCACGAGAGTGGCCTGGAAGCTCGGTCGACCGGCATCGTGGGCTCTCGCAAACGCCTGGAGTTCGCCCTTCGCCACGCGGACTGACTCCGTGGCGCAGGCGTGTGCCGTCGGGATCTGGATCTTCATGGCTTGGACCTCCGGCTTCGGTACGCGAACATGCCGAGCAGTGCCGTGCCCATCATGAGCAGGGCACCACCCGTAATCGCCGTGGCCGCAGGTGCGCCGGCGGCTGGCTCAAGCCATGACCAGACTGCCGCGGCCAAGAGGCCGATACCAGCAACGCAGATCGGAACAGCAATCGAGAGGATCGCGATACCGATCGCAAAGCCCGACGCGTCGCGTCGCGCCGCAGAGGCCTCCACGCGGATAACCGCGCGGAGGAGTGAGCCTTCGGCCTCGATGAGGTCCATGACCCGAACGACGAACTCCGAGATCGCCCTCACGGTCAGCTCCTTGGACGAAGCAGCGCCAGTCCGACCAGCAGGCCCACGCACGCCGCGATGCCGACGCTGGCCATCGGGTGTTGGACGACGAGGTCCTTCAGCGAATGCGCGGCGTCCTTCGCAGCCTGCTGCGCGTCGGTCAGCTTGCCCTTCGCAGATTGGAGCGCGTGCTCGGCGCCGGTGCGCAGCTCCGCTCCTCCCGAGCGTGCGGCGGCCACGGCCTCGTGCGCTACCGTGTTCAGGTCAGTGCCGAGCGTGCCAACCCCCTGACCAAGCTCGTGCAGGTCTCGCTTGAAGCCGGATGGGCCGTCGGAGTCGTCGGTGGTCTGCGATGGGGTCAGGTTCATCAGGAGGGCTCCTTCGGTTGCCCCGCGCGACATCCAGGCCCCATCGTGGGGCGTTGAGGCGCGGTGCGGTCGATGTGGAATCGCGCGGTCTGGTCAGAGTGACTACCGCCGAAGCCGGGAGCGCCGGCTTTCGCCGAGCGCCCCGAAATGTGGGATCTCTCTTGATCCAGCGGAGCGAGATCAGGGATTCTCTGTGCTAGCGGGTATCGTTCCGGGCCTTATCCCTGGTCGAGTTATGGACGCGGTTCCACGCGTCGCGTGTTGCCTGCTTGGCCTGATCCCAGTTCAGGCGAGACTGGCCCTTGGTCTGGTTCCATCCACGACCGAGTTCGGCCTCGACCTCCTCGAAAGGCCTCCCGCTCTGGCCCTGCCGGCCGAAGCTCTCCCAGCCGTAGCGGTACGCGGGCTCGAACTCTTCGAATCCGAACTCAGAGTGCGAGTACGGACGATGAGTGTGGTTCTCGAGCCAGTAGGTGCGCTCGGTCGTCGGGTCGATGGCCTCGGCGGCCGCCTTGCCGGCGAAGCCACCCGCCACCGCTCCGACCACCGCGCCAACCACCGCCCCAACGGGCCCCGCGACGGCCCCGCCAACGGCACCAACCGCGGCACCCGCACCGATCGCGCCAACGCCCACCGCCACGGGATGTGCGCCGTGCGCCCCGCTGATGGGGTCCTTGTTCGCGTCCGGCGCGGGATGCTGGTTGTTCTTTGGACTTGTCATGAACTGCTCCTTGGTTGTGGGCCGTCGCCAGGTGCGATCGGACCGATGCGTGCGCGGCACCAGACTCGGCCGGCAAGAGTGGTCTGCACCTCCCCAGGAGCTTCGACTACGGCTGGCCCCACGCCGGCACGTTGTTCACATCGAGCATGACTGTCCGGACCTTCTTGCAGTCAACCGACCTCGCGACCCAGAACAGCTGCCCGTCGATGGTCGTCCGGATGACCTCGACCTTCACCTGGTCGCCCGTCTGGCAGGTTGCCTTCTGGTTGTCCATGTACCAGGCCGGTCCGAGCAGAACGGTGTGCTCCTCGGCTCCAACCCCCGCGTCTCGGATCTTGATGGCGCTCGCGGGCTGGGCCGCCTTGCCGAAGGAGACCTCCGTGATGGCCGTCACCTTGCCCTCGATCGTTCGGCCCGATCTGGCGTCGATCGCGGTCAGGATCGGGCCGCGCGTCGCCCACGCCCCGGCGCTGCCCATCGGCGACTCCACGGGCGGAGTGAACTTCGGAGCCTTGACACCGAAGGCCTTGTAGACCTCGTCGGCCCGCTTGGGGCCTCCGAGGGTCGAGAGATCCTCCGGGGTCTCCGGGCTGGCCAGCAGCATCTCCTTCGACGCGTCCATCCGAACGCCCCCCTCGAGCGTGACGGTGGCGACAGACCAAGGAACCAGACGCTTGGTGTCGCTGATGCCCAGGAAGTTCTCGTTGGGATCGATCGAGAGGAACGCGATCTCGCCCGAGACGCGATCGATGATGACCTGATCCACTTTTCCGGCGGCCTCGCCGCGGCAGTCGATCTTCATTCCGCGAAGGTCACTCTCAAGAAGCGAGCGCGAGTAGGGGGCGCTGTAGCGCCGGCCTTCGGACTCGATCGTCTTGATGCCCCAGGCCGGCGTGCCGTCGGTCCCGCGGAGCCGCAGCTCGCGCTTGCCCGAGCGCAGGCTGGTACCCACCATCAGCATCCCCGGATCGCGTGGAAGCGCGACAGCGTCGACGACGACCTTGTCGCCCCGCATTGGTGCTGCCTGAGCACTGTTCACGTACCAGGATGGGCCCAGCGCCACGCGCTTCTGCGAGCCATCCTCCGTGCGGATCAAGATCTCGACCTGCTCGCCGAAGGTGCTCGTCCGGACGCGTTCGACGTCCACGATCTCACCGGTGATCGTCGTGACTGCGGCGGCGTCGAGGCCGCCAGCGTAAGGGTCCACCTCGGAGGCCGCGTCCGAGCCCAGGCGCTGGTGCAGCGTGTCCTTGGTGTCGGGCGTTGCCTGCCTGAGTGCTTCCCATGCCTTGGGTGTGTACTCGGGGAACTGGGCAAGCTTCTCGGCGGTGGTCGCGAGCACGAAGCGGTCCTTGAGGTCGCCCTCCGCCGCTGCCCACCCGAACGAGGCGAAGGGAATGGCGATGGCCCGTCCGCCCATGCCCATGGTGGTGCCGGTCTTGATGATGACGTACTCGATGCGCCCCGAGCCGCGCCCGAAGATGAGGTCCGAGACGCTCGCGATCTCCTCCCCGTTGTTGTTCACGACCTCGCGGTCGCACAGCCATGTCGACGTGCGGAACTCAACGGTCCGGGACGATGGTGCCGCGACGGCGCTCCGTGTTCCCGTTTGCTGAGCGAGGCCAGGTGACGCGATCATCGCCGTTCCGGCGAGGGCGATCAGCGTGAGCGAACGCGCGAACCTGAGTGATCCCGTGTGATTCATGGATGAGTGCCTTCTGCTGGATGATCGGTGGGGTTGAGCGCCGCCGCCAAGCAACGGGCCTCGCTGTTTCACACGCGATTGCGGATGTGTAAGCGATCACCATCATCATGGCCGACATCGTGGCAGAAGTCAGAGCGGAGAGTTACGCCATCGATCGGGCGCAGCGGGCGCTACGCCTGCGCAAGGCCCTCTCGGATCGCGAACCGCATCAGGTCCGCGCGTGCCTCGATCCCGAGCTTCTTCATCATGCGGCTCTGGTGCGCGTCCACAGTCTTGGCGCTGCGGCACAGCTCCGACGCGATCTGCGTCCGCGATCGGCCCTTGCCGATCAGTCGCAGGATCTCCTCCTCGCGCGGCGTCAGCGTGTCCAGCAGCGTGCGAGGTGCCGCCGCCGCTGGGCCGTCCGTCCCGGTCGCTTCCCCCTCCGGAAGCGCCCGATCCAGCTGCGGACGGCACCGCTCACGCACCTTCGGGCCCAGCAGGAACGTCCCGGCCCCGCCCTGTGCGACCTCGTGGATTCCGCGGACGATGTCCTCCAGACTGTCGGACTTCGCAAAGTACCCCGACACCCCCGCACGGAACGACGACGAGATGAACGCGTCTCGGATGTGCGCGCTCAGAACCAGCACACGGACTTCCGGGTGCTGACGCCGAAGCCGATCAGCCATCTCGAATGCATCCGGGCCAGGCATCTCGATGTCAAGCACCACCACGTCCGGCTGCAGACGTGCGGCCTCCTCGACCATCCTCGATGCCGACGCCAGCCTTCCCACGATCTCGATGCTCCCGTCGACCTCAAAGAGCGCGCGCAGCCCCTCAACCAGAACAACGTGATCATCCACACACATGACGCGCACGGTGCTGTTGGACCGTGACCGCACTGGTCGCTCCGCCGGTGCGGCGGATGTGGCTGTGGAGTGATCCGAACGGGAATCTCTAGACTGCTTCACGGGAACTCCCCTAGATGCTGAGAATCGCAACACTCAGGACGTGACGGATGGCCTCAAAGTCGTCCGCATGCTCGATGATGCGTGCATTGGTCGTTGCCCACGCCGCCCGGCTTCGCGCGGACGGCGCTCCGAGCACGACAGTCACCGGCCCCCGGCCCCGGACCCTCAGCCGCGTCGCGTGGGCGAGGGCCTCCTTGGTCGGCTCTGTGACCCACAGGTCCACGGAGCCCGGCCCCCGCGAGCTTGGTGGCCGCAGCCGGAAGCCAGCCTTGACGAGGACGTGCGTGAGCAGCGCCGTCGTTCGCCCGTCCTTGATTGAGATGCGGGCGGTGTGGGGCAGCTTCACTTTGTCCGCGACGGTTGAGGTGGGTGCGACGGGACTTACCGGAAGCACGAGCGTGACCGTCGTGCCCTTGCCAGGCTCAGACTGAATCTCCACATCACCGCCCGCTCGCATCGCCACCTTGCGTGCGAGCGGCAGACCCAGCCCTGTCCCCATCGTGCGCGACTTGGTGGTGAAGAACAGGTCCGTCGATCGTCGGAGCGTCGACGGCGACATCCCCCGCCCATTGTCCTTGACGCACAGGTGCACCAGCGTGTCGTCCGCGACGAGCTCGGCCCAGACTGTCACACGCGCACCGCGTTGATGCTCCGAGATCGCCTCCCCGGCGTTGATCATCAGGTTCAGCACCGCCTGGGTCAGCCAGTGCGGGGCGATGTTCACGGCAGGAAGACCAGCCGGAAATGAGGTCACAAGCCGGATCCGGCCCGGGATGGCGCTCTTGAGAAGGACACCGACATGGCTCCACCAGTCAGCGATGTCGGTACTGCCGTTGCCGTCCTGCAGCTCCCGGGTGCCGTCGGGGTCCGTCGCGAGGAAGTGCAGGCTCTCGCTCAGCTGCTGGAGATACGCGATCGACCGCTGCACCGCCGACACATGCTCGAGCGCTGCGCTGTTGATCCCCGCATGCTCCAGAGCCGTGAGACGGGCACGAACGGGCAGCAGCACGTTGTTCATGTCATGCCCGAGGCCCGCCGCCAGCGTGCCAAGCGAGGCGAGACGGTCCGCAAGTTGCAGCCGCAGGTTGGCCGTCGCGAGTGCCCGGGTCTGCTCGATCAGGAGCCTTTGCAGACGCGTCCGCTCGACCGAGCTGTCGGGAGCGACATCGATCTGGTGGCTGACGTCGCGGATGATGCCGATGAAGTACGAAGCACCCTGCTGCGGCAGGTCCGCACGCGACATCGACAGATCGATCTGGATCAGCCGCCCGTCCTTCCGCACCGCATCGAACCGACGCGTGCGCTCCAGGCTCTTCGTGCTGTCGGCGTGCCGATACCGATCGAGGTAGCGATCCAAGGCTGATCGTCGCGGCTCGGGGATGAGTACCTTGATGTTGCGTCCGAAGAGCTCCATCGGCGTCCAGCCGAAGACCTGCTCGACCGAGTCACTCGCAGACTGGATGATCCCGCCCCCGTTCATCGTGATGATCGGATCGAGCACGGTTTCGCCGGGCGATGCTCGCTGCGGCTTCTCGGCCGTCCGAGGACGCGCGGCACCATTCGATGGGGGCTTGGGGATCTGGACCGACGCTGCCATGGATTACCCTAGGAGATGGGGAACTCCCGCATAGCCCCACAAAGCCAGATGCGACAGATGGAGGAAGTGTTCTATAAGGGTGCCGGAGCGCACCACCTCGTTGGGGAATGCCTCGGTCACTTCAGAATTCAGCGTTACCCCGCCCGAAGCGCAGAAAGAGAGCGGGAGGCCCATCTGGGCCTCCCGCTCCAACGCACAAAGACCATTTAGCGGGTCGAGCGCCGGCGGATCAGCGACAGGGACAGCAGCGGTCCGCCCGTGAGAATGAGCACTGAGGGAGCCGGCACCGCAACCGTCGCCGCGAAGCCGAAGTCGTTGGTTTCCGAGAAGCTCAGCAGCGAGTCGGGCACTGCCACGATCGCCCAGCTCGTGCCGGTCCAGTTGATGAACTGGAAAGTGGAGGGGTCATTCAGGCCGAGCGTCGCGTTCTCGACACGGTTGAACCGGAAGGTGATCGAATTGCCCGTACTGAGATCGGCCCAGGCGAAGGCGTCTCCGCCGCCGTTGCTGTTCCAGCCGAAGTTGCCGGTTGCGAAGCGAGAGCTTGGGCCGCTGGGTGTGACCGTGACGAAGCCCGCGGCATCGTTGATGAAGGCAAGATTCGAGCCATTCGCAACGCTGTCCATGTGGATCGCGCCCATGCTCGGGGCGCCGGGAACCACCTCCTGGTCGATCAGAGCCATCATCGCGAGGCCGTGGTTCGTGTCCGCAGCGAGGAAGGTCACCTTGCCGTCGGTGCTGACCCCGCTTGCATTGATGGATGCGTGCACGGTAGCGAGGGCGGAGCTGGTCCAGTTCGTCGGCAGATCACCGAAAACGTTCGAGCCGACGGGGCCAGAGTTGAGCATGATTCCGCCGCCGATGCTGGAAACGGCAATCTGTCCGGCCGAGGCAAAGGAAGTGGCCGTGGCGACGAGAGCGCACGTGAGGAGTGGACGATACATCATGACGTTGACCTTTCCTGATTTATGAAGCGAATGTGACTTCTGGCCTCCCACGCTGGGTTCCAGTGTCTGCGACGTCCGAAAGTTCGCACGCTTGGGAAGGTACACCACTCACGACGGGAAGCCAGCCAAATGGGCAAGACTGCTCCTGTTGTGGCAATGATGCTCTGCGTGTGAGCAAGACGACGTGCTTCAGCACTTTGAAGCACATTTCCTCATAGATTGTGTGAGATGCACACGGGAGAATGATCTCACCGTTGGTTGTGCCGCACGATCAGCGCGCGAACCAGCAAAGTTGTGAGTCCCATGACAAGCTCGATGAACTCCCTTGACGTATCGACCGCCCCCAAAGCGCACATCCAAACTGGCGAAGGTGACGCGGTCCAGGTCGCTCAGCACCGATTTCGCACCGCCATCGCGATTAACGTGTCGCCGGCTCGTTCCAGCGTCGATCACCTCAGCCAGCTCCTAGTCGACACCATCACCCTTCGTGACAAATACGAGAAGCACGAGCGGCAGGCTCGGGCGCGAGCTTCCACGCGATGCACCTGCGCTGCGACGAGCACGCGGGCACCAATGACGTCCTGGTGCCCGAGCTCATCCGGACAAACGAACGGCACGGGCGGTTTCCCCCCCGGCACATCGTCGAGAACGACGGCACGAGATCGCTGCCCCGTCCGCACGGTGCGGGCGGGGAGATGCGCGTGCGGGCGTCGATATGCGGCCGGATCGAAATGGAGTAAATAATCATGAAAATGCAGTGGATGATCGGGCTCGTGATCGTGGTGATCGGAATCATCCTCCTCGTCATGGGCCTCAGTGCCGCTGATTCGCTCAGTTCGAAGGTCTCACGGTTCTTCACCGGAGAGGTGACCGACCGGGCCATGCTTCTCATGATCGGAGGAGCCCTCCTCATCATCATCGGGCTCGCATTCGGCGCTGTTCCATCACGGCTCCTGAAGCGTTGAAGTGTGTACGCCGCGTGAGTCAGACCTCTGCGATGCAGCGCAAGTCCAAAGGGAAGGAGCACACCATGGCCAGAACTCCCAAGGATCGACCCAGCCCTTGCCAGTCGGCCGCAAAGGCAGTTGCGGAAGCACTCCGTGTTGATCCTGCCCATCGCGGAACCCGCCGCCTCTCCGACGCGCTCGCCGCACATCAAGAAGACGAGGCCCCGCCAGATCCTCAGCAACCTGTCGATCCGATCGTCGTCAGATCGATTCGGTTCAAGAGCCGACCAACCTGAGAAACCCTCCTTCCACATCAGGCCGCCGCATCGAGCGTTCGAGACTCCATGCCTAGAACGCGAACGCACCGAAGGAGCATCCGTTGTCCCCATTCATGATCAAGTCGCTCAGCCGCACATGCCTCGTACTGGGCTTGCTGTCGATCGCGGCTTCCGTCGCCATCTGGTTCTTCCTCAGCCCCGCCGACGAGCCCCACGCCGAACGCTTCGGTATCTTCGTCGGGCTCTGGGCGCCCACCTTCCTGCTCTTGCCCTCCGCAGTCAGGGCCGCGATCGACTGATCTGGCGGGCAAGGACAGCACCCACCGCATCGAGACAGACAGGGACCGGCGACACGCCGCGGCAGCAGCAGAAAGGGCGGCACCTGCTCGCTCGCGTCGTGTTCTGCGCGGACTCCGCGATCTTCCCAAGCAGAAGGAGTCCCAGTCCTTGGACGATGAGGATTTGACGGGCGTGACGCACCATCAAGTCGTGGACTGGGATGCCCGCTCCGTAGCCATCGAACGCCAAGACCAGAGTCGGTTGCGCGGGACGATTCCTGAGGACGAAGCAGAGCTTCCGGATGTTCACTTCACATCTCGAAAGCCGCGAGCCGCGTGCATGGCTTCTGGGACGCCGAGTAGTGCTTCCACATGGTTCTCTTTGGCCCACTGCACAGGCTGCAGCCCAGCAACGACGTCGGAGACTCGGTGCGCCCAACCAGGATCGCAGGCTGGGAGGACTCGACAATCCGACTCGCAATTGGTCAGGCCTGTGCCCAGAGCTCTGGTCGCAACTCCACCGGGCCACCGCAAACCGAGAGCGCGGCGGCCAACCCCAACCCGCCTTTGGCCCCGGAGTCTCCGACGATTCCGCCATCCCGCCCGGACGCCGGAAACCAGCCGGGCCGTAAAGCAAAGCCGGCCCGCTTTCGCGGGCCGGTCAGAAGCTCCCCGACTAGGACTCGAACCTAGAACCTAGCGGTTAACAGCCGCTCGCTCTACCATTGAGCTA
>CAZBXF010000026.1:0-24998 GCA_964495635.1 uncultured Phycisphaeraceae bacterium
TTGCCTCGAACGGTTGGCGATAATGGGTCCCCGCCTTCGCGGGGATGACGGGATGTGTTGGCGTTGTCCGCCCTTACGCCCCCGGCAGTTCCAGGACGCGCTTGGCGATGATGTTGAGCTGGACCTCGCTGGTCCCGCCCTCGATCGAGTTGGCGCGGCTGCGGAGCCAGGTGCGGGCCTGCGCACCATTGCGGCTGGCCTCGCTCTCCCATTCAAGCCCGTCCGAGCCGCGGACCGACATGTAGAGCTCCTGCCGGCGCTTGTTCAGCTCGGTGCCGTAATATTTGAGCATCGAGGACAGCGCGCCGACGCCCTGCCCGGCCTTGGCCTCGTCCTTCACCCGCTCCATCGTCAGCAGGAAGGCGAGGCCGTCGATGTCGGCCTTGACGAGATCGCCGCGCAGCAGCGGATCGCCGACGCGGCCGTCGCCGTCGGTGCCGATCAGGCGCCCGGCGAGCTGGCCGAGCTGCGGACCGCCGCCGCCCATGTCCATGCCGCCGATCATCTCGCGCTCGTGCGTCAGCAGATACTTCGCGATGTCCCAGCCGCGGTTGAGCTCGCCGACAAGGTTCGCCTTCGGCACCTTCACATTGTCGAAGAAGGTCTCGCAGAAGGGCGAATAGCCCGAGATCAGCTTGATCGGCTTGGTCGACACGCCCGGCGTCGTCATGTCGAACAGTACGAACGAGATGCCGTTGTGCTTCGTCGCCGAGAAGTCGGTGCGGACAAGGCAGAAGATCCAGTCGGCCTTGTCGGCGTAGCTGGTCCACACCTTCTGCCCGTTGACGATCCAGTGGTCGCCATGATCGTCGGCGCGGGTCTTGAGTCCGGCGAGGTCGGAGCCCGCGCCCGGCTCCGAATAGCCCTGGCACCAGCGGATCTCGCCGCGCGCGATCGGCGGCAGATGCTCGAGCTTCTGCTCGTGGCTGCCGTATTTCAGCAGCGCCGGCCCGAGCATCCAGATGCCGAAGCTCTGCACCGGCGGGCGCGCCTTGATGCGGCGCATCTCGTCGGCGAGGATCTTGGCCTCCTCCTTCGACAGGCCGCCGCCGCCATAGTCCTTGGGCCAGGTCGGCACAGTCCAGCCCTTCGCCGCCATCGCGTCGAGCCAGGCCTTCTGCGGCGCGGTCCATTTATAGCCGCGGCCGCCCCAGGGGATCTCGTCCTCGGACGTATAGGGCTGGCGCCGGGCCACCGATACCGGCCTTGTCGTCCGCCGGCCTGACACGAATCCAAGAGATCGGCTGAAACGCCCGCGAAGAAGAACTGATCGACCACAAAGCAACCGGCCGGGCCACAGCTCCGGGGGGGGGGGCGTCGCGAAGAACTCGCGAGCCCCGACGACACCCTGCCACCGCTACGGACGCGGCTCCTTCCCATCAGCCTCGAGCAGCAGCCTGGAAAGATCAAGCCAAGGAAGAAGCTGCCGGGGCGAAGCTCCTCCGCGCGGCCCATCGACCAGTTCATTCGTGAGGCGTTCGGGCTCTACTTTGTGCATCGCGCAGCTCACCGGATTCTCACCCAGGAGCATCAGCGTCTGCGGAGCGGCAGTCTTGCCCGGGGCCGTGAGGATCGGGCCGAGGCCCGACAACACAGGTCCCCGCGCCGCGGCCGCGCTCGCGGAGAGCGTCGTCGCCACCTCGATATCCCTCGCCGGCAGCTCGATCGAAGGAGAAGCACCGGCCAGAAGCCCCAGCGACGGACGCGAGTCATACACACCCGCGCTTCCCAGCGTCAGCACGCCGCCGGAACCCATCGCCCGCTCTTCGACACTCGCCAGGCCGTCGCCCACGCCGGGAACTGCGACGCGCATCTCATCCGACGGAAGGGGCATCAGCGCGATTGCCACCCGGCCCCGGACCGAAGAGGGCTCTGTCGCCTGTCGCGCCAGGCGCGAGACGGGCGAGGAGAGGTCTGTGCCAACCTGAGCGAAAGCACCTTGGATGGAATCAAGCGTCACCGAGACGTCGCTCCGCGCCGCTGCGACGAGGTCCGTCACCGGGCGCGACGGCTTCGACCACGAGAACGCATCAGGCCACAGGCGCTGAACACCCGCGACGAGCGTCAGGATCGCCAGAGCCCCGCAAGCCGCCATCAGGCGTCCGCGTCTGGCCCGAGCGCGCTGCGGGCGGACGACAAAGGGCCGATCGGAGGCCTCAACGCGCGCCAGGATGCGGGCGGTGAGATCAGGAGCCTGGGGTAGCAGGGAGAGCTCCCCCACCGCCGTCCGGGTCGCATCCAGCCGCGAACGGAACGCTGCGTCGTGCTGCTCGCCGGAGCACACAAGCTCCCGGACCTCCAGGACCTCGCCCTCAGATTCAGCATCGAGGATCCGGTTGATGAGCGCGTCGGCGTTCATCCG
This sequence comes from uncultured Phycisphaeraceae bacterium, assembly GCA_964495635.1. Classification (GTDB taxonomy): domain Bacteria; phylum Planctomycetota; class Phycisphaerae; order Phycisphaerales; family UBA1924; genus JBBASU01. The sequence goes on from CAZBXF010000026.1 coordinate 2,363, forward strand.
CGGCATCGGAGCCGCGCCGTCCGCACCACCTTTGCCGTGACCAAGTCTGTCCTGGTGGTGTTTCACAGCCACGCCTCCTCGGCGCGGCTCGCCGCACTCCCACGCACAGTTGCCTGCTCTGCAAGCACCTCGCGAAGCCGCAGTCGCCCGCGGTGGAGATGACTCTTCACCGTGCCCTCCGGCATGCCAAGATGCTCGCCAATAAGCCAGATGGGCCACTCGTGCTGATGGAAGAGGAGGATGATCTCGCGCTGCTCGAGGCTCAGGCTCATGAGCGCCGTCGTGAGCGCGTCACGCGTGGCCATCCGACGTTCGCCGCCCTCATACGCCGACTCCACCGCCTCGCCACGCCCCGCCGAAGTCTCCATCCGCTCCGTGTCGCTCGACGGCTTCTTCTTCTCAAGCGTGTTGATCAACACTCGACGCGCGATCGTGAAGAGCCATGTCGAGAACCGGAACCGCGGGTCGAACCGGTCAAGGTTCGTCAGCACCCGCACGAACGCCTCCTGCACCACGTCTTCAGCCACCTCCGGGCGGCCACACATCCGAAGGATGTATCCGTACACAGACCCCTGGTGCTGACGGATCAACGCATCCGCGGCGACGCGATCGCCCGCGCTCGCACGCGCGATCAACGCCAACTCCTGCGGCTTGCTGATTGGCGTTGCTCCCGACATGGCGTGACTCCTGAACGCCAGAACCGTCCCGACTCCGGACCCACCCCTCCCCAGAGTCTACCGCTTACTCCCCAACCATGGTTGCACGATTCTCCCAATCCGCACCAATGCTTCAATCTCCCCACTCCTTCCACCCCCTCCAACCCCTCCACTCCCTTCACATGTACGCAGCTCTGGTCACGCTGTTGACGCACCGACCACCCCCAAAGAAAAACGCGGCCCGGCAAACACGCCAGGCCGCGTCAGAGATGGACTTTGTTCGGTCGTAACCGCCGGACGCTAGGCCGCCGCGCGGCTGTTGCCATCCAGGCCCGTCGAGCGGGACTGGCGGCGTGCCACGGCACGGCTGGGACGCTTGACGGCCACGCGCTCGGCCTCTGGCAGCGGCCCGGTCAGGAGCTCGACGACCTCCGCCGCGTTGCGGGCACAGAGGTCGATGCCGATCTCATCCGCAAGCCCCTCGGCCCGGGCAAAGACGCCGCCGCCGACGATGATGCGGGTATCGGGCGTTGCGTTGATCTCACGCAGCGTGTCCACCACCTCGCGCACGCCCGGCAAGTCCGCCGCGGCCGAGGCGAAGAGGAGCAGGAAGGTCGGACGACGCTCCTGCACCTGCGAGATGATCTCGTCGCTGGGAATCCCGCCACCGGTGAACGTGACGCTGTAGCCCTGCGATTCCAGCAGATCCACCGCGATCTGAGCCGCAAGCTCCTCGCCCTGGCTGGGGCCGCAGCAGGCAAAGACCGTCCCGCGCGTCGCCGCCGGAACCGTCAGACGGCCAGCAACCTGATCGACAAGCTGACGCAGCAGACGCGTAGAGAGCTGGTACGAGAGCGTGGTCATCTGATCGTTGCGGAAGAGGTTCTCGATCATCTCGTGCGCCGGCCAGAAGAGGTCCGAGAGAATCGTCTCGGCAGGGACGTTCTGCGAGAGCGTCTCGCCCACGATCTGGCGAGCCCCAGGCCGGTCGCCGCTGACGAGCGTCTCAAAGAGCCGCTCGACGAGAATCTCGCGATTGATCTCCCGGTTCATCTGCTTGGTCGAAGTGCCAAAGTGTGCCTTGAACATGGTCGACTCCCGTTTGCCTTCCGTGATCCCGCGGGCTCGGCCGTTGCGCCGGCTCCGCAGATCGGGTTGTGACAAGGCACCCGGTTCCACCGGCACGCCCACTGGGTTTCTGACGCCCGACTCGCTTCCCGGCGGCGGGGCCAGGGTGTCGCGACGAACGCCGCGAGCACTGGCACGCTCCGTATCGGAGTCAAGCGCGAATCGCAAGAAGTTTGCGAGGGGGGGCCAAGGCCAACTTTGCCCGATAACAGGCATCGGTTGCCCAAGCCGGCAGATCCTGCGCGTTTGCGAGTTATCGCTCCCGGCCACGGACGAATGCCGGACGGATCGCCCGATAACACACACAGATCCCCAGCGAGAGCGGGCTCGCGGTCACATCCGTGAATCCCTGGGCTCCCATCGATCGCACCATCTCGTCGCGCGACAAGAAGCTCGAGACGGACGCAGGAAGGTACTTGTAAGCGCCGGAGGAGTCCTGACTGATCCACGTCGCGGTCCGCGGCATCAGCTTCGCACAGTACACGCCGTTGAACCAGCGCAGCAGCCCCATCCGCGGCTGATCGAACTCCAGCACGATCAGCCGTCCTCCCGGCCGCAACACCCGGAAGGCCTCCGCCAGAGACTTGGTCGGCTGGGTCACGTTTCGGATGCCGAAGGCCATCGAAACAACGTCGAAGCTGCCGTCAGCGAACGGCAGGGCCATCGCGTCCCCCTCGACATAGGTGATCTTGGAGCCCGAAGCGGACTTCTGCTTCTTGATCTCCGCCCGATCCAGCATTTCACGGGTGAAATCAAGCCCCACGACCCGGCCTGCTGCGGTCCGTGCGAACGCCTGGGTCAGATCGCCCGTGCCACACGCCACGTCCAGCACCTCCTCGCCGGGGCGGACCGAGGCGTGCCGGACGGCGAACTTTCGCCAGCGCTGGTCCTGCCAGAGCGAGTGAACCCGGTTATTGAGGTCATAGCTTGGCGCGATTGCGGCGAACATACGACGCACCTTGCCCGCCTTCTCCGCGTTGGCGTGCAGATTCGCCAGTTCCTCGTCGCGCCAGGCGGCGTCGCCGGAACCAGCCCTCGCCGAACGAGTCTGACCCAGCGTGGCGCCGGGCGCCGATCCATCAGAGGTACCAGAGGTGCGTGGTTCGTGGCTCACGTTCAAGATTAGCGCGGCGGTCGCCCCCGGATTCGCCCGGCCCCGACCTCGGCACGAGACGCCAGCCCCGACCCAAAGTACACTCACTGTCCTCAGGTTCCATCCAGAGGGACCCTTCCGTCAGGAGGCTCCATGCAAGTTCTCATCCACGCCCTCTCACGCTTCTTCTCCCCGGCTTTCGGGCCCGGCGATGGGACGCTCCGACTTGCTGCGACGCTCATGTTCGTGAGCCTCGCCGGCGCGTCGCTGACGGCCTGCAGCACCAACCCGACGACCGGACGCAGCCAGTTCAACGCGCTCTCGCGCGAGGAGGAGATCCAGCTCGGCACGCAAGGGAAGGCCGAGATGATCCAGCAGATGGGCGGCGAGGTCGCCCGGGTTGATCTGCGGGTCTACGTCACCGAGGTCGGCATGAAGCTCGTGGAAACCGCCAAACTCCGCGACCCCTCGCTGGGCGAACTCCCCTGGGAGTTCACGCTGCTCGACAGCGATGTCGTCAACGCGTTCGCCATGCCGGGCGGCAAGGTCTTCATGTCGATGGGACTGGCACGGAAGATGACCAACGAAGCCCAGCTCGCCGGGGTCCTTGGCCACGAGGTTGGCCATGTCGCCGCCCGCCACACCAATGACCGCTTCGCCCGCGCCATGGGCACACAGATCGGCGCGGTTCTCATCGGCGCGGTCCTGGGCAGCGACCAGATCGGCCAGCTCGCCGGCAGCTTCGGCCAGATCGCCACCATGGGCTACGACCGCAACCAGGAGAGCGAGAGCGACGAGCTCGGAATGTGGTACATGGAGCGGGCCGGCTACAACCCCATCGGAATGCGGCAGGTTATGGAGATCCTCGCCAGCCTCGCCGGTGAGGGACGCGAGCCCGAGTTCCTCAGCACCCACCCCTATCCCGAGACGCGCATCAAGCTCATCGATGAACGCATGGAGCGCGAGTACGCCTCGTGGCAGTCCCGTCCGACCGAAGGTCTGAGGCCGGCCGAGTTCAAGGCTCGGTTCCTCAGCAAGCTCGCGGTCGCCTACCCCGAGGGTCGCCCCGAAGACCCGGAGATCCGTGAGTTCGCCATCCGTGGCGCGGGGGCCTGCTGCAGCAGCGGTGCCCACCAGCACCATCACCATTAGCTCGACGCGTTCAGACTCGCAGACAGCCTCGCAACCTCGGCCTCGATGCGGACCAGTGCCGCGTCCGGCCCCTCCTTCATCAACTCGTCGTAGGGAATCGGATCGCCGTAGGCGACGCGCACCCGCTGCCCCCACACACTCGGCAAGGCGCGGGAGCTCGGCCACGCGGCGAACGCCCCCTCGATCGCCGCCGGAACCACGGGGCAGCGTGCCTTCTTGACCAGCAGCGCCACGCCCCGCTTGAAGTCATGCATCTTTCCGTCGGGCGTGCGAGATCCCTCCGGGAAGATCAGGATCGCGCGCCCCTGCGCCAGTCGCCTCAGCGTCTCCTTGATCGCCGCCGAGTCTGACCCGTCCTCCCGGATCGGCAGTGCGTTCAGCAGCGAGATGAACCACGCGAACGGCGCAAAGCGGAACAGCCCACCCCGGGCCACGAAATTCAGGTGTCGTGAGCGGACGAAGCAGCCGATCGCCGGTGGATCAATAAACGACTGGTGGTTGGCCGCGATGAGCAGCGGCCCGAGAGCAGGCACCTTCTCATGCCCGATCGACTCGGCGCGATAGACGAGCCGGAAGAGTCCGACCAGGCAGCGCCGCAGACACTCGTAGAACGCGATGCGTGCCAGGCTCGCGCCCGGGTTCATCGCTCGCCAGCCAGAGGGAGAGAGGCCCACGGGCGATGTTAGCCAACGCTAGCGCGGCGTCAATCCCCCCAGACTTCCCGCACCCTCAGGTCTTCGCACGCACGATCCGATCGAGCTCATCCACAACCCCGTCCTTGGTCATCGCCGAGGTGTCGACGATCTCGGCATCGGGAGCCGGACGCAGCGGGTCTGTCGCGCGATTCTGGTCACGCCAGTCGCGCTCAAGGATGTCGCGGAGGATCCCCGCGAGCTCCGCAACCTGGTTTGCGTTTGCGAGCTGGATCGCCCGCCGCCCGGCCCTGACCGTCGGGTGCGCGTCAAGATAGATCTTTACGTCAGCCTTCGGAAAGACAGCGGTGCCCTGATCGCGCCCCTCGGTCACCAGCCTCGGACGCTGGGCCGACACCGAGCGCTGCCGCTCCACCATCCGCGAGCGCAGCGTCGCGAGCGTCGCGATGGGCGAGACGAGGCTCGTGACCTCCGGAGCGCGGATTCGCTCCCCCAGGGTCCGGCCGTTCGCCATGACCATGGGGGGATCCTGGTCCCAATCGAAACCGATGTTCGCGCGATCGACGGCCTCAACCACCTTTACCTCATCGGAAGGGTTGATGTTTTGCTCGATGACCACCAGAGCCGCGGCACGATACATCGCACCAGTATCAAGAAAACTGGCCCGGAGCCGTCGTGCGAGCGCGAGTGCCACCGACGACTTCCCGGTACCCGCAGGACCGTCGATCGTCACCAGCAGCGGTGCGTCCAGCCGGACGACACGGGTCTTTGCGGTGCTCGCGCCCATCGCCTACTCATCGCCCTCGGGCAGCGGCAGGTCGTCCTCGCCGTCGAGCAGGTCCTCATCGTCTGGTGGATCCACGTCCGTGCCACCGATCGCGGCCCGGAGATGGTCACGCGTGAGTGCGATCCCCGCCGCCACATCACCCCCGCCTCGGTAGTCCAGCGCGAGCGGGCCTTCGTAGCCGACGGACGCAATCGCCCGCACCATGACCCTGAGGTCGTAGGGCCTGTGCTCGACGCCCGTCTGACCGATGAGCTCCTCAACCGGAGTCTCGTCCTTCGATTTCGCCAGCCCGAACTTGCCCGACGATGCGCACACCACCATCGCGTACGGCGTCAGCCGCTGGAGGTACGCGCTGGGATCGGGCGCCTTGCTCGCCGTCTCAAAGTCAGGAAAGGTACCGACTCGGAAGCCGCCCACCTTTTTGAGCAGCTCCGTGACGCGCTCGGGTTTGGCCGTCAGGCCGGCGCCGGGCGAGAGGAGCAGGCTGAGGTCGAGCTTGTCCGCCCGCTCCATCACCTTGCGAAGCCCCACCGCCGCGCGTGTCATCGAGTTCTCATCATCAGTCCCGATCAGTGTGCATGCGACCGACGAGCACCCCAGGATGTGCGCGGCCTCCACGACCCTCGTAAGCCGGGTCACCGCGGCGCCGTGCTTCTCTTCACTCGCTGCGGCAATCGCGACCCCCTCACTCTCGATGAGCAGCAGACACGCGCAGGATGCCCGGTCCGCCCGCTCGCGGATCGACTCCAGCCGCGCGCGATCAGCACCAGCCAGCAGATCGGTGGTCAGGTTGATCCCGGAGAGCCCGAGCGAATCTCGGGCGAAGGCCGGGAGGTCCAGGAGGTCCATGCGAGGCTTCTTGGAGCGACCGGCGCCAAGGAACATCGATCGGACACAGCTCGTGTTGAGAGTCAGAAGCATTTGAGTCGAGGACTGTACGGTGCTGGAGCCCCCGCCGCCAACCGGTCACCCGACTCGGTCAACATGCGTCCGCGAACGTCCGGACTGCACACTTCCGCCGATCTCCGTCGAGGCCCAATGACAGGGCATCGACAGGGCATTCACAGGGCACGAAGAGGGCAATGACTGGCACCCCACCCCAACCTGACACTCCCCAGAACAGAAAAAAAGACGGTCGGGCCAGAGGCACCGACCGTCCGGAGGGGAGAACATGTGAAGCAGTCCAAGGACCCGAGCGATCTGCGAGCCCAATCCAACCGACCGACCTGCCGCGACCAGCCTGTCACCGACCAACCTGTCACGACCCAGCCGCACCGGTCCGTTCAAGGTCCGGTTCCAGAGCCACGAAGCAGAGAGGGACCTCAACGACCCGACCAGAATTCCAGCCGTCAGATTAGCGACGGCGAGACCGACGTCAAGCCTGACATAGTGAGGATTGATGCCCAATTGCCGCGCCACACCATCCCACCTCCAACGGGCTCGGCCGCGCCAGATCCTTCCCGTCTCCCGACCCCGCTCCACAGTCGCTAGGATGACCGGTTCGCGTCGGGTCGCCACCGGTGGCTACCCGCACGACGCCAATCATCGCTCCCCTTCCGAGGATCATTCATGGCCAGCCCGACGGATCGCGTCTACTCAGCCTCGCACGAGTGGCACAAGCTCGATGGCGATGTCCTCACCCTGGGCCTGACCCAGTTCGCCGTCGACCAACTCACCGACGTCACCTACGTCGAGATGAAGAAGCCCGGCTTCAGCTTCTCCGCGGGCGCCATGGTCGGCGAGGTCGAGTCCGTGAAGACCACCAGCGACATCTACTGCTTCGTCGATGGCGAGATCATCGAGGTCAACACCGCCCTCTCCGACAACCCCGGCCTTCTCAACACCGACCCGCTGGGCAAGGGCTGGCTCGCCAAGATCCGGGTCAAGAGCAAGGACGGCCTTTCCAAGTGCATGAACGCCGCGGCCTACGACGCCTCTCACTGAGCACCTCCAGACCCAGCCCGGCGCACGCCTCCCACTCCATGCCCGCCGACCCTCCATCGCCGCAGAAGTCCGCCGCGCGCGCCGAACCCCTCCGCCTCCACATCGGCGGTGAGGAAGTCCGCGCAGGCTGGAAGATCGTCAACATTCAGGCCAAGCCCGGCGTGGACTTCGTCGGTAGCGCCACGGACCTCTCGGCCTTCGCCGATGCCACCGTCACCGAGATCTACGCCTCGCACATCTACGAACACCTTGACTACAAGGGCGAGCTCCCCAAAGCCCTCGATGAAGCCTTCAGGGTGCTGAAGCCCGGCGGCGTCCTGAGGATCGGCGTTCCCGACCTCGAGACACTCTGCCGCCTCCTCATCACACCCGGCCTGAACGCCGAGCAGCAGTTCCACATCCAGCGCATGATCTACGGCGGCCACGTCGACGACTTCGACTATCACTACGTCGGGCTCACCCCACAGATCCTCACAGTCTTCCTCGAAGACGCCGGCTTCAGAAACGTGCGACGAGTCCAGTCCTTCAACCTCTTCAACGACACGACCACCGTCACGTGCATGGACGTACCCATCAGCCTCAACGTGATCGCCCTGAAGCCGATGTGAGGTATCACCAGGGTGCCCCGAGCACTCATGCCAGCCCCATCTCCGCGAACATCCAAGTGGTGCCAGGCCTTCCGGACGTGCGCGGCCGACCGCCCACGCCAACCTCACGCCCCCTCAAGCTCCTGCCGTCGGTCCTTCACCACCTCGCCCCCGCACAGCACAACGTCCACCGGATCACCCCCAATCTCATAGGCCAACGCCCGCTCGTCCGTGTGAGAAAGCAGGATAAGGTCCGCCCGCGCTCCCGGAATGACCGCCGCCCGGTCCGGCAGGCCGAGAACGTGGGCAGCGTTCACGGTCGACGCGATGATGGCCTCGGCCGGCGTGAGCCCGCAATGCCGCACCGCCGCCGCGATTGCCATGGGCATCGAGCAGCACGGTGCCGAGCCGGGATTGAAGTTCGTCGCGATCGCGGCGATGCCGCCCGCATCGACGAATCGCCGCAGACGCGCAAACCTCCCATCCAGATGCAACCCGCAGATCGGCAGCGCGACCCCCGCCGTCTCGCTCGCCGCGAGCGCGTCCAGTTCCACGTCGACGCTCGCTTCGAGGTGGTCGACACTCACAAGGCCCCGGGCAGCGCCGGCCGACGTCATCCCGAGCGCGTTGAACTGATCCGCGTGCACGCGGCACGGATGCCCGAGGGCCGCCGCCGCGTCAAAGAGCCGCAGCGAGTCTGTGAGAGACCACGCGCCGGCCTCGCAGTAGGCATCCACCGCAACACCCGGAAACTCCGCGTGCACCGCGGGAAGCGTCTCCCTGATCGTCCGCTCCGTGAAGTCCCGCACGTCCGGATCGATCGCATGACCCAGCAGCGCACTGGGCACCAGCGTGACATCGCACGCGTGTGACACATCACGGATCGCCCGCAGCATCGTGAGCTCGGACTCCTTCGTCAGACCATACCCGCTCTTGACCTCGACGGTCGTCGTGCCCAGAGCCAGGAACCCATCAAGCCGGTCATGGAGCGTCTGGGCAAGGGCGGCCCGACTCGCGCCGCGCGTGGCCCGCACGGTCGACATGATGCCGCCCCCCGAAGCCATGATCTCCTGATAGGTCGCCCCCGCGAGCTTTCGCTCCCACTCATCCAGCCTTGAGCCCGCAAAGCACGCGTGCGTATGGCAGTCAACAAAGCCGGGCATCAGCACCCGCCCGCACGCATCAAGAACCCGGTCCTGGTCCCGGCGCATCCAGCGATCGCTCACGTCCACGATCCGCCCGTCCACACTGACACGAACGCACCCGGGCGCCAGGACACCGAGCTCACGCATCGCGCCGCGCCGGCGCGGCCCCGCAGGCCCAGCCAGCGTCAGGATCCTCGCGTTGATGATGACCAGATCGTGCATCGCTCGTTCCCGCACCTTTCCGTGCCCGCGGCCCGGCCGGCATGACCGCTCGCTTCAAGCTTCACGCATCAGCGGCCCAAGTCGCAGGCCCATAAGCGCATGCAGAAACAGGTGGACCGCGACCCGCGCCGTCCGCCCCTGCTCGTCGTGCGCTGGGCATAGCTCCATGAAGTCGAGGCACCGCAAACGCGGATCCGAAGCCACCACGAACACCGCCCGGGCAGCCCGAGCCACGTCCAGTCCTGCAGGGTTGAGCGCTGACACTCCCGGCGCACACGACGCATCAAGGCAGTCCAGATCGAACGACGCGAAGAGGTCCGAGGCCGCCGCGAGCGGCGCGAGGAGACTCGATCCGCCCGACTCCGGATCCTCCTCATCGAGACGCTCCGCCCAGTCATCGTCCGCGATCTCGCCGCCGTTCTCGATGAACCACGTCACATGCTCGCGCGAGTTCACCAGCGGGTTGAAGCCCGCCACGAGCAGCGGACCCACGCCGCACTCTTCCACCAGCTTGCGGAATGGCATTCCACTCCCAACCTGCTCACGCACGTCGAGATGGGCATCAAAGTAGAGGCCAGCCAGCCCCGCATGGCGCTCCGCCACCGCGCGCACGAACGGAAGCGTCAGATCATGCCCGCCACCGATCGCGATCGGGAAGAGTCCAAGATCAAGGATCGCTCTGGTAGCCTCCGTGACACGTCGGTGCGTCTCCAGGAGGGCCGACGCGTCGTGTCCTGAGGCGGGCACCACGTCCCCCGCGTCAAAGACTCTGGGCCATGAGAAACCCTGCGGCTGGGCAACGCCGTACTTCGCAAGGGCGCTGCGAAACGCGGGTGGCCCCCCGGAAGCGCCGGGCCGACCTCCATTCAGCCGCACGCCCGTGTCGTCGGGCAGGCCCAGGATCGCGACGCGGCACTCGATCGGCAGCGCGAGCTGCACGTGCGCCGCAAAGCGCGTCGGGGGAACATCCGCCGGATATTCCGGCGGCCTGCAGTGTGGAATGGCGGTCGTCACACGCTCAGCATAGTGGCCCGGCCGGCCGCCCGCGTGTGCTCAGCCGCCGACCTTCGGTGCTTCCGCGTTCGCCCGCCTCGTGAGCCACTTGTCCGCGAGCTGCACGATGTCCTCGTGAAGGTCCAGCGCGGCCTGATTCGCGTTGCCGCCCTCAATGTTGTTCACCATCACGCTGAACGCCACGCGCCGCCCTGACTCCTTGTGCACCAGATACCCAGAGAGGCATCGCACCCCGTTGATGAACCCGCTCTTGGCGTACAGCTCGTTGCCGAGCTTGGCCGACTGGAACCGTCGACGGAGCGTTCCCTGCCCCGGCACCGCCATGGAGTTGGTGTATGCGTCGCGGGTAGTGTCGTTGCGAGAGAGCAGCGTCAGCCAGCGTGTAAAGGTCGTCGGGGAAACCAGATTCTCGCGTGAGAGGCCCGAGCCATCAGAGATCGTGGTGCTCGACGCGGCCTCCGGTCCCAGCTTCTCTGACAGCACCATCCGGAGCACCGTCCGTCCGTTGGCCCACGAGCCGCTCTCGCGCGTCACCGCGTGCCCGACCCGCTTCAGCAGGGCCTCGGCATACAGATTCTCCGAGTCGGAGTTGCACCGGTGCAGAACCTCCTCGATCGGCGTCGAGACGACCGCCAGGATCCGCCCCGCACCCTCGAACTGCTCCTGCTCGGTCGCCAGACGAACGCCGCCAGGCAGCCCGCCCGGGCCGGCCGCACCTACACGCACGCCCGCCCGGGTCAGCTGGTCCGACAGCACCTGCCCGAAGAAGGTCGCCGGGTCGTTGACTGTCACCTCGACACCCACCGTCAGCGGGCTCCGGACCTCGCCCTGGACAGTGAAGACATTCGCGTCCGATTCACGCGTGATCCACACCGAGTTCTTGCCGTCTCCGACCGTCCGGGCCCGGTTGGTGATGCGGAGCCACGGAGCCTCAGGCTGCAGCGCCAACGCAGGCGCCGATCCAATCCCCTGCGGCCCCGGACGCGGGAAGACAAGCAGCAGGTTCGCGTGGAAGTTCACGCCGCTCACCTGAGCTGCGTAGCCGCGGTTGGCCTGTTCCACCGGCCAGTTCGGGTGGAACCACTGCCGGTCGAAGACACGATCATCGATGACCAGCTCGGAAGCGTCCTCGATCCCCGCCTTCTGGACACCCTTCACCATCGCAGCGAGTACGTCGTCCACACTGAGGCGTGGCTCCATCTCGGAGAGCACCGCAGGATCCGCAAGCGCGGGATCGCCCGATCCCTTGATGACCAGACGGTCCTGGTGTTGCGCCAGTTCGGTCCTGAACTGGAACTCCGGCCCCAGCACCAGCAGCGCCGCGCCGCTCGTCAGCAGCTTCATGTTCGAGGCCGGCGTCAGCGGCTCATCGGCCCGCAGCTCGCCCAGCACCCGACCCGAGTCCACCTCGCGCACCGAAACTCCGACGCGCGTCGAGGGCCCAAACTTCGCCTTGGTCACCAGCCGCCGGATGTCCTCCGACAGGGCGTCCTGCGCCCGCGCCGGGCTGGCCGACATCCCTACGCCGAGCGCCCCCACCACCACCGCCGCCACGCCCGCCAGCCCACGGCTCATCGATCGCTTCATGCGCCCTCTTCCTTCCCGCGAGCCTCGCCCGCGGCACGTACTCGCCGAACCTTCCCGGCCTTCACCGACGTCTCTAGCCAGACAGGTAACCACCCGCCGGACGGCGCCCCGCGCCGCACACCGTGCCGGGTCTGTCTCATCGTCCCGACGAGCCCGCAGACTGCACATCGCAGGAGCCTACCTAGCGCCCGCCCCGGCCCCCATCCCACGCTGAGCCCGAGAACCGCGCCGGCTCCGCTTCAGGCCCGAGGAGTCGCCGCCGAGGCCCGCGGTCGGTGCTCGCACACCACCAGAATCTCGTCGGCCTGAGCCTTGCCCAGAACCTCCCACTTCGCCCAGCGGAAGCCATCCACCACGGGCGCGTGAGCCAGCCCATCACGCACGAACCGGGGCAGCTTCTTCAGCGGGAGCGTTGTGATCATCTCATCGGGCAGCACCAGCGCCAGCACGAGCCGCGAAGGGTCTGGAACCAGGTACGCCCACGGCCGCGCCTCCCCTTCGGTCTGGAAGACCAGGGTCCACTTCCACACACCGCACCAAGCCACCCCCTCGGACGCCCCCAGCTCGACCAGACGGGCCCGGACATGATCCAGCACTCCGCCGGACTGCTTTCCGAGCGCCGACGCCAGTTCGCGAGCGGTGGGCTCGCGGAACCTGTCAGACCACACAGCCTTGTCGCGCGATGGTTCCACCGTCGACTTCACCTCCGCCGGGGCTTCCTGCTGGATCATGCTGATTGTTCACCGCTGGTGCCCAAGGTTCCATAGACTTCTGACGAGAAGGAGCCGCGCCGCATGCCCCAGCCGGACTCGACCATGGATCTCGGACCGATGGACCTCGCCTCGTGCAGCGTGCTGCTCGTGGACGACCATCAGCACAACCTCGAACTCCTCCTGGCCTATCTGGAGGACCTGGGTTGCGAGCTGCGCACCGCCGCCGACGGCGCCGAGGCGCTCTCCCAGGTCGCCTCGAAGGCGCCCGACATCATCCTCCTCGACATCATGATGCCGCGCATGAGCGGCTTCCAGGTCTGCGCGAAGCTGAAGAAAGACCCCGCCACCCGCGACATCCCGATCGTCATGGTCACGGCGCTCAACGAGGTTGCCGACGTAGAGCGGGCCGTGGAGGTCGGCGCCGACGACTTCGTCACCAAGCCGGTCAACAAGCTCGAACTCGTGACGCGCGTTCGCTCGCTCCTGCGGGTTGCCCTTCTGCAGCGCCGCCTTCGGAAGACGATCGCCGAGCTCCGCCGGATCGACCCCAACGCCGCCGGCTCTGTCTGAGCAGGCAACTCCGCCCTTCATCAACGTCCCGCCGGCCACACCGTTGAACATCCCTGCCCAGACCACGGTGACTTCAGGAATCCTCGGCGCACCCGCCAGAGCCGCCCGCTCGTTCCTGCCCGCTTCCATCCCCTACCTCTCCCGGCGCAGCTACGCCCTCGAGCTCGGCTCCACCACAGCCTTCGCTTTCGCCCTCGCCCTCGTTGAGGGTGGCGTCGTCGCCGTCTTCGCCAAGCAGACCTTCACAGGCATCGTCCCCGAGACCCGCCTCAACTTCGCCGTCGCGCTTCTGGGCGCGATGGACGCGATGGCCAACATCCTGAGCTTCCTCTGGAGCCCCCTCGCCCAAGGTTCGCCAAAGGTCAAATTCGTCAACGCCCTTCAGGTCTGCGTCATCGGCGTCATCGCCTGTATGGCCGCCCTCCCGACCTCCGAAGTCGGCCTCTACCTGCTCGTCCTCCTCGTCCTCACCGCGCGCTCCTGCTGGTCCGGCATCATCACCGTCCGCCCCACCATCTGGCGCTCCAACTACCCGCGCCATCTCCGCGCCGGCATCATCGGCCGTTTTTCGACCGTGCAGGTGCTGGTCGTCGCGCTCGTGGGCCTGACGCTCGGCGCGCTGCTCGACGCCCGCGCCGAGAGCTTCCGCGTCGCCATACCTGCCCTCTGCCTCGTCGGCCTCTCCGCTGTCTGGTTTTTCTCCAAGCTCCGCGTCCGTCGCGAGAAGGACCTCCTGCGGCGCGAGCGAGAAGGCGCCGGAGTCCTGCCACCATGGATGGGTCCGATCGTCGTCTGGCGGGTCCTTCGCCAGGACCCGTGGTACGCCCGCTTCATGCTCTGGATGTTCGTCCTCGGCACCGGCAACCTGATGGTCGTCCCAGTCCTGGTCATCACCCTCCGCGAAGAGTTCAACCTCTCCTACTTCTGGTCCATCCTCATCAGCAGCGCGGGCCCGCTCTTCATCATGCCACTCGCCATCCCGATGTGGGCCCGAGTCCTTGACCGCGCCCACGTCGTCCGCTTCCGCAGCATCCACAGCTGGGTCTTCGTCGCCGCGGCGGTCATCTTCTTCCTCGGAGCGCTCCTGCACCGCGTCGAGCTCATGTTCCTGGGCCAGCTCACGATGGGTTTCGGCTATGCCGGCGGCACCCTCGCCTGGAACCTTGGCCACGTCGACTTCTCCCCGCCAAGCCAGACCAGCCAGTACATGGCCACCCACGTCACCCTCAACGGCCTCCGTGGCCTGCTTGCGCCCCTTATGGCCGTGGCCATCTTCGAGGGGATCAAGGCCGCGGGCGGCGACAATCCCAGCGCCTGGGTCTTTGCCTTCTCCCTCATCCTCAGCGTCATCGGCGCCATGGGCTTCGTCCAGCTCCGCCGCCAGATGGGACGCCTCGCGGCCCAGGTCCGGCGCGACCACTGACCCTCCACTTCGCATGCGTCCCCTCGCGCCTCTACGCTGGCGGGATGCAGACGCATCACGGCCCGCACAACCCCGTCACCCCCGGCGTCGACCTCCGCAGCGACACCGTCACCCGCCCCACCGCCGCCATGCGTGAAGCGATGATGGCCTCGCCCTTGGGCGACGATGTTCTCGGCGACGACCCCACCGTCCAGCGCCTCCAGGAGGCCTTCGCCGCGCTCGTCGGCAAAGAGGCCGCCCTCTTCGTTCCCAGCGGAACGATGGCCAACCAGATCGCCATCCGGAGCCAGACCGAACCCGGCGATGAGATCATCTGCCACGAGGACAGCCACATCATCCATTATGAGGCCGGTGGGCCCGCGGCAATCTCCGGATGCATGGTCCGGGGCCTGCGCGGCCCGCGCGGCACCTTCACCGACTCCGACCTTCTCGCCGCGATCAGACCCGACAACCCCCACTTCGCCGTCGCGCGTCTCGCCATCATCGAGAACACCCACAACCGCGGCGGCGGCTCCGTCTGGGATCTTGCCTCACTCAATCGCGTCACCGACGCCGCCCGCGCCAAGGGCCTGCGATGCCATCTCGATGGCGCCCGCCTCTGGAACGCCCACGTCGCCACCGCCACTCCCATGCGCGACCTCGCCGCGCCCTTCGACACGGTCTGCTGCTGCTTCAGCAAGGGCTTGGGCGCTCCCGTGGGCTCGATCGTCGCCGGCGATGCCCGCACCATCCACCGCGCCCACCGCTTCCGCAAGCTTCTGGGCGGCGCCATGCGCCAGGCCGGCCTCCTCGCCGGTGCCGCCCTCTACGCCATGGACCACCACGTCCAGCGCCTCGCGATCGATCACAAGCACGCACGCACCTTCGCCCAGATCGCCACCGGCGGTGGCTCTGCACTGCGCCTGCACCCGGACCAGGCCCTTCACGGGCCCGAGACCAACATCGTCTATCTCGATCTGCCCGAGGCGATGCCGATCGACGCCGCCGAGCTCGCTGCCCGGCTCGCACGCGATGGCGTCTTTGTGCTCGCGACCGGCCTGCGCCGGATCCGCGCCGTCATGCACCTGGACGTGACCGAGTCCCAGGCCCGGCATGCCGCGAGCCTGATCGCCCAGCACGCACGCCCCTGACCCCGCACCGGGTCTTTGGATACACGGTCAACCCAGAACAACGCGCCACAACGTGCCAACGATGCCGCCATGATTCCACTGGCCACGTTCGTTCCGCCGACCCTCGCCGCCGCCGAGACGCTGCAGACCGTCCAGCTCATCCTGCAGGGCATCGGCTCTCTCGCGATCATCGGCTCGCTTACCTTCGCGGCGCTCCAGCTCCGTCATTGGCGCCGCGCCTATCAGGTGATGAACTTCACCAAGCTCGTCGAGCTGCAGATGATGCTCAGGAAGATGCGCGTCGAGGACCCCGCCCTGGCCCGCGTCTACAAGGACGACATGCAGGGCATATCCACCGACGAAGAAGTCCGACAGTACTTCTTCAACCTGATGCAGATGTCCGTCCTCGAGATCGCCTGGTACAGCCGCTGCATGGGCCAGCTCAGCGAGGACTACTTCCAATCGCTCTCAAGGCGCATGGCGCTCCTGCGGGACGAAGAGTCTTTCCGTCGCATGATGAGCCACCCGGGCATGAAGATCATGCACGATGACTTCCAGACCTATATCCGCGACGTCATCGCCAAGTCGCCCGACCGCCCGGACGCGATCGTGCCGCCACCCGGACCGGCCCAGTGACCTCCCCGCGCCGCACACCGCTGGCCGCTACGGGTTCTTCGCCATCACCTTGCCATCCTTGAAGGTGATCGAGACCTCCTTCGTACCCATCTTCCACAGATAGGTATCCAGCGAGTTGCGGGCCGCGCCGCCGGCGATTCCGGCGCCCGAGATGCTCGTGCCCTGGATCTCTTGCCTGGTTCCGGGACCGAGGATGCCCTCAACCTCGCCCTGCGTCATGCCCATCGTGATCTTGTCCCAGTTTTCCTGGTTAACCTTGCTCTCGCAGCCGGTGAGCCCGGCCAGGCAGAGGAGCATCACAACGCACACGGTCACGACCATCCCTGCAGAGAAACGCTGGCCCATGTTCGAGACTCCCTTTTCCTGAACACCGGATCCCGCCATCACGCCACACACCCCGAACCCAAACGCCGCGCTACCTGACACGTTCGAACCGGTACCCACCCTTCACCGCGCCCCAAACCTGGTTCCCTGAAGCGTCAAACCCGCGATCCCATGTCTCCAGCCCCGTCTCGGTGATGATCGCCACGCTCGTGGCATAGGTCGCGCCCCGCAGAGTGCTCAGGCAGTTCTGCCCCTCGGTCCCGCCCTCAAACCGCCCCGGCCGGGTCCGCTCGAGGACAACCTCGCACCCCTCACGCGCGGCAAGATCCCCTGGCGACAACGATGCGAAACGCGACGGCTCCCGCCAGGCCCCAGCCCAGACCGAGGCTCCGGTCGCGGCGCCAGCCGCAGTCGCGCCGGACCCGATCTCGTGCACACTGCTCACGATCCGACCGTCGTCACGGACGACGACGTGATAGATGCGCTGCCGGTACGGTTTGTCCAGGAGGTCCGCGCGCGCCTGTTCCACATACAGCCAAACGCCGGCCGGCACGTCGTGACGCCCCTCCCAGATCCTCACCATCTCAAGCCGGATGTCGAGGAAGTCCGGATCATCGGCCGCCTGACGCGCGCTGCTGAACGAGCCCGTCATCAGCTTCGTGGCCTCTTCCAGAAGCGCCCGATTTGCCGCCGACTCCGAGGCAGACACTCGCGATTGCGCTGCAGCCTGTCCCCCCATCGCGCATCCACCCCCGAGCGAAACAGCCGGGATCAACGCAGCCAGCAGCATCATCGCAGCACCGTCACACATGCCGCCGATCCACGGCGACGGATCGGCTTGAGTTCGCTCAGTGGTTTCCATCTGTTCACCATACCGCGCCGGCGCCCTGCGCGCACCCGCTTCCGAACCGGATCCCGGTCGACTCGAGCGCGGCCCGCCGCGCCCTCGGCCCGCTGGCCGCAGGCCGTCGCGTGGCCTCTCTGTCGGTTGTGACCCGTTTTCACGCCCGCGGTGTTCGTCGTCCGATAGCCTTCGTCAGGCCGGACCATCCCTCCGGTCACGGGAGTCACCATGGCCGAGCAGAACCACACCAACCAGACCGTGATCGGCGCCGGAGCCCGCTTCAAGGGCGAGCTGACCCTCTCAGGCGGCGCTCTCATCCAGGGCAGCGTCGAGGGTTCCGTCACCGCCGAAGGGCCCGGCGAGCTGAAGTTCGCGGCCCAGTCCCAAACCCGCGCAAGCGTCCGAGCGGCCACGATCCTCATTGAGGGGCAGTACGACGGCGACGTCCTTGCGACCGAGCGTCTTCAGCTGACGGCCTCCGCCCGAGTCACGGGCGAGGTCGTCGCCGCCGCCCTGATCGTCGCCGAAGGTGCCATCTTCTCCGGCAAGGTGGCCGTGGGTCCCGACGCCGTCGCAACCGCCCTGAAGGGTCAGCCGCCCATAGCCGCCACGGCACCGATCGCGGCCACCACCCCGGCAGTTACCACCAGCGCGCCCTCCCTCGAGTCCAAGCCGTCTCGGACCAGCGTGCGCCTCCCCGACTGGGCCGCCGGCTCGGGCACACCCGGCGAGGTCGCCGTGAACCGCAGCGATTGGATGTCCCAGACCACCGGCCGCACCTCCCAGAAGTCCGCGTCCGCCGATTGAGGCCCAAGCCCCGTTGCCTGAGAGACTGCGATGGCAAGAGCAGTGCCTATGCGCGACGTGCGTTGCTACCACTGCTCGCAGGGATTGACCGTTCCTGCCGCCGCACGCAATACCACCTGCCCAACCTGCTACCGCCCGCTCAACCTCGATGACATCGAGATCCGCGGTGCCTCTTCATCCGCCATCATCATGACGGTCGGCCGCCTCATCATCGAGGCCAAGGCCAAGCCCCTTACCAAGCGTCTGCACGCGGGCGAGCTCCTCGATGTGCGCGGCCAGATCGACGCCACCGCCACCTGCGATGGCCATGTCCATCTCGCTCGCTCGGCCCGGGCCTCCGGCCAGTTCAAGGCCCGAAGCCTGACCGCGGAGAAGGGCGCCACATTCATCGGGACTGTTGAGATCGGGCCTGGACGAGTGCCCGAGACGCCCTGACGCGCGCCCGCTTCAGCTCCGCGTTCGGTCCGCATCACGCACCGTCAGGCCTGCTCGCCGCGCAATCTCTGACAGCTTCACACGGTCATCAAGCTTGAGCTTGCGGCCGATCGACTGGCGGTGGTTCTCGATCGTCTTCGCGCTCCGGAAGAGCAGTGACGCGATTTCCTTCACGCTCAGCCCCTGGCCCAGCAAAGCCAGCACCTCAAGCTCGCGCTCGCTCAGCGCATCCAGAGGGCCGAGATCGGCGATCTCCGCCTCCACGACCTCGACCTTGGACGACAGCGTCTCATCCGACAGCGCATCCCCACCTACGCGCCGGGAGATCATCAGGATCCGCGGCGGAACCTCGCCGGGCTTGCTCGACCCGGCCTCGGCCGGCTCTCCCGGAATCGAGTGCATCCACACCAGCGTCTGCCAGCCACGCCAGATCCGACGGACAAGGATCGCCCGCTGGCCAGTCGCCACTCGCTTCATGAGCGCCAGGTTTTCGTCCACAATCTCCTGCGGAAACAGCTCCCGCATTGGCCGCCCCGCATACTCCGACGCCTGCGCAAACTTTCCGTGCCAGATCCGCGCGGACTGCTCGTTCATCCACACCACACGCCCTTCGATCGACATGATGCAGACGCCCGTGAGTGGCTCCGTCACCAGCGCGTTCCACACCGGCGAATCACGGAACTCCGGAGGAGCCTCAAGCGGCTTGCCCGGCACACGGACCTGCTCCGCGGCCAGATCCAGCACGCTCTTGGGTTCGGAGTCACTCGGGTTGGGCTGCGGCTGTGGAAGATTCGGAATCATGCCAGAGAATACACCCATCACGGGGCGTGCGCCATGCAAATCAACAGTCCTGACGACCAGGGCAACCGGCCGCCCGCCGGAGCCCGGGCCGATCTAGCGCCGGCGCCGGGCGGCCAGCACCGCCGCCGCCGCGAGCAGGCCAGCCGCCCCGGGCGCCGGAACCTGCACGATCGTCACCACAAAGTTGTCGTAGTCAGCCACTGTCGTGTACGAAGCGTTCGGGGCGCTGTTGCCAGACGCGATCCCGAAGCGGATCGGAGCCCCCGTCTCACTGAAGTTCGGAACCCCCGCCAACCCGTCCAACCTGAGGAAGTCGGACGCGACCAGCCCGGTCTGCGCGAAGGTCGCCCACCCACCACTCGAGCCGGTGACCGAGTACGAGGCGCCGTAGATCACCTGGCCCTGCTTGAGCGCGACCATCACCGCCTGCCCGTCGCCACTGCCCGACACCAGCCTCGCATCGAAGCTGAAGTTGATGGAGGCGATCGCCCCATCGACCGACGGCACATACCGCGTCGCAAGTGTGTTTCCGTAGCGGCTGAAGCCCCAGATCGTCCCCCCAGCATTCGGCGAGAGCGTCACCCGCCGCGCCTTGCCCGGATTGCCCACGCCCGTGACCTGCACCCCGGACCCGCTCCCGCCCGTCCCAATCTGCACCGTCTCGAAGCCCCAGTTGGAGTCATTGAACTCCGTATCCGCAAACACTGCATCCGCAAAGGCAGGCGATACAGCAGCGACAAGGACAGAAGCGGCAAAGAGTGTGGAACGCATGGGAGACTCCAGAGCAGGCGACAGCCCGGGGCCACTCTGCGAGCAGCCACTCCCATCACTATGCCCCATGTCCCGAGAACGGCCATCGGACTGGCGGGTCAATGTTCGGAAACTGGCGCCCGACAACCCAACAGACGCCGGGCATCCGCCCCAGCCTGCCTCACTCCGGCAGGTAGCACTGATGGCCGGTGCGCTCGTTGTAGTCCTGGTGGTAGTCTTCGGCCACCCAGAAGATGCCGGGACCCTGCGTCGCCGCCATCTGCACCTCGGTCACGATCGGGCGCCCCTTGAACCTGGGGTTGCTTGCCTGCTCGGTGACGAACGCCTTGGCCTCGTCAAGCTGGCTCTGGTCCACCGCGAAGATCGCCGAGCGATACTGGCTGCCAATGTCCGGCCCCTGGCGGTTGAGCTGCGTCGGATCGTGAAGCTTGAAGAAACGCTCGAGAAGCTGGCGGTACGTCGTCTGGGCGGGGTTGTACTCGATCTTCACGACCTCAGCATGACCCGTAAGGTCGGTGCAGATCTGCTTGTACGTGGGCTTCTCGACATTGCCGCCCATGTACCCCGACACCGCGTTGATCACGCCCGGCGTCTCCTGGTAGCGGTGCTCGATGCCC
This sequence comes from uncultured Phycisphaeraceae bacterium, assembly GCA_964495635.1. GTDB lineage: Bacteria > Planctomycetota > Phycisphaerae > Phycisphaerales > UBA1924 > JBBASU01. Next base: position 23,381 of record CAZBXF010000026.1, read on the forward strand.
CAGAAGCAGCCGCCGGCGAAGTACGCCGTCTTGGTCGCGATCGGCGCCAGCGGCAGCGCCGTGCCCTTCTCAAAGAACTCCATGCTCGCCGAGTTCAGGCAGTACCGCAGACCCGTCTTGTCCTTCGGACCGTCATCAAAGACGTGCCCCAGATGCGCGTCACAGCGGTTGCAGAGGATCTCCACCCGCACCATCCCGTAGCTCGTGTCCTTCACGTACTTGATGTGATCGGTCGCGTAGGGCGCGAAGAAGCTCGGCCAGCCCGTACCGCTGTTGAACTTGTGCTCGCTGCTGAACAGCGGCAGCCCGCACAGCTTGCACGCATACGTCCCGTCCTTCTTGTTGTCGAGCAGGTTGCCGCAGAAGGCCGGCTCGGTGCCCGCGTTGAGGATCACCTTGGCATCCTCGGGTGAGAGCTTCTTGGCAAGCTCCTTGATGACCTCCTTGCTCAGAGGCGTGATGTCATACCCGGCGCGGCTGTAGATGGCGGTCGTCACGGTCTTCACGGCCTTCGTGTCCTTCTCGCCCGTCTCGCCGGGCGCATGTGGGGTGCTGGGTGGATTGGCGGCGTCGGTCCCGCTGGTCTTCGTCGGTGCGCTCGCAGGCTGAGACTGCCTTTTCGCAGCTTCCTCACTCTGGCGCAACAGCGTCTCCAGCGCGGGACCGCCCGCAGGCTGAGCCCAGGCCAGTATCGCACCACCCGCGACCACCGCTGCGGCAACGAAGAGAACAAGGAGCGTGGCAAGCTTCATGAGTTCATTTCCCATAGGGTCGAGTCCCAACCTCCGAGTCACACACCCCTGATTCGTACGCCCACTCTTTCCAGAGTCACGCCGAAACAGCTTCCCCGGCCAAGCTCCGATGCCCCCACAGCCAAAACGTGACAGATCACGCCTTGGGACGGCCCGCCAGGCCTTTCCCACGCACGCACCGAACACTCCAACCCATCCAGACTACGAACTCACCGTCCCTCCCTATCGTCGCTCTATCATGAAGACCGTCAAGTACCAAGGCGAGCTTGTTGCGTTCCAGCTCCCCAACGCTTGGGCCGTCGAATCCGAGCCGATGGCACTGCCGTCTTCTTCGATCCGAACGATGAGTCGCTCACGCTTCGGTTGACGGTCCTGACGATGCAGTCGCCGCGCGACCTCGGCCCCGATGATGCGGAGACCGTGATTCAACGCTCCGGCTTGCCCATCGCTGGCTCACCGGTGAAGCTCCCGAACGGCCAGGCGGTCGCGACGAGCGAGGTCCATCACGCCACCGAGCGCGACACGCCAATCGAGCTTCACTCTGTCCTCGTGGCCCGAGTCGTCCCGCCGCGAACGGCGCGGCTCGCAAACTTCACCATCACCGCCGTCCCAAGCGTGAACCAGGCCGGGCCAATGGAGCCCAGGCTCGACGCGATCAAGACCTGGGTACGGGCCTGCACGATCAGCGATGCCCCGCCGCAAGCCCCCGGCGGCTGGTGGAAGCGGCTGTTCGGGGGATGAGTAGAGCAGGACAGTCAGAGGCAGGGGTTCGAAATTGGCTGCGAGCACACCACGGCGACGTGCCAAAGTCCGATCGCTGATGTCAGGAGGCGGGGAAGCCCCGCCTCCCGACACCCTCCACCCCA
>CAZBXF010000027.1:0-5946 GCA_964495635.1 uncultured Phycisphaeraceae bacterium
GACGCTTGGTGCTGAACACAATGTGGTAGTAGTTCTTGGTCCATGAGCGTGGCATCGCGGCAGAATACCCGAGAGATACCGATGTAAGCGACCGGGTTGGCCCAAGGGGCCAGGAGTCCAAAGAACATGCCTCCGAGTGGCTGAAGCCACTCGCAATGACCGAGCGCCCAAAGGGCGAAAGCCGGACCAGATTGCAACCAAGCGTTCAGTTCACGGCGTTGCCCGCCGGGGCGAAAGAACGTGTAGGCGGGGCATCCAGCCTGGTTCGTCCTCCGGATCCTGCGACCCCCCTCGCACCACGCCCAAAAGCACAGCGATCCCCGCACGGGCGGGGATCGCTGATGAGTTTCGTGTCCAGCTGGCCCAACCGGCTTTAGCCCAGGCCACCCTTGAACTTCGTGACCTTCTGCTTGGCCTGCTCGCGCAGGCGCCGCAGGGCCGGCGTCTCCTTCTTGATCTCCTCGACGGTGCGCCCGACGGGCTTGCCGCGGTCGCCCTTGCCACCCTTCCCACCGCCGCCGCCGGCGCCACCGACGTTGATCTCGGGCAGCGGCTTGAGCGCCTTGAGCGAGAGGGAGACGCGCCGGTTGTCCTTGTCGATCTTGATGACCTTGGCCCGGACGATCTCGTCCTGCTTCACGACCTCACCGACATTCGTGACGCGCCGGTGATCCAGCTCGCTGATGTGGACCAGGCCCTCAACGCCGGGGGCGAGCTCGACGAACGCGCCAAACTCCAGCAGCTTCGTGACCTTGCCCGTGACCTCCGCACCCTCGACGATCGAGTTGACGGCGGTCGCGAAGGGGTCCGAAGCAGTCTGCTTGAGGCCCAGGGAGATGCGGTTGTTCTCCCAGTCGAGCTTCATGATCCGGACCGTGACGCGCTGGCCTTCCTGAACGAACTTCGCCACGGCCTTCTCGCCGAAGCCGACGCGGTCGTAGGTCAGGTCCGTGATGTGGATCAGGCCATCCACGCCGCCGATGTCGACGAACGCGCCGAAGGGCATGATCTTGCGGACCGTGCCCTCGATGGTCTGCCCTTCCTGGAGTGTGTCGCGGAGCTTGCTCGCCTGCTCCTTGCGCTCCATGTTGAGCACGTCGCGACGCGAGAGCACCACGTTGCCGCGCCCCGTGCGATCCACGCGCGAGACGGCGCACGGCCATTTCTCGCCGATGAAGACCGAGAGGTCCTTGACATGGTCGAGCGAGACCTGGCTCGCCGGCATGAACGCCGGGTGGCCCGCAACCTCCATCTCAAGCCCGCCCTTGTTGACGCCAGTGACGCGGGCCTCGACAACCTGCCCGGGCTCCAGCATCTCCCACGCGGCCTTCTGCACCGAGCCGGGACGCGAGCAGATGTACAGGCTCTCGGCCGCCTCGAACTTGTCGACGACAACCGCGATCTCGCTCCCGACCGTCGGCACCTGATCCTCAGGCCACTGGATCCGGGGGACGATGCCCAGCTCCTTAGGACCGAACTCGATGAACACGTCCGTCGGGCCAACGGAGACGACCTTGCCCGGCCGGTGCTCACGCCCCGACTGGATCACGCGCGGCCCACGGATCGCGGGCTTCGCACCCGCCTTCGCGGCGGCGTCCTTGTCCATCGCCTGCATGGCGGCTTCGACTTCCGCGGCGATCTCGGGGCTGATGGAGGACTCGGCGGACGCGTTGTCTGGGTGGAGGAGCATTGAGTTGCCTTGGGAGCGGGTGAGGTCGGCGAGGAGGGTCATCAACGATTGATCGTGGCGAGATGGACGACTGCGAATCTCTTCCGGGCGACGGAATCTCGGAGACGCTCCGGTCCGACACGCCCCAACTGCCTGGCCACGCCCCGACGTGCCTTCACCTCACGTGACGCCGGGGAACCCTAAGTGTAGACGTTTCCAAGCTCCGGCGCATGGCCCCCTCGAAGCCCCGCCCCCTCCCGCCCATGGCCCGAGAACCACAATCCCACCTCGCCCCGGAACCAGTGCCCCAACCGGGCGTCCAAACACGGGGCGAACCGCCCCGGCACCGCCTCGGTACCATGTGGGTCACCATGGTGATCACCGTGGTGGTCACCATGCTGACCGAAGGCTCGGTGGGCCTCGGAACGCGCGTGGCTCTGAGTGATGGCACGGAGGTGAACGATGAACGTTGCGCACAGCGGTCGTGTGGTCTCTTCGCTCCGCGGTGCCTCGGCCGCGTCTCTGCTCGCAGTGGCGACGCTCCTGACCGCCGCCAGCCCAGCGCTGGCCCAGGCAGGCGCCCGCCCCAAGGCCGATCCCACCCCGGCCGGTGCGCCCCAGGCCGCCAAGCAGGGTGATCCTCAGGCCGTGATCGACGCATTCCGTCGCGCCATCGCCGACCGCCGTGCGATCTCGTACAAGATCAAGGTCAGCGCGGAGGGCGCGGGCGCCGAGTCGTTGCCGACGTACACCGCCACCGTGACCCAGGCCAAGGCCGAAGCAGGCGGCTGGCGCGTGCACGCCAAGGGCGAGTCCGCAGGACGCGCGCCCGCAAAGCCCGCCGCCGCACCCGCCACCCCCGCCACTCCCGCAGCCCCAGCCGCCGCGCCGACCGCGCCCGAGGCGCCCGCCGCCGCGCCCGCGGAAGCAGCCCCCGGAAAGTTCGAGATCGGCTTCGATGGCGTCGTCGTCCGCTCAGTCCGGGAGAAGGAAAAGGCGGTGGTGGAGCGATCCATCAACGACAAGGAGGAACTCTCGACCTTCTTCGGCACGCAGGCGGCCCGGCCCGCCGTCGTCTGGGAGATGCTCGACGAGGAACCCCTGAAGGACGCCGCCGGCGCGCTGCACGAGGGCAACCGCAAGTGGGTCAAGGAGGACTGCGCCGTGATCTTCGTGCCCAGCACCGACCCGGCCGCCGCCGCCGCCGGCGCCGGCACCCGCTGGTTCTTCGCAGCAGCCGACGGCCTGCCCCGCCGCATCGAACGCATCAGCACGATCAGCGAGCCCAACGCGCCCGCAGGCAGCAAGCCCAGGACCCAGACCCGCGCCGCGGTCCTCTCCGATGTGCGCGTGGATGAGAAGGTGACACCCGCGACCTACGCGCTCGCAGTGCCGGACGGCTACCGCGTCCGCGCGGGCGAGGTCCGCCGCGCCAGCGGCAGCCGCGGCCAGCGCCTCGGCGACCCCGAGCGCAAGCGCGAGACCGCCAAGCCCCAGGTCGGCCTCGCGGTCGGCTCCGCAGCCCCCGACTGGACCCTCACCAACGGCACAGGCCAGAAGCGCAGCCTCGCCGACTACAAGGGCAAGGTCGTCGTGATGGACTTCTGGGGCACATGGTGCGGCTGGTGCATCAAGGCCATGCCCCAGATCCAGGCCGTCCACGAGCACTACAAGGACAAGCCCGTCGCGATCCTCGGCATGAACGTCGAGAACGATCCCAGCGCAGACCCCCTGGGCTTCATGAAGAAGAGCGGCTACACGTACGAGCAGATCATGAAGGCCGAGAGCATCACCAGCCGCTACAAGGTCACCGGCTACCCCTTCCTCTACGTCATCGACCAGGACGGCAAGGTCCTCGAGGTCGAGGTCGGCTACAGCGCAAACCTCAAGGACAAGCTCATCGAGACCATCGACAAGGCCCTCGCCGCCAAGGGCGGCGCCAACGAAGCCCCGGCCAGCGGCGGGTGAGCAACACCCGCGCAGACCAACATGCAGCCCGACCGTAAGGGAGGGCCCCGCCAGCGCCGGACATCCAGACGCATCTCAGGTCCATCACGTCCATGCCGCGCCGTTGCGCGGCCAACACAGGAGCCTGATGGTGAAACAGCCCGGCAACGCCGGCCAAGCCTGGTACGCCGATCCGTCTGGCCGCCGGTACCTCCAGCTTGGGAACCTCGGTCGCTGGACCTGGCTGATGCGTTGCAACGGGCCGGCTCGGTTCAGCCGGGACATCGCATCAAGCCGCCTCCTCCGGCCGCTCTACACCATCACGATGCTCTCTGGTGTGATCATCGCGCTGGGCATCCCGCTCCTCCCGCTGGTCGCCGCAGTGCGCCTCAAGGCAGACCCAACCGTCGTAACCCTCGCCCTCTTCGTGGTGCTCTGCGTCTACCTCGCGCTCGGCGCGTGGTGCCTCGCGGCGGTGCGCGCCTGGGCGCGATCCTCGCTCATCTGCCTCGAGTGGATCGCCATGCTCATCGGCATCGCACTCTGGGCGGCCGTCGCAGTCGCGATCTGGTTGAGTCCCGGTTCTGCCTGACCTGCCCGCCTGCACCGGTCCCACTCACACCGTCCCAACGACCCCGCGTGCCGCGCTCGCCTTCGCGTAGCTCTCCACACACCGGTTCGCGGCCTCGTCCCACGTCAGGCGGTGCAGCTCAAAGTTGCCGTGCTCGCGCAGCGTCTGGCTCAAGGGCGGGTGGCGCAGCACCGCGACGATCTTGTTGGCCATCTCGTCGATGTCCCAGAAATCAACCTTCAGCACGTGCGTCAGCACCTCGCTCGCGCCGCTCGTCTTGCTCAGGATCACCGGCACATCGTGGCTCACAGCCTCCAGCGCAGCCAGCCCGAAGGGCTCGCTCACGCTGGGCATGACGTAGCAGTCCGCCATCTTGAAGACGCGCTCCACATCACGCCCGCGCAGGAAGCCCGTGAACAGCACCTTGTGCCCGATGCCCAGCCCCGCCGCAAGCTCGATCATGCGCAGGGCCATGTCGCCCGAGCCCGCAAGCACGAACTTCACATTCTGATACTTCTCCAGCACGCGCTTGGCCGCGGCGATGAAGTACTCCGGCCCCTTCTGCATCGTGATGCGACCGAGGAAGAGCACGATCTTGTCGGTGCTCTCGATCCGGGTGCCCGCCGCGGGCTGCTGCGCCTCACGCTCGATGCCGTTGTACACCACATCGATCTTGTCCGTCCGCACGCCATAGCGCCGCACGCAGATCGACTTGGTGAACTGGCTCACCGCCAGGACCCGGTCCGCGGCGTGCATGCCCGCACGCTCGATGTCGTACACCCGCTGGTTCACGTTGTTGCCCGCGCGATCAAACTCCGTCGAGTGCACATGCACCAGCAGCGGCTTGCCGCTCACCTTCGCCAGCGCGATGCCCGCCGGATACGTGAGCCAGTCATGGGCGTGGATCGCGTCGAAGCGCTCGCGCCGAGCCAGCGCCACGACCAGCCGCGCATACCGCTCGCTGTCGCCGATCAGGTCGTTCCCATACCCCACCCCCGCCGTGGAGTTGCCGCCAATGGGCGTCATCGCCGCGGCGTTCATCAGCCCGCCAGGGCTCCAGTCCGCCGCGCCAGTCGGCAGCCCCGCATCACCAAGCGCCGCCACCGCCGCCGCCGCGTCGAGCGTCGCCGGGTCCGCGCTCCCAAGGTCCGCCGCCGAAAGCCCCGTCAGCCGCACAAAGTTGGCCGGATCAAACGTCGGATACGGGTTCGAGAACGACGCCGGAACCCCCTTGAACGTCGCATGCTGGAACCCATACAGCGGCATCCCGTGCGAGTCCAGGGGAGTCACTGGGCCGCCGCCGGCCGAGCCCGACGCCGCAGCCTCAACCCGCTCGTGTGGCCCTCCGAGCGACGCAAGTGCTTCGGGAGAAAGGACTTTCACGTGCGAAGCGTGCGAACGATCCACCGGCTTGGGCAGGATGAACACAACCTCATGCCCGGCCTTATCAAGCGCGCGCGTCAGGCCGTAGCAGGCGACCCCAAGGCCACCAGCAATAAACGGCGGGAATTCCCAGCCCAGCATGAGGATCCGCATGGTCAGCGAGCGTAGCGCGCGGGAAGGGGCGAGGCACTAGGCACTTGGCACTAGGGAAAGACAAATGCCAGATGCCGACGGCGCCCGCGTTCCACCAGCGCCCAGCCCCCAGTCCCTTCTTCTTCCAACCCTAGTGCCCAGTGCCTTCTTCAGTGCCCAGACCCTTCCGGCTTGTCCATATCCCCCAACCGCCTGAAGCACGCCTCGTACCCCAGCAGGAACA